>JAITNG010000050.1 GCA_031290595.1 Oscillospiraceae bacterium
CGAGTTGTATCGCCTGATTGACGAAGGGCTGGAAGCGGTTGAGCGGGGCGATGTGCAACCGTTCGATGAGGCGATGGCAGACATCCGAAAGGAGTTTGGGTTTGCATGAGCCGCTACAACCTGATTCTTACCGCTCCGGCAAAGGCTGATATACGGCAGACCATGCGCTACATTTCTGAAGAACTGCATAACCCGACAGCCGCCAATCGGCTGAACGATAATATTACCGCCGCAATCCAGAAGCTGGGCGATGGCAGCGGCGGGCATCGGCTGGTTGACGACGACTACCTTGCTGCCAAAGGCGTCCGTCGGCTGATTGTGCGCAATTATCTGGTGTTCTTTATCGTGAAAGAGGACGCGCAGAGCATTTACATCCTTCGGATTTTGTATGGACGCAGGGATTGGGCGCATTTGCTGAAAGAAAATTTTGCGATTGATCCTACAAATGCGTAACCGTTGCGCCATGGTATAGTTCGCCAGCTTTTCAGCGGGCAGCTCGCAACAGGCGCAAAGCGTGATTCCATGGGCTTTTGCGATATATCTGTTCTGAAGAGCTTTATTTGTCAAGCGGTTTTGAATTTGGGGTTGCTATTTTCGCGCTGTCATTTTTCACGGGAGGATGTTGTATTTTGGGCGGGGCTGTGTTAGAATAAGAGAAACACCCACTGAAAGGCTGTGCCATGAAAACATCGGATTTCCACTATGACCTGCCGCAGGAGCGGATTGCCCAGCACCCTGCCGAACCGCGCGACAGTTCCCGCCTGATGGTGCTGCGCCGGGGGAGCGATGGCATCCGGCACGATATGTTTGCCAACCTCGGGGCGTATATAAGCCCCGGGGATTGTTTGATTCTCAACGACACGCGGGTGTTGCCCGCACGGCTCTTCGGCGCCAAAGAAGGCACCGGCGCGCAGGTGGAATTTTTGCTGCTGCGCCAGCATGCGCAAGGCGTTTGGGAATGCCTTGCAGGCCCCGGGAAGCGGGCGAAGCCGGGCAGCGCCTTTCAGTTCGGCGGCGGGCGGCTGCGCGGCGAATGCCTGGAAGCCCTGCTCGGCGGCAACCGCCTGGTGCGTTTCAGCCAGGCGGGCGACTTCTTTGCCGCGCTCGATTCCATCGGCGAAATGCCCCTGCCGCATTATATCACCGAAAAGCTGGAAGACCCCGCCCGCTACCAAACTGTTTATGCGCGGGAAAACGGCTCGGCGGCTGCGCCCACGGCGGGGCTGCACTTCACACCCGCGCTGCTCGATGCACTGCGGGCGCAGGGGATCCGCACGGGCTTTGTGACGCTCCACGTGGGGCTGGGTACCTTCCGCCCGGTGAAAGCGGAAAACATTGAAGACCACGTGATGCATTCGGAGCATTACAGCATCCCCGCAGAAACCGCGCAGCTGATCCGCGCAACCAAGGCCGCGGGCGGGCGGGTGGTCAGCGTCGGCACCACCTGCTGCCGCACGCTCGAAGCCGCCGCCCGGGCCAACGGGGAAATCACCGCTTGCGAGGGCTGGACGGACATCTTCCTTTCCCCTGGCAGCACGTTCCGCTGCGTCGATGCGCTGCTGACCAACTTTCATCTGCCGGAAAGCACCCTGATCATGCTGGTCAGCGCGTTTTATGGCCGCGAAAACACCCTCAAAGCCTACGAATGCGCCGTGCAGGAAAAATACAGGTTTTATTCGTTCGGCGACGCGATGCTCATACTGTAAGCCGGTCTTCAGGGGAGCGGATCCCCCGGCGCAAAAAACAAGCCCCTTGACAAGCGTCCCTCTTCCTTGTTATAATACTGCTGACATACAAATTAAATTAAAAAGGGGGGCGGCGAAACATGACGGAGCGGGAGCGCTTTTGCAAAACCTTGCGGCGGGAATCTGTGCCTGGCCTGGTGCCGACGTTTGAACTGGAGTTTTACCTCACCATGGAAGCCCTTGGCCGTGTGCATCCCAGCCAGCGGGGCTATCGCCAGTGGAAGCAGATGAGCGAACGGGAGCGGGAGCTGCATTTGCGCGATGAAGCGGAGGTCTTTGTGGCGTTTGCGCGCAAGTATCACCACAGCGCCATCCACGTCAACGGCACCCACGGCGGCGCGGACGGCAAGATCCGCGTGCTGGAACACATCCGCGCCATAGCGGGCGACGAATTCGCCCTGTTGGTCTATTGCGACCCCACGTTCAGCATCCCCAGCGGGGGATACATGATGGAGTTCACCGAACGGCTCTATGAGGACGGCGAAGGCCTGCACGAAGAGGCAAAGCGCAACACAGAAAACGTATTGCGCGAAACGGAAAAAATCGCGGCAACGGGGTTGGTGGACGGCGTGTGCATGTGTTCGGATTACTGCTTCAACGCCAACCCATTTTTCAGCCGTGATATGTTTGCTGAATTCATCGCGCCCTACCTGCGGCAGAGCATTGAAGCCTGCCACGCGATGGGGCTGCTGTGTATCAAGCACACCGACGGCAATATTATGCCCATCATCGACCAAATGGTGGCTTGCGGCCCCGATGCGCTGCACTCCCTTGACCCGCAAGGCGAGGTTGATCTGGCGCAGGTCAGCCGGGATTGGGGGGATCAGGTCGCCCTGTGCGGCAACGTCAACTGCGCCCTGCTGCAAACCGGCACCCAGGCAGAGTGCGAAGCCGACATCCGCCGCGCCCTGCACGACGGCATGGCACGCGGGCGCGGGTATGTGTTTTGCACATCCAACTGCGCCTACACCGGCCTGGCGCTGGAACGCTACGAATGCATGAACCGCATTTGGCGGGAAGAGGGAAGCTACGGGGCATGAACTACAATTTTTTTCTGGTATCTATTTTGCCGGTTTTTGCTGTTGTTGCCGCTATATCCTTGAAGAGATATAGCAAGAAAGATTTTAGCAAGGTGTATTTTAATCCCCGGCGTGCCTCGGGCGCGCCGGGCTTTAAAATACACCTTGCCAAAAGCGTTTTTTTAGCTATTAGCTAAGAAATAGCATAATAGCAGTGCTTCATTTCAGGCGCCTGGACGCGGCGTGCCGTGTCCAGGCTCGTAACCGCAGAAGACGGCACCCCCCTAGCCCTCCCCGCCTGTTGCAAGCCGATGCTGCAACGGGCGGTTGGCCTTGGCTGCATCCAAAATAATTTATTGACTATTCCTGCAAAAGGGTATATAATATAGCAAATTCGGTCAAAAGAGGAAAGGGAGGTCTTTGGCATGAGAGCAGGCAAGCGGATTCTTGCGGGGGTTTTGGCGGCAGTGTTGCTTTTGGGCGTGCTGTTGGTTCCGGTTGGCGCGGCGGGGGAAAATTATGTTGTTGATAAGCGCCCTACCATCATCATCCACGGCATCGGGCAATCCGAGGCGTTCCTTTATGACGATGCGGGCAACAAGGTGCAGCAGGAAGACGGATCCTATTTGCAGGGCTGGCCGCCGGTGATCGACCCGATGGACATCGTTGCAGCCGTTGCGCTGCCGTTGATTGCAACGCTTTTGTTCCAATTCGATTTTGGCCTGACCAGCGCCATGCGCAAGGCAGTGAACAACATATTTACGCTGTTCAAGATGGATGAAAACGGCCTGCCGGTTCAAAACATGCAGGTGCAGCGTTACCCCAACAGCGTGGCGGAAACCGATGAAGCCGGGCAGAACTTCATCTATAATTCGATCCCCCTCCAGGGGCTGGCGGATGTAATCGGCCCCGAGAACCTGTATTATTTCGCTTATGATTCCTTTGGTAACAATGCTGCGGTCACAAAAGAACTTTATGAAATGATCCAGCGCATCAAGACCGAAAAGGGCGTCGATAAGGTCAACCTGATCCCCATCAGCCTGGGCGGCACGATCATGAATTCCCTCGTGGCCACCTACCCGGATGTGA
>JAITNG010000053.1 GCA_031290595.1 Oscillospiraceae bacterium
ATACTATTCCTTGATTAAAAGCAGTGCTTCATTTTTATGTGCCTGGACACGGCACGCCGTGTCCCTACAAACCGGGATGAAACGCCAACGTACCTTTGATTTTTTATACACCTTTGTAGGGACACGGCGTGCCGTGTCCAGGCGCCTGCGATAATGCATTGCTTTTTAAAGCGGAACAGTATTAGAAGTGGTGTTCCGTTTTTTTGGCGCCGAGATAAAAACTCCGGGCGACTGCTAGTCGCCCCTACCAAAAAACGGCTAATAGCCGGTTTAACTGCAACCTCCTTAGCGCTATTAGCGCAATTTTGGTAGGGGCGACTAGCAGTCGCCCGGAGCTTTAAAATAACGTTTTAAATGCGAAACAAACATAAAGGGAGGGCAGAACCATGGGCGTACTATCCATCCAAAACCTTACCCGCGATTATGGCGGCGGCAGGGGCGTTTTTGATCTTTCGTTTGCTGTTGCCGCCGGGGAGGCCTTCGGCTTTTTGGGGCCGAACGGCGCGGGCAAAACCACCACCATCCGCCACCTGATGGGGTTCATCCGGCCGGAAGCGGGTCGCTGTTCCGTTGGCGGCCTGGATTGCTGGCGCGAAGCGGCAAAAATCCAAGGGCGGCTGGGCTATATCCCCGGCGAAATCGGCTTTTTTGATGACATGAGCGGTACGGAATTCCTGCAATTCACCGCCAAATACCGCGGGCAAAAGAGCGACGGGCGCACAAAAGAATTGCTGGAACGCTTTGAGCTGAACCCCAAAGGCAAAATCAAAAAGATGAGCAAGGGGATGAAGCAGAAGGTCGGCATCGTCGCCGCCTTTATGCATGACCCGGAGATTCTTCTGCTGGATGAACCCACCGGCGGGCTGGATCCGCTGATGCAAAACCGGTTCATTGACCTTGTGGCGGAAGAAAAGGCGCGGGGCAAAACGATCCTCCTCTCCAGCCACATGTTTGAAGAGGTGGAACGCTGCTGCGACCGCGTCGGCATCATCCGTGCGGGTAAGTTGGTGACAGTGGACGCAACCGAGGCGCTGCGCAGCCGGCACATGGAAACGCACACCGTCACGCTGGATACCGAAGAAGAAGCGGCGGCGTTCGCAGCGGATTTCCACGGGCGGCAGACGGGCAGGAAGGTGACGGTTGTGGCAATGAAGAGCCTGGAAGAAATCTTCCTGCACTATTATGGGGGTGAAAAATCATGCTGAATTTCACATTGTTTCGGCGCGAGATGAAGGGCAGCCTGAAAATACTGGCCATCTTCGCAGCAATCATGACGCTTTATGTTTCTGTTATCATCAGCATGTATGACCCCGATAAAATGGCGCTGCTGGATGGTTACACCGAAATCATGCCCGGCATCATGGCGGCGGTGGGGATGAAAGCGGGCAACAACACCCTGCTGGGGTTCATGTCGTCCTATCTGTATGGTTTTATCCTGGTTGTTTTCCCCATGCTGTTTTCGATTCTGCGGGCAAACGGACTGGTCGCCCGCTACGCCGATAAGGGTGCGCTGGTCACGCTGCTGGCTGCCCCCGTCAAGCGGCGCACGGTGGCGCGCACGCAGCTGGCGGTGCTGGGGACAGGGGTTTTCCTGCTGCTAGCCTACGCCACAATGGTGGAACTTGTGTGTGCGCGTAAATTCCCCGGCCAATTGGAGGTCGGCAAGCTCTTGCTGCTCAACACAGGTGTGCTTTGCCTGGAAGCGTGCCTGGCCGGTATTTGCTTTTTGGCCTCCTGCCTGTTTTCGGATGCGAAATACAGCATCGGTTTTGGCGCGGGAATCCCGGCGCTGATGTTCCTCCTGCAAATGCTGGCAAACGCCGCCGAAAAGGCGGAAAAGCTCAAATACGCCAGCGCCTTCACGCTGTTCAACCCGGATGGCTTGATCGGCGGGGAACCTTCTGCGCTTGTGGGGGTGTTGGCTTTGGCCATCGGCGCGGCGGCCTTGTGCATCACGGCGGTGGAAGTGTTCGCACGGCGGGATCTGCACATTTAATGCGATTCCTCAATAAAAAACATTATTTTAAAGCCCCGGTCGACTAGCTTTAAAATGTACTTTGCCCTTCGTATGAACGCTGTTACTTAAAAATTCCTGAAATGCCGCTCGCCTTCGTGGTGACGGCCATGGCCGTGGCCGTCCTGTTCCCCGTGATGGTCGTGATGGCCGTGCCGTTCGCCCGGTTCCCATTGGGCGGTCAGTTTGGCAAGCAGGGCGGAAAGCTGCGCCTGCTCTTCGGCGGAAAGTGTGCCAAACAGTTCCTTGACCGATGCGCTGCGGCGGGATTGCATGTGCGAAGCCGCTTCCTTCCCGGCTTCGGTCAGGACGACGTCCACGTTCCGCTTATCCTGTTCGTTTTTGCTGCGGGTAATGTAGCCGTCCGCTTCGATTTTGCCCAACAGTTCGCTGAGTGTGGCCGCACTGACGTCCACAATATCCATCAGCGCCCGCTGTGTGATGCCCTGCCGCTCGTGCAGGATGGATAAAATGCGCTGCTGCCCCCGCTTGGTATGCACATGGTGCTGCAAAAAGCGCGCGCAGTTGTGGAATTGTTCCATGAGCTTTTCTTCCGGGGTCGCCGGCGGGGCTTGCGCTTCTTCGCCTTCCCCCCGGTAAAACGCTTCCCCGCGTGGGCAGCGCAAAGCATCGGCAGGGCAGTGGCGGTGGCAACAGGGGCAATGTTCTTCGGTTGGTTTTTGATTTTCAGACATTTGGGGATTCCTCTTTCGTTCAATTTATTAGGTACCTTGTGATTATAGCAGATTCTTTTGCAAATGTCAAGGTGCCGAATAAATATTAGCGAAGTTCCGCAAGATCATCCTCAATACAATGCGCAGCTTTAAAGCAATTTCCGCGCCTCCGCCGGCAAGTTGTAAAATAAATTGCCCAAGGAAAACCAAAAGGGGTTCCAAAACGGAACGCAACCAGTTAAACTTTAAGTGAAGAGCAAAAAGAGACTGGAGTGAACCGAAATGGAACAAG
>JAITNG010000031.1 GCA_031290595.1 Oscillospiraceae bacterium
CGAACCGTCGATGTTGACGTAACTCGCATCGTGCGCTTCGGTCTTGTATTCCAGGCGGGCGGCCAAGGTTGCAAATTCAGCTTGCCACTGGGCAACCGTCAGGGTTGTGGGCTTCATCACGCGGCCAAGTTCCATACCCGCATGAATGACGTCCTGCTTGTATGCATTATAATCATCTTCATTGTAGTAATCCTTCGCGCGGAAAACCTTGATGGCATCCTGGTAACGTGTGCGCAGGGTGCCTTTATCGACAGCAGCCGTATCCAGCCAGAGGTACGAAAAACTATCGCCGGCATTTGCGCCATTGTTCAGCGTATTGTCACCCTCCCAGCGCTGCTGCCAGTCTATACCAAGCAAGTGTGAAACCGTAGCTTTGGCGGTAAAACCAAGCGCACTGCTAATCGTGCCTTGTGCCGCACCCAAAAGTCCGGCGGAACCCGTTCTATATTCATATTTACCCGAAGAGGATGCACGCATAACGGAAAGTGCAGTGGAAAGAACGTTGAACGCCAAAGTATCGCCACCAGCGGCTCCCCAAACAGGAAGAGTGCCAAAAGCAGAATAAGAGGTCGTGGTCACCTCGCGGAAATTATCAATCTTCCCAATGTAGATATGGTCATCGTCGTTTTCCCAGTAATACATCTCAACGCCAACGCTAAGGAAGGGAACCTGCTTGTAACTGTCCACACGGCTTACGTCCACCGTAAGTTGCGCATGTGGAATTCCACCATTGTCTGTCTGGTATTTAAATAGGTTAGTTTGGCGAGGCCCTTGGTCACGGTCAACCAAAGTTACACCCGACGTTTTTCTGCCATGATCAATGTCCTTTCTAGCGGCTATATATCCGGTATTCCAAACGCCACCCGCGACGTTTTTGAAATAGTCATCTGTGTTTTCCAGGACGGCGACCCCTACCGGAATCCGATTATATGTGGCTGAGGTGTACCCCCCCCAAGTTCCTTGCGTAGCCGTACCTTGAACTTTAAGATCATCGTAGCTGTCATAGCCACGCCCATAATTCCCCGAAATATTGGGTGCCATAATCAAAGGATTGGCCTTAGCCCCACTGACAGCATTAAATTGCGCAGTTGCATTGCCGCCGCTTGCACTATGAATACCCACGAGAAAAGCAAAGAACGTGCTTCGTCCATCAAAAGGATTAACATCTGCCCAACTGGATTTGTCATAGAAATAATCTTCCACCGCTACACCGGCCTGCACCGTCGGCGTGGGATGAATCCAGGTGACAGCGTAAGTTTCATAGGTGTTACCAAGGTAGAGATAGCTAAACACCCAGACAATTGCGCCTTCGGTGGTGGCAGCTTTGGCATCGAAGCTGAACGCAGCAAAGCCTTTGCCCGATGCTTCGGCGAAGTTCGTCAACGTCTTGGGCGCAAGAGCCGTGCCGTTGATGCTCAGGCTATTGAGAATATTTGTGCTTTCGTTGCCGCTAGCATCGATGGTATAATAGGAAATCTGCCTCTGAACAGAACCAACATCCGACGGGAGCGTGAAAAATAAACCTGTATCGTTCATGTTCCCTGCATCAGGAATCTTAACTTTAAGATTATCCTTGGTCAACAGGAAATAAGGGGTCGTGTAGCCCGGCTTTAGATAAACCGCTTCCGGGGCATCCACGCTGCCGACGGAGCGCACCATCAAGGCTTCAACGGCCATGGTGTCGCGGGTGGCCGCCACGGCGGCTTTCAGGGCGTCAACTGCCCCGTTGATGGTGCTTTGGTCGGCTTCGGGGTAGCCCAGCACCCGGCTGGCGTATTCAAGCGCGGTTTGCAGGGCGGGCAGCGTGGCGGCCAGCGTGGCGTTGCCGGTGTTCAGCGGGGCGGCGATGGCGCTGCGCACCGCCTGGCGCAGACTGGTTTTGTCAACGGCGTTGACTTCCAGCCTTGTGCGCTGCTTGACGGATTGATGCTTGGTGTATGTTTTCCAGCTGTCCGTATATTGCTGATAGTAGAAAGTTTCAATAATAAGGGAGCCGGAAACGATTTGCCAGCTTGCGGGGGTGGTCAAGGGATACAGGCCGTTGGTCCAAACGCCAGCATCCACGTTGTTGGGAGCCGAGCTGATCGTCTGCCCCTTGATGGTGTGTTCACTGCCCACGCCGGAAATGATGTTGATCGAGTTGATCCGATTTTCCTTGTTAGCGTCGTAGATGAAGAACACCGTGTCACCCACGCTGAGGTTCGGCACCTCGCTCAGGTTTTTGTAACGGCTGGTGTCAACGGTGATGGTGCCGTAGGCCGTGGGGGTAGAGCCGTAAAAATGGTCGCCGGAGCTTTCATGATCCCACTGATAGATGCCGCCGCCCGGCGTTGTGGGGAAATATTTAGTCTTTGCCCCGCCGTTGTTATCCCAAATGCCCCAGGTCGCGCCCCTCATGTAGCCGCCGTTTGCCGCGCCGTAATAGCCTTCGATGGCCGGGATGATAGAATCAGCAGAGCCGTCGAAACCTACATAGGAGGGGATGCGGCTATAGTCGCCACCCGCCGTGCCATGGATCCCGGCGATGAACGCATAGCTCATGTTGATGTCGGGGTAGGTGGTCACCGCATCCGTGCGCTTGTAGCGGCCAAACACGCCGGTTTCCCCGGTGAAGGGGGCGTAAATGACGGTGTAGGCGTAGGCCACGTTGTTGGTGGTTTCGGTGCCGCCGCCAGCTTTCGGCACATCCAGGGTGTATGTGACCTTCCACTGGATCGTCACCCATTCGTGGTCAGCCAGCGGGGCGGTCAGATTGACCTCTTTGAGGACGGCGTTGATGTTGCTGCTGATCGCAGGGTTGGTGTGAATCGTGCCGGTATTGCCGGTGTGCGCATTGGCGTTGATGGTGGTGCCCATGTAGCCAGTCACCTTCAGGCTGGCAATACCAATGCTCGTGGAGCCGGGACTGGTCTCCGCTAGCGCATAGGATAGCGTTTTCACGTTGGCGCCGGGCGCATCAAAATAGATGGAGCCGCCCGAGTTCTTATCGCGCAAGCGGTTGAGCGCGCCGCCGTTGGCCGCCTGTGCGTCCACAAAGTATTGCGATGTGGCCTCCCGCGCCTTGAGGTACACGGTTTCCGGCGCATAGAACTGTGCCTCGGAACCCGAACCCGCCTTGACCTCCGTTTCCGCCTTGCTGCCGGCCAGACCCGGCACCATCAGGACGGAGATGAGCATCAGCAGCGCCAGCAAGAAGCCTAAGCTCCTGCGTGCCACCCGGCCAGTCGCCTGGATTGCGTTCGTCGTCTTTTTCATACAAACATAGCCTCCCTTTGCAAGTTAGGTAGAATGCACAACTTGAGAATTGTGCAGTATCCTAATATGTATTATACACGCTAATGCAAGCCATGTAAATGCCGAAAAAGAATTATAGGAAATATATTTTTACAAAGTAGACACAATTTGCCGCAAAAATTGCTTTAGCGCGTGCGTTTTGCCGCTTTCCTCACATTGGGGGGTCAGCCAATGTCTGCACACGGCAAATACCAGGCAGGGACAACACACCGAAAGTTGTCATACCAGCGCAGAATATTTGCCGTGTGTTTTCTGCAATCTTCCGCCATAGATATTCCTGCTTTGAAGCCCAGCGTATCGCAAGCGCCATGAAAGGCTTCGCTCGCAAGTAGTATGCCAAAGCCGCAAATTCTTCCGCAGGGGGTTCCTTACCATAATATCCGTTCAATAAACCCGATAGAAAAAAGGCTTGCGGTTCTTCGCCCCAAGGAACGATACAAAATTCCCATACGGGGTCGCCGCCGTTGCGGCCAAAGTAGTTAAAGTCAATCACGCCAATTTCGCCGCCGGGCGTCATTATAAGGTTGGAAGGGTTGTAATCGCCGTGATGCAGGCACTCCGGCCGCGTCGCAAGCAACTTTCGGTTGTTTTCAAGATAAGCGATCAAAACAGAATCGCCTTCAAACTGCAAATCATGGTTTTGATAAGCGGCAAGATAACCGTCTATTCTTTCCCCAAACCACGTTGCCCAGTTTTGCGTTGTTTTTGCAAGGGGAATCGTATGTATTTTGCAAGTGCAGCGGCTCAATTTTGGCGAAGGTGGGGTGGCGGGGATGTCGGTCACGGGATGGTCGTCACCCGCCCAGCGGGAACAGCCCGGCCAGCCAGGTGCAGCATTGCGGCAGCCAGGCGGCGTTGGGGGCGTTGCGCTGCGCCGTCGCCTGATCGGCGCAGACAGCCGGGGTGGCCAGGGAATACCCGTGGTCGCCGCCAGCGAAAATATGCGCTTCAAAGGGGACGCCCGCTTTTTCCAGTGCATCCAAAAACGCCAGCGAATGGCGGATTGGCACGGTGCGGTCGTTGGATGTGGAGAAGAGGAAGGTCGGCGGCGTTTGCGCGTCCACCAGCTCCGGCAGGGAAGGGACGGGGAAAGCCAGCACTTCGTTGATCTCCGCCAGGGTGCAGGGGTAGCCGAGGATCAGCGCATTCGGGCGCGGCGGTTCCGGCTGCCCGGGGCGCTGTTCGCCCCGCCCCACCGCAAGCGCCGCCGCCAGATGCCCCCCGGCGGAAAACCCGATGGCCGCAATCTGCTGCGGCCGCACGCCCCATGCGGCGGCGTTGCTGCGGATGTGCGTCAGCGCGGCTTCAGCATCCGTGCGTGCCTGCGCGAAGGAAGAATCCTTGCCCAGGGAATATTGCAACACAAAGGTGTGGTAGCCCTGGGCGGCAAAGGCCATGGCCACGGGTTCAGCTTCGCGTGCGGAGCAGAAGGAATATCCGCCGCCGGGCAGCACAAGCACAGCCGGGCGCGTTTGCACATGCGGCATCTCACGCGAAGGGCTGAGCAAATAGGTATCCAGCCAAGTGTCAGGGGCAGGGAGGGGAATACGCTGGGCAAGCATGAGGATTTCCCCTGTCTTTCATAATAGTGTGGACTGTTTCTCAATTAAAAACTGTATTTTAAGACTCCGGGCGACTGCTAGTCGCCCCTAACAAAATTCGGCTGATAGCCGGTTTAATCGCAACCTCCATAGCGCTATGAGCGCAATTTTGGTAGGGGCGACTAGCAGTCGCCCGGAGTTTTTATCCCGGTTCCAAAAAACGATGCACGTTTTTTATTGAGGAATAGTATTAGATGCAGTGAAGCCCAAAGGCGGCACAGCCGACTGGCTCCCCGCAGGGGTTATTCGGCTTTCATTTCTACCAGTTCCTGTTTGCCTTGGAATGCATCCACCGAAAGTTTGACGGAATCGAAGATGGCGGATTTGATGTCGTCATCGGTTGCGCCAAGGTCTTTTGCCCAACCGTTATCGATGAAGGTGTTCATGCACATAATATCCGCAAGGCCGCTGGGGTCGATGCCCATCTCGTAGCCCTTGGCCAGGGCGTCCTTGCCCATCTTGCCGCCCCAGAGCTTGAACATCCAGTGGGGGATGTGCAGGATCTTGCGCTTGGGTACCCCCATGGCGGCGTGGACGATGGTCAGGAAATCATCCCAACTGAGGTTGTAGTAACTGATGGGGTAGGCGTTTGCGCCCTTGTTGCGCTCCGCCGCACCGACGATGGTTTCGGCCACCTGGCGCACGGTCAGCATCGCGGTGCCGCCTTTGGGGTACATGGTCATGCCCTTGGGCATCGCGGCCAGTTGCTCAATGAGGATGGCCCAAACCGGCTTGCGCCCGGGCTGCGTGCCAAAGATGTAGGGCAGCTCCAGCACGGCGACGCTGGTGGTTTCATCGGCAAAAGCGAGGGCGGTTTCTTCCTGCGCAATGCGGCTGCGGATGTAGGGGTGCTGCTCGCAAAGCCGCATGGAGGGGTATTCCTTGGCAAAATAGCTGAAGTAGGAACCCAGCACCACAATCCGGGTCGCGCCCGCCGCTTTGGCGATGGGGATCATGCGTTCCAGGGGCTTGATGTTGTAGCGTTCGTAGGCTTCGTAGACCGGCGGCGGGAATTCCACACGCTCATCCACCCCGGCGGCGAACACGAAGCAGTCGCAGCCAGCCATTTGCGCGGCCAGGTCTTCATCGCTCATTTCAAGGTAATTGCCAAAGCTGAGTTCCATCGCCTGTGGGATCGGCGCGCCCTGGGGCAAGGGAGGGAGCGCCACAGATTTGACCGAATGCCCGCGGTCAAGGAAAATCTGCGCCGCCGCGCTGCCAAGCAAACCAGTTCCGCCGATTAAGAATACGTTCATTTTTTACGCCTCTTTCTGTTTTGTGGTTCATATTTTTCATCATAGCATATTTTTACGGAAATTGCAAGCAAATGTGGCAAAAAAGAATAGCTGCGCCCATATTTTTAAATGCAAATACCCCCGCTTTTGGCGGGGGTATCCATTGCTTTCAGACTACGCAATCATTAGCCGGGGTTCTGCGTTTGGTACCATGCTTTAACAACTCTTTCGCGCTCTGCTGCACAGCTGGCGTAGGAAATACCGCCCGATCCCAAAGAAGCGATTCTGACCGCATCACGCGTTGCTACGTTTATAGACGCATAAAATGTGATGGAATTGAGGAAGGTCATGGCAAACACCGTCGGCGTCATTTGCGTGGGAATCACGTTGAGGTTGTTTTCGCACTACGTGACGTCCGTTTGATCAATCTTGCCGTCCCCCGTATCGCCAAAGAGGATGCAAGTATACTCCAGTCTCAGTCCGGGATCGCCCTCGGAGAGTGAAAGGTTCACAAGTTCAAATTT
>JAITNG010000097.1 GCA_031290595.1 Oscillospiraceae bacterium
CCATGCTCTTCCTGCTCCCCGGCGCACTGGAACTTGCCGGGGAACAACTGCCCGCTTCCTATGTTTACGCCGTCGCCACCGCTGTGGATCACCGCGGGCAGGGGCTAGCGGCGGAGCTGACCCGCCAAAGCGCAAAACAGGCACAGCAAGACGGACAAGCCGCCCTCTGCCTGCTCCCGGCAGACGCGGGGCTTTACGAATACTACGGCAAGCTGGGCTTTCGCACCGCCTTTGCCCGGCAAGCCCGTTCCTTTGCCCGGGAAACCGCCGAGATCCCCTACCTTAAAACCAACCTGGTTTGGGATGCGGCGCAGGTGCAGTTGCAGCGTGCGCAGCGCTGGGGGGCGCAGGGCTTCTTTGCGTGGGGCGCGCCCATGCTGGAGTATATGCGGCAGGAACAGCGCTTCACCGGCGGGCGGGTGCGCTGCGCGGAAGGCGGCTATGTTTTTTACAGCGTAGAAAACAGGCTGCTCACGGCGGAGGAATGCTGCGCAGCGCCGGAAGTGACGGAGTGGCTGCTGCAAAAAAGCCTTTCCATCAGCGGCTGTTCCCGGGGCGAAGCATATTTTGCGGCTGCGTCCCCTATCAGCGCGGAACCCGGCGGGATGCTGCTCCCCCTGGATGACCGGGCGGAACGCTTTTTGGCCGCCACGCAAGGCCGCGCATACCTTGGCCTGACCCTGGAATGAACATAGCCCAATGAATCCACCCGGAGGTGTTTATGCTCTATCTTTTTTTGGCGGAGGGCTTTGAAGAACTCGAAGCCATCGCACCGCTTGATCTGCTCCGCCGTGCGGGCGTCGCCGTCCGCACAGTCGGCGTGGGCGGGCGCACCGTCACCGGCGCCCACGGCCTCCCCGTCACCTGTGACGAAGATGCCGCCGCCTGGGAACCTGACGGCTCCTTTGCGGGCGTAATCCTCCCCGGCGGCCCCGGCTATGCCGCGCTGGCGGAATCCCCCGCCGTGTTGGCGGCCATCCGCCTGGCAGAGGAACAGGGGAAGCTCCTGGCGGCGATCTGCGCCGCGCCCGCGATCCTCGGCGCACGCGGGTGCCTGCAAGGCCGCAGGGCGGTCTGCTTCCCCGGCTATGAAGCGCAATTGCTCGGCGCAGAGGTCAGCCTTGACCCTGTGATGCGCGACGGCAATATCATCACAGCCCGCGGCGCCGGCGTCGCCGTCGCTTTCGGCCTGGCGCTGGTGGCATACCTGCGCTCGCCGGAAGAAGCGGCGCGGATTGAGAGGGCGATACAGGCTTGAACATGCAGCCCAATCTGCCCGTCCCGGAGCAAAAGGCCTTACTGCGGCAAGCCTTGCTGCAACAGCGCAGGGAATACCCGCCACAGGCACAGGCAGCCCAAAACGAAGCGCTCAACCGGCGGCTGTGCCAGCTGCGGCAGTTCCGGGAAGCGGAAATGGTGCTGGGCTACTACCCCATCGGTTCCGCAGCAAGGGGCTTTGAGCCGGATATTCGCCCCGCGTTGCTGGAAGCGCTCGCGTTGGGCAAACGCGTTGCCCTGCCCCGCTGCACGCCAGATGAACCGGGCAATATGGCGTTTTACTTCGTGGATTCCCTGGACGACCTGCGCCCCGGCAGCTTCGGCGTGCCGGAACCCGACCCGGAACGGCACGAACCGCTCCCCCGCCCCGCAGCCGGGCTTTGCCTCGTCCCGGCGCTCGCCTTTGACGGCGAAGGCTACCGCCTGGGCTACGGCAAGGGCTACTATGATCGTTTTCTTTCGCGCTTCACCGGCAGCTCCCTGGGCTTTTGCTTCCAGGATTTCCTGCTTGCGCAGCTGCCGCGCGGATTTTTTGACCTACCTGTTGATTTCGTATTGACCCCGCACACGATTCTTTGCATAAAGGAGAGAAAATAAGCACAATGGACGACCGTATGCACCCCCCCGGCGCTCCCCCGCCGCAGCAGCCGGTTGCACCGCAACCGCCGCTTGCGCCACCTGCCCCACAGGCGGCGCAAAGCCCAAACCCCTGGGGGCGGCCGGAGCCCCCGGCCAAAACGCCCTTCCAGCTGGATATTCGCTTTGATTCCATGGAACTATCGTCGGAACTCGGTTCCATCCTGGAATCGGAAGCGCCCGTTTCCAAGGGGGAAATCTATTTTGCCAACCCCCCGGCGCCTGCGCGGCCTGTGGCGGCAGCGCCCGCTTCCGGCTCCAGAAGGCCGAAGAAAAAACGAAAGCATTCCGGCGCAGTCGTTGCCGGGGCAATGGCCTTGATTCTTGCGGCTTCCGCGCTGCTTTCGTGGATTGGCATCACAACGCTGCGGGATATTTTTGCCATCGGCAAGGTTTCCAGCCAAGAGGTCAGCCTGACGCTGGCCGACAATTTGACCACCGACGAGGTCATTGACCTGCTTGCCGCAAAAGGCCTGATCACCCAAAAGTGGCTCTGCAAATTATACAGCGATTTTTCCTTCTGGATGCGCTCGCGCAACCTGAGTGACCCTTCGGAGGCAAAGCAGCCGGTTTACCTGGGCGGGCCGCACAAAGTGGAAAGCAACATGAGCCTGGAAGAACTGCTGGGCGCCTTCAAATCGCAGCCAAAAACCACGGAAACCTCCACCCTGGTCTTCCCGGAGGGCTACACGGTGCGCCAGGTGGTGGCTAAAATCGGCAAATACAACGTCGCCACGGTGGAAGAACTGGAACGCAGGCTGCGCTCAACGGAATTTGACTACCCCTTCCTCAAGGAACTGAACACGGAGCGGCGCTTCAACCTCTATGAAGGCTACCTCTTCCCGGATACGTATGAGTTCTATATCCGGGAAAATTCCAGCAGCGTGCTGCGCCGGTTTTTTGATAACTTCAACAGCAAATGGACGGAAGAATACGACACCCGTGCCCAGGAACTGGGCATGACGATTGACCAGGTGATCACGCTGGCCTCCATCATCCAGATGGAAGCGGCCAACAAGGCGCAGATGGCGGATATTTCCGGCGTGCTGCACAACCGCCTGAACCACATCGAAGCCTACCCGATGCTCGAATGCGATTCCACGCGGGATTATGTGACCAACAACATCGCCATCAACGGGATGGATCGCGGCACGGCGGAATACTACTACCAGGCCTACAACACCTACCAATGCACAGGGCTGCCGACCGGGCCAATCTGCAACCCGGGCATCGACGCCATCGAAGCCGCGCTGAACCCCAAAAAGCACAGCTACTACTACTTCCAGCACGACAGGAACAAAAAGATCTACCTTTCCAAAACCAAGGCCGAACACGACAAAGTGACCACCGACCTGGT
>JAITNG010000104.1 GCA_031290595.1 Oscillospiraceae bacterium
ATCGACCGGCTGCGCCACATGCATTTGCACGACCAGGTGCAAGCAAAGGGCGATCATCTTCCGTTTGGCAAAGGTGCGTTGGAGTTGGAGAAATACCTGCAACTGGCGCAGCAGCACGACTGCCGCGCCGTGATTGAAGTGAAAACGATTGACGGCTTGCGACAAAGCGTGGATTGGTTGAAAGCGAGGGGTTGGATGTGACGCAAGCCTCCCTTGGGCGTTCATAGCCCCGGCCAAGGGGACTTTAGCGCGTGAAACTACCTGAGCAGGGCAGGGTATACCCTACCCCGAAAAATATTTTGCGAAGTTGGAAGGAAGTGGGAACCGCGATGCCGGAATTTTCCATATTGCAGGTACCTGGACACGGCACGCCGTGTCCCTACAAACCGAGATGAAACGCCAACGCGCCTCTGTATTTTCATGCACCTTTGTAGGGACACGGCGTGCCGTGTCCAGGTACGTCGTCCACCTCACCCCGGCCAATTGCCCAGGCAGCCCCGCTTTCCTGCCCGATGCAACCTTTGCACAACAGTTTTGCCGCCCGGATGTGATTTGCATTGCCGCGTTTGCGCAAGCCAAAACGCAAGAACTGGTCGGCTTTGTGGCAATCTGGCCGCTGAAACGCGGAACCTATGAACTGACAAGGCTTTGCACCGCCCCGGCGTATAGGCATAAGGGGCTGGGGCAACGCCTGTTGGCGGCAAGCAAGGCAGCCGCCCGGCAGCAGGGAGCCAAATGGCTGCACATTGGGGTTATCAACGAAAATAGACCGCTAAAACAGTGGTACGCCGCCCAGGGATTCCGCGAAACCACACAGAAGGTGATAGCAGACCTGCCGTTCACGGTGTGCGAAATGACCTGTAGGTTGTAAAAGAAAAATGCAGCGCCTCCAAACCAGCCATATGTTGTTGTGCCGACGCGAAGTTTTCAATCAAGCCATTCAGGTTTGACATTTGGCTGGATATGCTGTAAAATAGACATGGCTCTAAAATCAACGGAAAGGCAGCCCCTGCCCTTAACTTCGCAAAATAATGATTATGCGAAGTTGCATATTTTGCTGGGTAGCCAGGCTTTTGTAGGTATTTCACTTATGAAACGCGATGATTTCGTTACCCTGCCGCCACTGGTGCAGGATTATTTGCATCAGTTGACTGATCTGTTCAAATCGGAGCTGACGATCCTTGAATACGCATCCGATTTGCGGCGCTTCCTCACCTTCATTGTGGAACGTGAGGAAAATCTGTGCCGCCGCTGCTTCCCGAGCGCGGAACTTGACCCTGCCGACTTTTCCTTTATGGATGGCAAGACCGCCGAGCGCTTTTTTGGCGAAATCACGGTGCTGATCGCCTCCCGCTTCCTTTCCTACTGCCGCACCGAGCGCGGCAACAACGCCCGCACGATTGCGCGTAAGGCGGTTTCTATCAACCGTTTTTTCCGTTATCTGGCAGTTTCACGGCATATCCTGGAAACCAACCCCATGGAGGAGCTGCTTCCCCCAAAAGTTGACAAAACGCTCCCCAAGTATCTTTCGCTTGAGGAGTGCCGCACGCTGCTGGGTATGGTCGAGGGCGATTTCCGTGAGCGCGATTACTGCATCCTGATCCTCTTCCTCAACTGCGGTATGCGCCTTTCGGAGCTTTGCGGCATCAATTTGCAGGATATTCGGCTGAAGGAAGCTACGCTGCGCATCCGTGGCAAGGGCAGCAAGGAACGCACGGTCTACCTCAACACCGCCTGCGTGGCCGCGATTGAACGCTACCAGCGCGTGCGCCCGCAGGATGGCGTGCTGCAAAAGGACCGCGACGCGCTGTTCATCAGCCGGAACAACCGGCGCATCAACCAGCGCTCGGTCGAAATGATGCTGGAAAAATACCTCAAGCAAGCCGGGCTGGACGGTCGCGGCTATTCAATCCACAAGCTGCGGCACACGGCGGCGACGCTGATGTATCAACAGGATGTGGACGTCCTCCAGCTAAAGGAGATCCTGGGGCATGAGAACCTGGCCACCACCGAAATCTATACCCACGTCGCCAGCCGCCAGCTACAGGAGGCCGTCAACAAAAACCCACTGAGCATGGAGGGCGTAAACGCCGGCCAGGATGACGAAGCCTGAGGGCAATCAAAACGGAAACATGCCGGAAAACGCACGGAAGCAGACGGCGTCAAGCAGCGCCGCCAGGATACTCAGCAGCAGCAGCACCAAATACCGGGCGCTGAACATCCGCCAGTTGCTTTCCACGCACTCCGCCTTGCCGGTGGCCACCAGCAGCATGTCGCTGCTCATGAGCATACTTTCCTTGCATGCGGCGAGCATGATCAGCATGGAACCCACCGCCGCCGGGTACAGCACCAGGATGCTGTAGCCCAGGCCGGTAAGCCCGTATTGCAGGAACAGCCAGCCGCTGACCGCGCCCAGCCCCAGGCCGCGCAGCACCGGCAACACCAGCACCAGCGGCAGCCCTGCCGCGCAAAGCCCAAAGAGATACGCCGCCAACAAAAACAGCGCGTCGGCCAAAAAATAGCCCAGCGCATTGCCAAAAAGGCTCTGCTGCACCCGGTTGAGCCGCTCAAAACGCAGCAGCTGCACCAATTGTTCCTGCCAAACCGGGGCGTTGCTTTCCGCCATTTTTGCGCCCAAAAACAGCCCCAGGCCAAACAGTGCCAGCAGGGCGAGCTTCTGCCAGTGCAGTTGGAGGGCGTCCGTCGTTTTTTTTGTGAGTTCCCCGGGCAGGTGAGGCGGGCGGGCGCGGCGGCGGGGCAAAACATCCGCGAGCGTGGGAAAGGATGCAATCCATTTCATCTTGTGTTCCGTCCTTTCATTTTTCAGCGGCACTCTTGTCCGATTCCTTTTGCTCATTTCTATGCGCCGCCTGGGCATTGTATTCCCTCCATTTTTTTGTGAAAATAAAATTGCAGCCGCACCATTTCCATGTGCGGCCGCAAGGTTGCTTTCATTAAATAAAGTGAACGCACTTTTACGTACTAAAGTCACCCGCTGAGCGCCGATAACAGCCGCAAAAGGATTTGCTTATAGCCGAGCTTCGCCACAGCCTCCGGCGCAGTGAGCGTATATTCGCCCAAGGTTTCGCCATCGAGGGTGACGACGATTTTCCCCAGCCGCTGCCCCTCCTCCACCGGGGCTTCCACATCCAGCGCAAGATCCACCTGCTGCTGCAAATCGCCTTCGCTGCCCTTTGGCACCAGGACGGTCATTTCCGCCGGGTATTCCGGCACGATCCAGCGCTCTTCGCCCCAAAGCACCCGCACGGGCGCAACCAGCGCAGGTTCAATCTTCGGCGTGACGGTGGCATAGTTGGCAAACCCCCAGTTGAGCAGACGCTTTGCCGTGTTGAAGCGGTCGTCGCTGTTCCCGCTGCCCAGCACCACGGCGATCAAATGGGTATCCCCCCGCCTGGCGCTGGCCGCAACGCAGCAGCCCGCCTTGCTTGTGGTGCCGGTTTTCAGTCCGGTCGCCCCTTCATAAAAGCGCACGAGCTTGTTGGTGTTCACCAGCTCCGTCGCGCCGCCCCGCAGCGAATCCATCCAAACGGTGGAATACTGCACCACGGATTCATGTTGCAGCAGTTCGCGCCCCATGATTGCAACGTCGAGCGCGCTGGTGAGGTGTTCGGTGGTTTCATCATCCAGGCCGGTGCAGTTGACGAATGTGGTGTTTTTCATCTCCAACTGTGCCGCGCGGTCGTTCATCATGCGGACGAAGCCTTCCTCACTGCCGCCAAGGAATTCCCCCAGCGCGGTGCAAGCGTCATTCGCGCTGTAAATCGCTGCTGCCTTCACCAGCTCCTCCACCGTCATGGTTTCGCCCTCTTTGAGCCAGATCTGTGAACCGCCCTTGGAAGCCGCCGCCCCGCTGGCCGTCACCGTATCGCTCAACTTGATTTTCCCGCTATCCAAGGCCTCCCCCACCAGCAGCAGCGGCATGATTTTCGTGACCGACGCAGGATACAGCCGGTCACCCTGGTGGAAGCTGACCAGCACCTTGCCGGTGGAAACATCCATCAACACAGCGGCTTTTGCCGCGATTTCGACCGGCGGCTTTTCGGCTTCTGCTGCCGCATCCGGCGTTGCAGGCGGCTGTTCCGTGGTTTATGGCGGCGTTTCCGCAGGCTCTTTTGCCGAGTAAAGCGCCGCCCCGCACTGGAGCATCCAAAAAGCCGCCAGCGCAAGCGCCATCCCCTTGCGCAGCCAACGCGCCGTTTTTCCCTCTCGCATATGCCCACCCCTTTTTATGGATTTTCCCTATTATATATGTCTGGGCGGGCTTGTTTCATAACTTGAGTAAGCAAGGAGCTTTATCGCGTGAAAGTTGCATTTTACACCATCGGCTGCAAGGTGAACCAGGCGGATAGCCAGGCGATCCGGCAAAAACTCCTGGCGGCTGGCTACACCCCGGCGGAACCGGAGGAAAACCCGGATGTGCTGGTGCTGAATTCCTGCGCCGTCACAGCGGAAAGCGAGCGCAAAACCCGGCAGAAGCTCCGGCACTTTCGCGCTATAAACCGTGATTGCATCCTGGTGCTGACCGGCTGCTCCGCCCAGGCCAACCCCAATGCGGCGGAGGATTACGCCGAAGCCGATCTCATCTTAGGCCACCGGGACGCCAAAAATTTACCCGCGCTACTGGATGCGTACTTGCGATGCGGGGAACGCACCGTCATGATTTCCTCGCACCAGCGCGGTGAAGTGTTTGAGGACAGCGCCATCGAATGCTTCCCCGGGCGCACCCGCGCCAATGTAAAAATTGAGGACGGCTGCGACCGCTTTTGCGCCTATTGCATCATCCCCTACGCCCGTGGCCGTGTGCGTTCCAAGCCCCTGCCGGCGTTGCGGACGGAACTCGAAACCCTTGCGTCAGCCGGGTTTGCGGAAATCGTGCTGGTGGGCATCAACCTTTCGGCCTACGGCAGCGATCTGGGCTGCACCCTCTGCGAAGCTGTGGAACTGGCGGGATCCATCAGCGGCATCAAGCGTGTGCGCCTGGGTTCCCTGGAACCCGATTTGCTCAACGCAGAGATCCTGCAAATACTTTCGCACTGTGAATCGTTATGCCCCCACTTTCACATTTCCCTGCAAAGCGGATGCGACAACACCCTGCGCGCCATGCGCCGCCGCTACACTGCGGCGGAATATCGCACTTTAGCGTGCGAAATATTCGCACGATTCCCCGACGCCGCACTGACCACGGATGTGATTGTCGGTTTCCCCGGCGAAAGCGACGAGGACTTTGCGGCCTCACTCGCTTTCGTGGAAGAAATCGCTTTTGCCAAGGTGCATGTCTTTCCCTTTTCCCCCCGCAAAGGCACGCCGGCCGCCGAAATGGCGCATCAGTTGCCTAAAGCGATAAAGCAAGAACGGGCGCATCGAATGCTCGCCCTGGCGGAGCGGCTGCGGGTGCAGTTCCTCGCCGCACAGGTGGGCAAAACTGCGCAACTGCTGCTCGAACAGCCCCATCCCCTGGGCGGGATGCAGGGTTGCACAGCGAACTACACCCCCGTGCGTCTGCCGGAAGCCACGCCGGAAATGCAAAATACCCTACAACCAATCAAGATCACCGCCCTAGACGCCTGCGGCGGGCTAGTCGGCTGTGCCGCAACCGCCGGGCAGTTGATGTGAATTTAGCCAGCGAAAGCGACTTGCTTTCGCTGGCTAAAACAATACGCTTTCATTAAATAAAGCGTATTGCTTTTCATTGAGGAATTTATACG
>JAITNG010000146.1 GCA_031290595.1 Oscillospiraceae bacterium
CCTGTGCATTCTTCCAAAAAGAGCGCCCCGCGCAAGGCCGCCGCGCCGGAACCCCCACCGCCCGCTCCGCCACCGCCGGTCAAGGTGGATTTCAGCCGCCTGGAACACATCCGAAGCGAAGCGCGGGCAACGATGGAACGGCTGATCGTCGCGGAAAGCGAAGAAGCGCCCCCGGCACAGACCGCGCCGCCGCCCGTGCAAGCGCCAACGATAGCGCCGCCGCCCGCCGGTGCGTTGGAGCTTACGCCCGCCCAGGCGCTGCGCAGCGCTTTAAGCGCAGACGATATTGCAATTATCGCGTACCTCTGCACAGAAACCGGTCTGCCGCCGCCGATGGATGCGCTGGCGCTGGATCGCATCAACGAAGCTGCGCTGGATCACCTGGGGGATACTTTAATCGACACTGCGGGCGAAACGCCCCGGCTTTTTGAAGAATACAAAGATATTTGGGTATGAGGAGAAAAATCACATGCAGCAGGAACGCCAAGCGCCCAAGCGCATCGCCGCCGCCGTGCTGAATTCCCTCAAAGGGGGGGTTGTGCCGCGCGTGGGGTTGGAATACATCACCGTCGGCCGTGCGCGCGAAATTGAAGCGCTGCTGCGGGATGTGGAGATCATCGCGGAAGGCGGCGCGGCCTTCCGCTTCATCACCGGCTCCTATGGCAGCGGCAAGAGCTTTTTGCTCCAGACCATCCGCAACCACGTGATGGAAAAAGGCTTCGTCGTGCTGGACGCCGATCTTTCGCCGGAACGGCGCTTCAGCGGCACCAAGGGGCAGGGGCTGGCCACCTACAAAGAGCTGATCCGCAACATGGCCACCCGCACCCGGCCTGAAGGCGGCGCGCTCCCGCTGATCCTGGAACGCTGGCTTTCGTCGCTCCAAACCGAAACGGTGACGGAAACCGGCCTTGACCCCGCCGACGCGGCTTTTGAGCAGGCGCTCGCCAAGCGGGTGTTTTCCGTCATCAACGCCATGGAAGACATGGTCAACGGCTTCGATTTTGGCCGGGCGCTGGTCAAATACCGCCAGGCGGTCGTCAACGGCGACGACGGCCAAAAATCCGCCGTGCTGCGCTGGTTCCGGGGGGAATACGCCACCAAGAGCGAAGCCAGGCAAGCGCTGGGCATCAATCTGATTGTCACGGACGAAAACTGGTACGACTTCCTCAAGCTGTTTTCGGCCTTTTTGGTGCGGGCGGGCTACCGGGGCATGATCCTCATGATTGACGAGCTGGTGAACCTGTTCCGCATCCCGCACCGGGTGACGCGGCAGTATAATTACGAAAAAATCCTGATGATGTATAACGACACCCTCCAGGGCAAGGCCAAGCACATCGGCGTGCTGATGTGCGCCACGCCGCAGTGCCTGGAAGACGCCGAAAAGGGCATCTTCAGTTATGACGCGCTGCGGTCCCGCCTGACGCAGGGGCATTTTTCGCAGCCCGGCGCACAGGATATGCTTGCGCCGATCATTCGCCTGGAACCCCTGCGCTACGAAGAGCTGATGGTGCTGTGCGAAAAGCTGACCGCCCTCCACGCCGGGCTGTATGCCTACGAAACGCACATTGCCCCGGAAGAATACATCGCCTTCCTCAAGGCCGAATTCGAGCGCATCGGCGCATCCACCCACATCACCCCGCGCGAAATCATCCGGGATTTCATCGAGCTGCTCAACCTGGTTTGGCAAACCCCCGGCAGCACCCTGGGCGGCATCCTGCAACAGGGCGGCTTTTTGTTTGCGCCGGGCGAAGCGGAGGAAGCGCCGCAGGTTGGCAGCGATGCATACGCGGAATTTGAGGTGTAACCATGGGCGTTTTCACAAGCATCTATGCCATCGTGCGCAAAATCCCCCGGGGCAGCGTGGCCACCTACGGCCAAATCGCCCGCCTGGCCGGGAACCCCCGCATGGCGCGGCAGGTGGGCTGGGCGCTCCACAGCAACCCGGAACCGGGGGCTATCCCCTGCCACCGGGTACTCAACCGCAACGGGGAGCTGTGCAAGGGCTTCGCCTTTGGCGGGCAGGAAGCGCAGCGGCTTATGCTGGATGCAGAGGGCGTCGCCTTCCTGCCGGATGGCCGGGTGGATTTGGAACGCTTCGGCTGGCAACCCGCACCTGACCCTACAGAATAAGGAGGCAGCCCCATGCGCCACCCCCTCTTTGCCAAAACGAAATGCTTCATCCTGGATATGGACGGCACCTTTTATCTGGGCAGCCGGATGCTCCCCGGCGCGGGGGACTTCGTCCGCTCGCTGGCCGGGCTGGGGCTGGATTACCGCTTTTTCAGCAACAATTCCTCCCATTCGGCGGCCGGGTGCCGCCAAAAACTTGCCGCCATGGGCTTCCCCGTGGAAGAAGGCCGGGTGATCCTTTCGACTCATGTGGCGGCGGATCACCTCAACAGCCGGTACCCCGGCGCGGGGGTGTTCCTGCTGGGGAACCGGAACATGGAACAGGAGCTGCGCACGGCGGGCATCCGGCTGGAACAGGAGAAGCCCGACCTGGTGCTGCTGGGGTTCGACACCACGCTGGATTACGCGAAAATCACCCGCGCAGCAAACCTCATCGCAAGCGGAATCCCCTATTTTGCCACCCACCCGGACGTCAACTGCCCGGTGGACGGCGGCTTTCTGCCGGATACAGGGGCGATGATCGCCCTGTTTGAAGCATCCGCCGGGCGACGGCCAACGGTGCTGGGCAAGCCGGAACGCAGCACGGTGGCATACCTGTGCCGCAACCTGCAATGCCCGCCGGAAACGCTCGCCTTTGTGGGCGACCGCCTGGAAACCGACGTCGCCATCGGCGTGCGCCACAACATCCCGGCGGTGCTGACGCTCAGCGGCGTCACCACGGCACAGGCTTACGCAAGCGCAAAAATAAAAGCCGATTTGGTCATTGACGGGCTGGGTGCGCTGGGGGACTACCTGTAAGCGCAGCCTACCCCTGCCAATTTTATAGCCTCTTCGCGGCAACTGCGGCACAGCCGACGAGTTACCCCGGGCGGATCGGATCCCGCCTTAAATAAATTCTCCAAAGGAGGCATACCCCTATGCAAAAATCACCCAAGAACCCCAAAGCGACCCGCGCAAACCCCGGCAAAAGCCAAACAACCACGCACAAAAAGATCCTCTTCCTCGTGCAGGCGGCGATCATTGCAGCGCTTTATGCCGGGCTGACCTTTGCCGCCGCGCCCATCTCCTACGGCAGCTTCCAGTTCCGCATTTCCGAAGCGCTGACCATCCTCCCTGCACTCACCCCTGCGGCCATCCCCGGGCTGGCGCTCGGCTGCGTGATTGCGAACTTCGGCAGCCCGCTGGGTCTGGTGGACGTCCTCGCCGGGAGCGCGGCCACCCTGGCGGCGGCAACGCTGACGTACCTGCTGCGCAAGGTCATGCTGAAGGGCTGGCCGGTGCTGGCGCCCCTGCCGCCCGTGCTGCTCAACGGCCTCGTCGTCGGTGCAGAGCTGGCGTGCCTGAACGGCGATCTGCTGGCGCTGCGCAACTTCACCTGGGCGGCCTACGCCGCCGCCGGATTCAGCGTAGCCTTCGGCGAACTCGTCGTCTGCTATGTGGCAGGGCTGCCGCTTTATGCGCTTTACAAGCAGTTCGTGTGGAAAAAGATCCCGACATAAGTAGGACGCAAAGGAAGAACCCTTCGCGCAAGCGCGTAAAAACATCCGCGCTTGCTTTCTATGTTTATTTATGGTAGAATCAGAGAAACGGTTGGAGGTGGGTTTGCGGATGGACGAACACGGAGCCAATGCAACTACGCGCACAAGTTTGTGGCAGACGCTCTTTGTGGCGGCTTTGTCGTTCGTCTGCACCTTGTTTGCGCCGATGGGGATTGCTGCGGAATTTTCCACATCCCTTGGCATTTGGTCGCTCGCCATTTTTGCAGGGCTGGCGCTGCTTTTTTCCAAAGCGTTTGGGGCGCCGTCTGCTGCTGCATTGCGCCTTCGTTTGCTGCCGTTGCCGCTGGCATTGCTCTACGCCGCCTTCACTGTGGCGGGCGCGCAGCTCACGCTCCACCATGCGCTTGACCTGCGATGCTGGCAGCTTTACCCCGCTATCGCTGCGTTCACCTTAATTTATTATGCCATCGTTGCTTTGCTCTGGCGTTTCCTGGATGGCGCCCCCCATGCCTACAAGCAAAACAACCTTCAAAATGCCAGCTTGGCCGTTCGCTTGCGCAACGCAAAACACAAATGGCTGTGGCTCTGGCTGACGCTGTTTGTGTGTTGGCTGCCCGCTTGGATTGCGATGTTCCCCGGCTTTTTCAACTACGACGTTGGCACACAGTTGGCTAGCCTGACCTCCGGGTATCTCAACGCGCTCCACCCGCCGTTGCACACGGCCTTCGCCGCCCTTGTCGGTGTGGTTTACATCCTCACAAAATCCTGGAATTTGGGCGTTGCCGTCTATGTCTTTATTCAGTTGAGCCTCCTTTCCGCCACCTTTGCTTTTGGGATTTATAAGCTGCGCCAATGGAAAACGCCCGCGTGGTTTTGCCTGCTCGCGTTGGCCTATTACGCTTTCTTCCCCTTCATCGTTTTGTTTGGGCTTTCCACAGTGAAGGATACGCTTTTTTCCGCCGCCGTCCTGCTGTTTGCGGTGCTGGTCACTGATCTTTGGCGGGAACCCAAGCAGTTTTTTCGTTCCCCCTTCCGGGTGATCCGCTTCCTGCTCATCGCCTTTTTGATGCTGGCGCTGCGCAACAACGCCCTGTATGCCTACGTTTTGTTCATCCCCTTTGCCGTTGCGTTTGCAAAGGGCTTCCGTCTGAAGCTCATCGGCGTGCTTGCCGCAGCGCTTGCGGTTTTTGTGGTGTATTCCGGCCCGCTCTTCGCGCTTGTGGGCATTACGCCCGGCGACCCAAGGGAAAAATACCCCGTGCCGCTGCAACAGTTGGCCGCCGCTGTTCAAAATACACCAGAAGCCTTTACGACCAGCGACACAGCGCTGTTGTTCCGCTTCGTTGCGCCAGAAGCCCTGCCCAATTATGATCCGCATCTTGCGGATTACGTCAAGGATCACTTTAGCGCACCGACTACGACGGCGGATAAAAAAGCCTTTTGGTCGCTGTGGGCAAGGGTTGGCACGCGATCACCCGGCGTGTATCTCAATGCGTTTTTGGATGGAACGCTCTATGCCTGGTACCCGGATAGCATCATTGACGTCTATAACCCCGGCGAAACAGGCACCAATGTTTTTGATTTTTCAAACAGCTTCCCCGTCGCCGAACGCGGCCACCCGCCATTCCGGGGCGGTTATATCCCCGCGCTGCGCGAAATATATCGCAGCATTGCAACGGAAAAAACGGTGCATCAGGTTCCCGTGGTTTCACTACTGTTTTCTATCGGCTTTCATTTTTGGCTGTTGCTGTTTTGCTGGTTCACTGCGCTGCGCCGTCGGCAAACAAGCAAGTTGCTGCCGCTGACGTTTATTTTACTGCTTTGCCTGACCGTCTTTTTGGGACCCACAATGCTGGTTCGGTATTTCTTGATTTTGTTCTTTGGCTTACCTTTTATGCTTGCCGGGGTTCTTCGCAAAACGGCTATCAAAAAACAGTAGGAGGGCAATCACATGGCGGAGCTTCTTTGGGCGACCACTGCCCTTGGCATTGAGCTTGGTTCCACGCGGATCAAGGCGGTGCTGATTGGCGCGGACGGGCAGCCCCTGGCAACGGGCAGCTATGATTGGGAAAACCGCCTGGAGCAAGGTGTGTGGACGTATTCCCTGGAAGAAATCCGGGTGGGCTTGCAGACCTGCTACCGGGCGCTGGCGGCGGAGGTACAGACGCGTTTCGGCCAAAGCATCCGGCGCGTTGGCGCAATCGGCATTTCGGCCATGATGCACGGCTACCTGGCCTTTGATGCGGCGGGGGGGCAGCTGGCGCAGTTCCGCACCTGGCGCAACACCACCACCGCAGAGGCGGCGGCGCTGCTGACCGATGCGCTCCAGTTCAACATGCCCCAGCGCTGGAGCGCCGCGCATTACTTTCAGGCGATCCTGAACGGCGAAAGCCATGTGAAGGCGGTTGCCTTCCTCACCACCCTATCCGGCTATGTGCATTGGCTGTTGACGGGCGAAAAAGTCCTGGGCGTCGGCGACGCTTCCGGGATGTTCCCCGTCGACAGCGCCGCGCTGGAGTATGACGCGGCCATGCTGCAAATTTTTGATGCTTTGGCCGGGGCGCGGCTGCCGGGCGCAAAACCGCTGCGCAGCCTCTTGCCCAAGGTGCTTTGCGCCGGGGAACCCGCCGGGGCGCTGACCGAAGCGGGCGCGCTGCTGCTCGACCCTTCCGGCGCACTGCGTGCGGGGGTTCCCCTCTGCCCGCCTGAGGGCGACGCCGGCACCGGGATGGTCGCCACCAACGCCGTCGCGGCGCACACCGGCAATGTTTCGGCAGGTACCTCCATCTTTGCCATGGCGGTGCTGGAACAGCCGCTTTCGCGCTATTACACCGAAATTGACATGGTGACCACGCCTTCCGGCAAGCCCGTGGCGATGGTGCATTGCAACAATTGCAGCAGCGATTTGGACGCCTGGGTGCGCCTGTTTGGCGAAGTCTGCGGCAGCTTCGGCGCGGCGGTTCCCAAAGGGCAGCTATATGACACGCTCTACCGCACGGCGCTGGCGGGGGAAAAGGACTGCGGCGGCGTTTTGAGCTGCAACTATGTTTCCGGCGAACCGCTGACCGGGTTTGCGCAGGGGCGTCCGTTCCTGCTGCGCCACCCGGACGCCCGTTTCAATTTGCCCAACCTGATGCGCAGCCTGTTGCTTTCCGCCCTGACGACGCTGCGGCTGGGCATGGATCTGCTGACCGAACGCGAGGGCGTGCATCTGCACCAGCTGATGGGGCATGGCGGCCTCTTCAAGACCGAAGGCGTCGGCCAGCAGCTGATGGCCGCTGCGCTGGAAGTCCCCGTGGCGGTGATGGCTTCGGCGGGGGAAGGCGGCGCGTGGGGCATCGCCCTGCTGGCGGGCTTTTTGCAGTATAAAAAGACGCAGACGGCGACGCTGGAAGACTACCTGGCGCAGCGCATTTTTGCACAGGCGGGCGGCACGGTCGCCGCGCCGGAGCCAAGCGACGTGCAGGGCTTCACGGCATACCTGGAACGCTACCAAGCCGCCCTGGCGGTGGAACGCGCAGCTGTGGAGCATACATAAGATTATATATAAATTATAGAAAGGCTGGCAAAGCATGGACGCATTTCAAGACCTATATGATACCATCCTGGAGCGCCGGGAAAATCCGCAGGAGGGGTCGTACACCTGCTATTTGTTTGCGCAGGGGCTGGATAAGATCCTCAAAAAGCTCGGCGAAGAATGTGCGGAAACGCTGATTGCCGCCAAGAACGGCGAAAAGAGCGAGATCATTGCGGAACTGAGCGACCTGGCGTTCCACGCGGCCGTGCTGATGGTGCAAACGGGCGTCACGCCGGGCGAAGTTGCGGCGGAGCTGGAAAAACGCAGCGCAAAGCAAGGGAACCTCAAGCAGTTCCACGTGGTGGATAAAAATACATAAGGAGGCGTTTTGGTATGGTAGGCTGGATTCTTTTGGGCGTCGTCGCCCTGCTGATTTTGATCACCGTGATCCGCGCGGCGCTGTTCCGCCCCAAGGCGGAAAGCATAGACGCGCCGCCGCCGGAGCAATGTGACGCAGCCGGAGCCGCGCAGCGCCTGAGCGCCGCGATTCAAATCCCCACCATCTCTTACCCCGAAGCGGAGAAGGTGGATTGGGCGCAGTTCCGGCGCTTCCATGCATTTTTGGAAGAGAGCTATCCGCTGATCCACAGCCGACTGACGCGGGAACTGGTCGCCGAAGCGAGTCTGCTCTACCACTGGGAGGGCAGTGACCCTTCGCTGCACCCCGTCGCCCTGCTTTCGCACCAGGATGTGGTGCCGGTTTCGGGCGGCACACAGGCGGATTGGACGCACCCGCCCTTCAGCGGCTTCAACGATGGGGAATACATTTGGGGTCGCGGCGCGATGGATATGAAAAACCACCTGATCTGCGTGATGGAAGCGGTGGAAACCCTGCTTTCCGAGGGCTTCCAGCCCGTGCGCAGCGTCTATCTCTGCTTTGGGCATAACGAAGAGGTCGTGGGTTCCGAAGGCGCGGGCGCGGCGGCGATCCGCGAAGTGCTGCGCAGCCGGGGCGTGCAGCTGGAAAGCGTGATTGACGAGGGCGGCGCGATGCTGCCCGTCCACCTCAAAGGGATCCTGGAAGGCACCCTTGCGGGCATCGGGATCAGTGAAAAAGGCTATGCCGATTTTGAGATTTCCATTCAGCGCAAGGGCGGGCATTCCTCCCAGCCGCCCAAGCACAGCGGTTTGGGCGAACTGGCCGAGGTGATCCGCGATTTGGAGCGTCACCAGTTCAAGGCCAAAATTCTGCCCTTTTTGCGTGATCTGCTCGATACCGCCGGGCGGCAGATGACCTTTGCCCCCCGACTGGTGCTGTGCAACCACAAACTGCTGCGCCCGCTGCTCACCGCCGCGCTCAAAAACATCCCCGCTTCGGCTTGCCTGATGCGCACCACCACTGCGGTGACGATGGCCTCCGGCAGCCCGGCGGCCAATGTGCTGCCCCAAAACGCCGCCGTTGTGGTCAACTTCCGCATGATGCCCGGCGTCACCGCCGCCGATGTGGAACGCCACATCCACAAAGTGGTGCGCAACAAAGATATTCACGTGCAGATGCTGAAAAAGAAGGAGCCTTCGCCCTTCTCCCCCACGGATTCCCGCGCGTTCACGACGATTGCCAACCTCTCGCGCTCCATGGCGCCCGGTGTGATGATTGCGCCCTACCTCGTGATGGGCGGCACGGACGCGTGCTTCTATGAGCCAATCTGCCAGCACGTCTACCGCTTTTCGCCCTTCCTCGCGCCGCTGGAACTGATCGAATGCACCCACGCCACCAACGAACGCATCCCCGTGGCCACACTGGGCGACGCAGTGGCGTTCTTTAAGCGATATATCCGCGCACAGGCGACAGAATAAAATCAAGCAGGGGGTTCGTATGCAATACAGAAATTACGGCAGCATTTCCGGCGAAAAGAT
>JAITNG010000156.1 GCA_031290595.1 Oscillospiraceae bacterium
GAATAGCGCTTGAGCACCAAACTCACGCCCAGCAGCGCCGCGCAGAGCGAAACCAGCACGCCCACCAGCATCGCCCGGCGGATGAAGGCATATTCCGGGATGAGGAACATTTCAGAAACAGCCACAACAAAAGCGTTTTCAGAGATGGCTACAAAAACTTTCGCAAAAACATCGGCAAAGAATTCATAAAAATTAACAAAAAATGTATAAACGCTTGTGGAAAGCACGTTCATTCCACCGCACCCCCCAGGAATTTTTTGCCCGCCTCGCTGTGCAGGTACGCCCCTGCCGTTCCAAAGAAGAGCTGCTTGTTTTGCAGGTGCAGGATGTGGCTGGCATACTTGACGGCCGAAGGAATATCGTGCGAAACCATGATGACGGTCAACTGCGTTTCGCGGTTGATTTGCGCAATCAGGCGATAGAGTTCCTGCGTGGCAATCGGATCCAGCCCGGCGACGGGTTCGTCGAGCAGGAGCAAATCTTTTGTGGCGCACAGCGCCCGGGCGAGCAGCGCCCGCTGCTGCTGCCCGCCGGAAAGTTCGCGGTAACACCTGTTCCGCAACTCTTCGATGCCCAGGCGCCGGATGTTTTGCGCGGCAATCGTGCGATCCCGCCTGGTGTAAAACGGCAGAATCCCCCGGCTGCCCTGGCGGCCGGAAAGCACGATTTCATAGACGCTGGCGGGGAAGTCCTTTTGCGCCGCCGTTTGCTGCGGCAGGTAGCCGACGCCGCTTTTCCGCAGGCTCTCACCGAGCAGGACACTGCCCGCCGACGGGATTTTGAGCTTCAGCAGACCTTTGATGAGCGTGCTTTTGCCGGAACCGTTTTCGCCGACGACGCAGAGGTAATCCCCTCTGTTGACCGCAAAATCCAGCCCTTGCACAACAACGCTGCCATCATAGGCAAACGCAGCATCCTTGCAGGTGATCAAAGCCATGTCAGTTCAACGCCTCCTTCAATGCCGTCACGTTGTCGTTCATAATATCCAGGTACGTTCTGCCCGCATTGAAATCCGCGAGCGTGATGTTGTGGCAAGCGTGGAGCAACAGCACCTTTGCGCCGGTGGCTTCGGCAATGGTATCCGCCATGGCTTCGTTGGAAAGCTCAATGTGGAAGACGACGGGCAGCTTCTCGCTCTTGATTTTATCAATCAAAAACTTGACCGTGTTGGCGCTGGGTTCCGTTTCTGTGGAACAGCCGGGGAAGGCCGCAAAGCATTCCAGGCCGTAAGCATCGGCAAAATAGCGGAAGGGGAAGCGATCCCCAAACACGACGGTCTTGCGCACGGCGGTATCCGCCACAGCCTGGAATTTTGCATCCAGCGCATCCAGCTGCGCAAGGTAGGTCTGCGTGTTTTGCCGGTAGGCATTGGCGTTTGCAGCGTCCGCTGCGCACAGCGCATCCGCAATCTTTTGCACGATCAGCTTGGCGTTGCGCGGCGAAGTCCAGACGTGTTCGTCCAGCTCCGCTTCGCCCTCTTCCTCCGCCTCTTCCTCTTCTTCCATGCCCGGCAGCAGTTCTTCCGGCACGGCTTCCACGCAGTCCATCAGTGTGATGATCTTCATCTTGGAAGTATCGAACGATTCCAGAATACTGCCGACCCATGCATCCGAATCCCCGCCAACATAAAGGAACACGTCGCACTGCTGGATTTTCGTAATATCCCTGGGCGTCGGTTCAAAGGAGTGGCTCTCAGCCGCCGGTGGCAGCAGCATGGTCAGGTCAACCAGATCCCCGGCGATGGCACGCGTAAAATCATAGGGCGCAAAAACCGTAGCGACCACGCTGATCTTCCCGCTATCCTGCGGCTTGGGCGCGATTGTTCCGCAGCCGGCAAGCAGCAAAATGAGTATCATGCCAAATAGCGCTAATTTTTTCAATGCAAAAAACCTCCGTAATTCTTATTTTGGGATAGAAAAAGGCAGGGGAATGCATACAGCGCTTCCCCTGCGGAGGTTTTCAGTTGTTCATGCGTACCTTTAAATAGACAGGGCTTGTAAAGCGGGCATACGCACACGTAAAATGCACGCAAAACAGCAGAAGAAACAATCCGCCCAGCAAGACGGCCACAATAGCCGCCAGCGTTGCGATTTGCCGGAACACCTGCCCCGCCGCCACAATATGGGCGCAGGTCATGCAGCTGCCCGCCACGCCGTGCGTGTCGTGTATATGTTCCGCATGGCTGACGATGAACCCCGCCGAAAAGGCGGAAACCGCAAGAAAGGCGACACAAAGCAACAGCGCCAACAACCTGCGGCCAAGCGACTTTTGCATGGTGAACCCCCTTTCCTCGACTTCCCCTCTATTTTAACAGCATACTGAAGGAAAGTCAAGCATTTGCTTTATTTCCCGTGTTTTTATCCCGCCGCTTGACATGCGCCGTGTTCCTTGTTATAATCTTCTTAATGATTTATATGGGAGGCAGCATCCATGGAATACACGTTTTCAAACAAAATGAACGCCCTTGCCCCTTCCGCGATCCGCGAAATATTGAAAGCCACCTCCCAGCCGGGGATCATCCCCTTTGCCGCCGGGAACCCCGCGCCGGAGGCCTTCCCCACGGACGCTGTGCGGGAAATCAGCGCACGTTTGCTGGCCGAGCGCCCCATCGATTGCCTGCAATACAGCATCACCGAAGGTTACACGCCTCTGCGCGAACGCGTGCGCCTGGATTTGCAGCAGCGCCTGCACGCCGGGGCGCAGGGCGACGACCTGATCATCACATCCGGCGCACAGCAGGTGATGGATCTGGCCACCAAGGTGCTGTGCAACGAGGGCGACTGCGTGATTGCCGAAACGCCCTCCTTCATCGGCTCGCTCAACACCTTCCGCTCCTACGGCGTGCGCCTGCGGGGCGTGCCGCTGCAAGACGACGGCATGGATGTGGATGTTTTGGAAAAGATACTCCGGGAGGAGAAAAACGTCCGCTTTATTTATACCATCCCCAACTACCAGAATCCGGGCGGCTGCACGCTCTCGCCCGCAAAACGGCACAGGCTCTATGAACTCGCCCTGCGCCACGGCGTGCTGATCCTGGAGGACAACCCCTACGGCGACCTCTGCTACGAAGGCGAAACCCCGCCCTGCATCAAGAGTATGGATACCGACGGCATCGTGATCTACGCCGGTTCCTTCTCCAAGATCCTCGCCCCCGGCATCCGGGTGGGCTACGCCCTCGCGCCGCAGCCCATCATCGCCAAAATGACCGTCGGCAAACAGGCCGGGGACGTACACAGCGCGATTTTTTCGCAGCTGCTGGTGGATGCATGGATGCAGGATTACGACGTTGCGGCGCACGTCGCCAAGATTTGTGCTATTTACCGCAGCAAGCGTGATTTGATGTGCGGCGGCCTCGCCCCCGCCGTGGCTGCGGACGCACTGCGCTTCCGGCAACCTGCGGGCGGGCTGTTCCTCTGGTGCGACCTCCCTGCGCAGACGGAGATGCTGGCTTTCACCCAAGCAGCGCTGGCAAAAAGCGTAGCGGTGGTGCCGGGTTCGGCGTTCACGGTGGAACCCGGGGAAAAGGTCAACGCAGTGCGGCTCAACTTTTCGACCCCCACAAACGACCAGCTGCGCCAGGGGGTTGCGGTGCTCAATGAAGTGTTGGGAGTGTGACAATCGGAGGAGAAGCAATACCAATCACGGGTTGGAGGGAGGCATATTGTAACCCCGGCGCGCTCATAGCGCTGCCCTATCGACAGGTTTGCGAATTCCCGCAACGGTTTCCCCGGCTCATAGCCCCCAACGCAGGTTTTTAATCCACTTTCCTTGGCGATTATGAATCGGGGATACCCTCTGTTTTGTGAACACGGTGCTGATAGGGCAGCACTATCAGTGCGCCAAGCAACCTTAAAACAACAATGCAACCCGTGATTGGCATAAACAGTATTAAATATAGTTATAACTATTCAAGAGGTAGCTTATTATGAACGAAGAGGATCAATTCTACAGCGAATCCAACCTGCGCCACCTCCGCGCAGCCATTGCGGAATTTGAGGATACCGCCAGCCCGGCGATCACAAAAACGCTAACGGAACTGGAGAATATGGCAACACATCAAAGCGCCGAAGCCCTGCGTGAATCCCTGCGTTACCACAGCCATAAATATTATGTGGAGGATGCGCCGGAAATCGATGATTATCAGTATGATATGCTCCTGCGGGAGCTGGAAACCCTGGAGGCGGAACGCCCGGAGCTGGTGACGCCGGATTCCCCTACCCAGCGGGTGGGGGGCGAAAGCGCCGCTCTGTTTGAGGCCGTGCAGCACGCTGTGCCGATGGAAAGCCTCCAGGATGTGTTCAGCCGGGAGGAACTGCTGGGCTTTTTGGATGGCGTGCGCACAAAGCTGCCCGCTGTGGAATTCATCGTGGAACCCAAGATCGATGGGCTTTCCGTCGCGCTGGAATATGAAAACGGCAGCTTCATGCGCGGTTCCACTAGGGGCAACGGAAAAACCGGCGAAGACGTCACCGCCAACCTGCGCACCGTGCGGGCCATCCCGCTGCGCCTGGCCGAACCCATCCCCCGGCTGGAAGTGCGGGGCGAAGTCTACCTGCCCCGCGGCGCATTTGAGAAGCTGGTTGCCCAACAAATTGAGCAGGGCGCCGAACCGTTCAAGAACCCGCGCAACGCCGCCGCCGGTTCGCTGCGGCAAAAAAACGCCGCCGCCACGGCAGAGCGGGGCTTGAGCATCTTCTGCTTCAACGTGCAGCAGGCCGACGGCCTCGCCTTCACCACGCACGGGGAATCCCTGGAACGCATGAAGACGCTGGGTCTGCGGGTGATCCCCGGGTTTTCGCTGTGCTGCACGAACCAAGAGGTATGGGACACGGTGGAGCGCATCGGCAATGCACGCAGCGGCTTGCCCTATGATATTGACGGCGCAGTGGTGAAGGTCAACAGCCTCGCCCAGCGCACAGCCCTGGGCAGTACATCGAAGTTCCCCAAGTGGGCGGCAGCCTTCAAATACCCGCCGGAGGAGCGGGAAACCACGCTGCTGGATATTGAGATCAGCGTTGGCCGCACGGGCGCACTGACCCCCACGGCGGTGCTGGAGCCGGTGCTGCTGGCGGGGAGCAAGGTCAGCCGGGCGACGCTGCACAACCAGGATATGATCAACGAAAAAGACGTGCGCATCGGCGACCGGGTGCTTGTGCGCAAGGCGGGGGATGTGATCCCCGAAGTGCTGCGTTCCCTGCGCCACGCCGAAGGCAGCGCAGCCTACCGCATCCCCGACCGCTGCCCCTCCTGCGGGGAACCCGCCGTGGCCGAAAGCGCCGTGCTGCGCTGCGAAAACCCGGATTGCCCGGCGCAGCTCCATCGGCGGCTGACGCACTTTTGCGCCCGCAGCGCCATGGATATTGAGGGCTTGAGCGAAGCGATCCTGGAACAGTTGATCCGTGCGGCGCTGGTGAACAGCCCCGCCGATCTCTATCGCCTGCGGCCGGAACAGCTTGCGCCCCTGGAAGGGCTGGGCGAGCGCTCGGCGGCAAAGCTCTGCGCAGCCATCGAAAGCTCCAAGCAGCGGGAACCGGCCAGGCTGCTCTTCGCCCTGGGCATCCGCCATGTGGGCGAAGACGTCGCCAAGCTGGTCTTCGGGCGCTACGCTTCTATGGAAGAAATCTTCGCGGCGGCGGGCGAAGTCGATAGCCGCACGCTGCGCTCCGGCAGGGTGCAGCCGCTCTATCGCCTGGCCGAAATCAAAGGGATTGGCGAAGCGGCGGCGAAAAGCCTTTTGGAATATGCCGCCAAGCCCGCGCACCGTGCGCTGCTGGCGGAACTGCGCGGCCTGGGGCTGCAAATGGAAAGCAGCACAGCGCCGGTCAAGGATGGCATTTTCGCGGGCAAGACCTTCGTCCTCACCGGCACGCTGCCCGGCCTTGGCCGCAAGGAGGCTGCCGCGCAAATCGAAGCCCTGGGCGGCAAGGTGAGCGCAAGCGTTTCGGCCAAAACGGACTACGTCCTGGCGGGGGAAGACCCCGGCAGCAAGCTGGCAAAAGCGCAAGCGCTGGGGGTCGCGGTGATTGACGAAGCGACATTTTTGGCGATGGCGGGTGGCGGTCGGGCGGTCGGCCTTATCTAACTACCCCTCAATTAAAAGCCGACCTCGCTGCGCTCCGCGCCACCACCCCGCCGCTGCGCGGCACCCCTCCCACGGAGGGGAATTTCCGTAGCCAGGCTGGTCGGCAAAGGGCGCGGCTGTGCCGCGCAAAGCCCCGCCCGCAGCGGGCGGCGTAACCTAGCCCCGCCCAGTGGGCGGCGTAGTTCCGCAAGGGCGTAAGCGCGGAGGAAGCGGGTTCATCCCGCGCCGCGCTTAACAATGACGCGGCCGCAGCCGCGCACCGAAGCACGCCCGCGCAGCGCGGTTTATCCGCGCGGAGTGAGATTGTTCGCCGCGCGTCCGCTGCCGCAGCAGCGGGGGAGCGCGAAGTAACTGATTCCATGATGTGAGAGCCTTCACTCTTCCTTCCGGCTGTGGAGCGGGCGGGGTGGCCGAAGGCCGTCCCGAGGGGTGCGCGGCAGCGCATCCAGAAAGGGGGAGGGTTTACCCCCCGCCCGCCAGTAATTCCATGTAGTAGTAAATTGCATCCTCTGCCGTTTCCTTGTCAAACGGAAACTGATTGGCGAGAACATACTCGCCGTGTGCAATTGCGTGGCACGTTGGGCATAAGCAAATCAAGTTTTCCGGCGCGTTTGAGCCGCCCCGCCCTCTTGGCAGGATGTGGTGGATGTGGATAACTTCCGTGCGCTCGCAGAGCGCACAACTGTGGCCGTCACGTGCGTAGACCAAACGGCGGGTGCCAGTGCTTATTTTTG
>JAITNG010000169.1 GCA_031290595.1 Oscillospiraceae bacterium
CCGTTGGGTTCGTGTGACAATTCCCCTCCGTGGGAGGGGTGGCGCGAAGCGGCGGGGTGGTGGCGCGGAGCGCAGCACGGTCGGGCTTTAGATGTGGGACTAAATCAAAAAGGGGAACACCCATGACGCAATCTGTTTTCTACGCGCACATCACCGGCGCGGCGGCGCAAACGGGGTTGCCTGTTGCGGAAATTGGCCGGATGGCGCACGCTTGCGGCGTCAGTGGTGTGGAGGTGGACTGGGCGGATTTGCAGCGCGCACCTGCGGAATTGCAGGATTGCTTGCAGTATAGCGGCCTGGTGATCTGCGGGATTTATGGCTTTTATGATTTTGGGAACGATGCGGATATAACGGATGCATTGCGCCTGATCGATGCGGCGCAGCGGCTGGGGGCGCAAAATGTGTTGCTTGTCCCCGGCTTTTTTCAGGCTCCGGCGGATTTGGAGCGGGTGCGCCAAAACATAGCCGCCGCGCTGCGCCCCATCTGCGCCTATGCGGCGGAGCGGGGGGTGCAGGTTTCGCTGGAAGACTACGACAGCGCGAACAGCCCCTGCGCAACAACGGAACAGCTGCTTTGGTTCTTTGAACAGGTGGAAGGGCTGCGCTGCACCTTCGATACCGGCAACTTCCTGGTGGCGGGCGAAGATGGGCTGGCGGCGCTGGAACGCCTGTTGCCGCACATCGGTTACGTGCATTGCAAGGATCGGGCGCTTGCGCCCTATGACGGCGAAGACGGCGGCCAAACCCTTGCGGGGGTCGCCATCTACCCGGCGCCGGTCGGCAGTGGCTGCATCCCCCTGCATGAAATTCTGCGGCGGCTCCGGCAAGGCGGCTACGACGGCGTGTTGGCCATAGAACACTTCGGCCTACGCAACCAATGGGCGGGCATAGAGCGCTCCGCCGCGTTTTTGCAGGGGGAGAATCGCGTAGAAGAATGGGAGGCGGCGAAATGACGCACAGCATACCCACCCTATTGCTTGACACCGACATCGGCCCCGACTGCGACGACGCGGGCGCTGTGGCCGTGCTGCACGCGCTGGCCGATTTGGGGCTGGCGCACATCGCGGCGGCGGTCTGCTGCACGCCCGATGCGGCGGGCGCGGCTGCACTCGACGCAATCTGTGCCTATTACGGCAGACCAAACATCCCCATCGGCACAAACCTGCCAACGGCGAGCCATCTAAAGCCGGGGTGGCAGAAATACAATCTATATTTGGCCGCGCACTTCCCCAATCGCTTTCAGGCACAGCCAGCGCCGGATGCTGTGCGGGTCTTTCGCCAGGCGCTTGCGACTGCGCCGGATGCCGGCGTGGATTTGGTCAGCATCGGTTGGTTTACGAATATAGCCAATCTCATGCGTTCGCCGCCCGATGATATAAGCCCCCTGGGCGGTGCGGCGCTCATGGAACAAAAGCTGCGCCGCATCGTATCCATGGCGGGCTGCTTTGATGCATCGCGGGGCGCATACAACGTCGGCTGCCCCGGCGAAGGAATCTTCGACACGGAGCGGGGCGAGTTCAACATCATCAGCGACCTGCCCGCAGCGCAATATGTGGTACAAAACTGGGTGGGCGAGCTGCTCTTTTGCCCCTTTGAGGCGGGCGCGGGCATTTTGACCGGCCAGGGGCTGACCAACGCACAAAGCCCTGTTTATCAGGCCTATGCACGCTACACGGAAGGCGACATGCGCCGCAGCAGCTGGGATCTTGTGACGGTCTATTTCGCCGTGTGCGGCGAGCGCAGCCATTTGCCCGGGCGCGCACAACTGTTTGCAACATCCCCGCCGGGACAAATTTCACTGGATGCGCAAGGCCGTTCGCGCTTCCTGCCCAAGCCGGGCGGGCGGCAGCGCTACATCACAAACACCGCCGCCGATGCAGAAATTGCGGCGGTGCTGGAAGGGCTGCTCTGCCGGGGGGATGCGTGATAACCTGGCTTCAATCCAGCACAACATACGGCAATATATTTGCCAGCGTCGCCTGACCGATCCCTTTGACTTCCAGCAGCTGCATCACATCCGTGAACCCGCCATGGGCGGTTCGGTATTCCAAAATGGCCTGCGCTTTTGCGGGGCCGATCCCCTTCAAGGTCTGCAACTGCTCCGCCGTGGCGCTGTTGAGCCGCACCTGCACCGGGCTGGCCGGTTGCGCCGCATTCTTGGTCGGCGGCAGCGTAGGGGCGTTTGGAATGGTGGCTTCCGGGGCAGTTTCTCCCGGCAAAGAGGCCTCTGTTGCGGGTGCGTTTGCAGGGGGCGTCTGCACCTGGCTATCCGCTGCGGTTTGCTGCGCAAAGGGGTCAGCGACGGCGGCTTCGTAGCCTTGCCTTTCGGCCGCCGCTGCGGTTTGCGTGCCGCCCGCCGGCGCTTTCGCCGTCTGTTCGCTTGCCCCGACCCAGAACAGCAGCCCCGCCGCCATCAGCAGCCCCACTGCCGCCACAAGAAGTTCCGGCTTCCTGCGTTTGCTCTTCATGCAAATAACCCCCCTCTTGTGCTGTTATACGTTAAGTATAGCACCACGGATGCGAAAAATCAACAGAAATTCCCAAAAACTGCGCAGATAATTTGTTCGTGTGCGCCTTCCGCCGCCCGCTGCGAAAAACACTTGCATTTTTCCGCCACTTGGTTTATAATAGGTTGAACACAGGGAGAGCGCGGCTTTTCCCGGGTCATGCGGCGTGTGGGTTCTGTGCGGCGTGGCACCGCGAACCATGTCAGGCGGGGAACCGAGCAGCATTCAACGGACCGCCACGTGCGCCACAGTCCGCCTATGCGCCGTATGACCAAGGAAAAGCCCTTTTCCCTGTGTTGCTTTTTTTGTTTTATCAAAATTGCTTTTGACTTGCTTTTGGGCTTGCTTTTTTTGATTTTTTATTCTTTAAGTTAGAAGGACGGGGGTGCGTTCGTTGTATCAGGTTTTATATCGGAAGTGGCGTTCGCAGACCTTTGGCGAGGTTTCCGGCCAGCCCCATGTGACCACCACGCTGCGCCGCGCCCTGGCGACCGGGCGGCTTGGCCACGCTTACCTGTTCACCGGCCCGCGCGGCACGGGCAAAACATCCTGCGCCCGCATCTTTGCCAAATCCGTCAACTGCCTGCACCCCGTGGATGGCGAACCCTGCAACGAATGCGAACTCTGCCGCGGCATCGATGCCGGCAGCGTGATGGACGTCATCGAAATCGACGCCGCCAGCAACAATGGCGTCGATAATATCCGCGACTTGCGGGAAGAAACCAGTTTTTTGCCCTCCCAGGGCAAGTTCCGTGTGTATATCATCGATGAAGTGCATATGCTTTCTTCCGGGGCATTCAATGCGTTGCTCAAAACCCTGGAAGAACCGCCGCCCTACGTCATCTTTATTTTGGCGACGACGGAAGTCCATAAGCTCCCGGCCACCGTGCTTTCGCGCTGCCAGCGCTTTGATTTCCACCGCATCAGCGCCGAAGAGATCGCCAAGCGCCTTCTTTTCATCGCCGGGCAAGAGCAATTCACTTTGGAAGCCGACGCCGCCATGCTCCTGGCACGCGTGGCAGACGGCGCGATGCGCGATGCGCTTTCCCTGCTGGATCGCTGCCGGGTGGACGCCGAAGAGGTCACCGCCGCCCATGTGGCGCGCTGCATCGGTATGGCCGACCGGCACTACCTTTTTGAACTGACCGACGCGCTCCTTGCGGGGGAAATCCCCCTTTGCCTGGAACTGCTGCACCAGCTCTATCAGGACGCTTGCGACATGGAACGCCTGTGCGAGGATTTACTGTTCCACCTGCGGAACCTTTTGGTGCTGCTGGTCGTCCGGCAACCGCGCGACCTCGTGATCTGCACAGAAGACGATTTTGTGCTGTATCGCCGCCAGGCCGATAAAACAAGTGCAGCCCGGCTGCTCCAGCTGATGGAGCGCCTGGAAGCGGCAAACGCCAACCTGCGCCGCAGCACCGATAAGCGCATGGAAATGGAAATCACGCTGATCAAGCTCTGCACCAGCAACGCACAGCCAAAAGCAGAAGCGCCACCGGCGCAAATAACGCCACCCAAAAAAGCAGATGCACCCAATTTGCAAGCGGCACAGCCGACCAGCCCTCCGCAGGAGCCGCAGGCGGGGGAATTTGCACGGTGGGGGGAGGTTCTTTCAGAACTGCAAAACACGAACCCGCCGCTTGCGGGGATTTTGGTGGGTTCCACAGCCTTCACGCGCGATGATTTTGTGCTGATCAAAAGCGAAAACCCGGCCTTCCCGATGTTCATCAAGCAGGGGATGCAAGCCGCAAGCCTGAAAGAAGCCATCGCCCGGGTGACGGGCGGGGAACGCCCCCGGCTGGGGCTGTTCCGCGCAGAGGGCGAAGAAGCCGCCGCACCGAAGGATCCCCTGGCAAGGCTGGCGGAGCGGGCGGAGATGCTTTCCAAGTAATAAATAACAGTCAATAAATTGGGTGGAGGAAACGACCATGAAAGCCAGATTGCCGGATGAATACCGGGGCGGCGGGCAAGCCGCCATGATGAAGCAACTGCAAAAAATGCAGGAAGACGTTGCGAAAGCGCAGGAGGAAGTGGAGAACAGCACCTTCAGCGCAAGCGTAGGCGGCGGCGCCGTCACGGCGGAAGTCGATGGCAAGCACCAGGTGCGCAGCATCAAAATCCAGCCGGAAGTCGTTGACCCGGAGGATGTTGAGATGCTGGAAGACCTGATCACCGCCGCGCTGAACGAAGCGCTTTCCAAAGCGGATGAGGCGATGGAACAGGGGATGCAGCGTGCGCAGGGCGGGTTGCCGGATCTGGGCGGCCTCAGCGGCTTGCTGTAAGTAATATTTTAAGAAAGCTAAATTTGTAAATGGAGCAACAAATCGCGCCTTTGGCGCACCTGGCGGAACAATTCGGGCGCTTGCCCGGCATCGGGCGCAAAAGTGCGCAGCGCCTGGCCTACGCCATCGTCACCATGCCGGAATCGGAGGCGAAAGCCTTTGCCGATGCAATCCTCAGCGCCCAGCGCACCGTGCGGCGTTGCAGCCTGTGTTGTGATTGGACGGATCAGGAGATCTGCGCCGTGTGCCGCAGCGCAAAGCGCGATGCTTCGCTGCTGTGTGTGGTGGAAGACCCGCGCGATGTGGCCGCCATTGAGCGCACGCACGAATATCACGGGCTTTTTCATGTGCTGCACGGGGTCATTTCGCCCCTCAACGGCATCGGGCCGGAAGATTTGACGGTCAAGGAGCTGCTCGCCCGGTTTGAAGACGCTGCGGTGCGCGAAGTCATCATGGCAACCAACCCGACGGTGGAAGGCGAAGCCACGGCGATCTACCTTTCCCGCCTGATCAAGCCCCTGGGCGTGCGCGTGAGCCGCCTGGCCTACGGCGTGCCAGTGGGCGCAGACCTGGAATACGCCGATGAAGTCACTTTGGCGCGGGCGCTGGAAGGCCGGAGGGACATATAAAGTTTTCAACCAAACGATTCTTTTCAACAGGTTCATATTGCACCGCGCAGAATTGTTATTCAGGTTATTCACCGTAGTTTTCCAATTCACCGGCCGTTTTTTCACAGTTTCCACCTTTTCCAAATAGCGGGTGGGGAAAACCTGGAGTTGTTCCTGCGCGCCCCCGTTGTTTTTAGCGGCGCAAAGGTGTATACTAAAAGCGGTCGCGCAGTTTTCCACCAACTCACCGCCTATACTACTACTACTAAAATATAGATATATTCCATTTATACATGAGGAGGCTTCATCATGAAATTCAATTGCTCCGCCGAAGCGCTTTCCGTTTGCTGCCAGAATGTGCAGCGTGCCATTTCCAGCAAGACGACCATCCCCGCGCTGGAAGGCATTTTGGTGCGCGCCCACGAAGGGCGGCTTTGGCTGACGGGCTATGACCTGGAAGTCGGCATCCAAACAAGCATGGAAGCAGAGATCCAGGAAGAAGGCGCCCTGGTGCTCAACGCCAAGGTGTTTTGCGAGATTTTGCGCCGCGTTCCGGGCGATACGATTGCGCTGGAATCCGATGCGCGTTGCCTTGCGGGCATCGCCAGCGGGGAATCCAGCTACCGCATCAACGGCCAAAGCCCGGAAGAATACCCGGAGTTGCCCTCCATCAGCGGGGGTTCGCCGTTGCTGGTGCCGCAGACCACGCTCAGGGAAATGATCCGCCAGACGATTTTTGCCGTCGCGGTGAACCCGGATACCAAACCCGTGCACACAGGCGTAAAATTCGAGGTCACGGCGGGGGAACTGCGCCTTGCGGCCATTGATGGCTTCCGCCTGGCGCTGCGCCGCGAACCCATCGCCTACGAAGGGGAGGACATCAACTTTGTGGTGCCGCCCAAAACCCTGAATGAGCTGATGAAGCTCGCCGGGGAAGAAGGCGAGGTCGCCATCGCAGTGGGGCGGCGGCACATCGTGTTCGATCTTGGCGGCTACCATGTGGTGTCGCGTCTGCTCGACGGCGAATTCATGAATTACGAAATGGCGATCCCCGCCCAGCACACCACGGAAGCGGCGGCGGATACCCGCACACTGATTGGCGCCATTGAGCGCATCTCGCTGATCATCACCGAAAAAATCAAAAGCCCCATCCGCTGCGATGTGCAGACCGATGCGGGGCGGCTGGAATTCACCTGCATCACAGGCGTTGGCACGGCGCGTGACAGCGTTGGCGCGGATATTAGCGGCGAGGCCTTTGAAGTCGGCTTCAACAACCGCTTCCTGCTCGATGCGCTGCGTGCGTGCGATACGGATGAGATAAAGCTCGTCTTCGCAGGCCCGGTCGCGCCGGTGGTGATCCTCCCGCCGGAAGGGAACACGTTTTTGTTCATGGTGCTGCCCGTGCGGCTGAAAGCGGAAGGGTAAATTTTATGCGCGTAACCTTTGATATACCTGAATCTGTGGCGAGTTATGTGGATTTGACAGACCACATGTACCAACGCAAGGTGCAGGAATTGATCTTATATGACCTGATTTTCCAGGGGAGGCTTTCGTTTGGGAAAGCTGCCGAGTTGTTGAAAATCGGGAAACTTCAGTTAATTACAGACCTGGGTCGGTTGGGCTTGCCGTATTTTGACCAGTCGATGGAAGAAGTGCTGGAAGACGCGGTGGTGGCACGAAGGGTGGCAGAAGGTCAACAATGATTGTGGTCACAGACACAACGCCCGTCATTTCACTTTTGAAAGTAGGGCGTTTGGATGCTTTAAAGGTGCATTAAAAAGCCCGGCGTGCCCGAGGCACGCCCTACAAAAGTCCGGCCAAAGGCCGTTTACGCTTTTCCCCTCCGCAATGCTTGCTGGTTTTGTTGCCAAAACGGCCACTGGCCGCATCGGAGTAGGGTGCGGCATGGCCACGCCGGGGTGGAAAATAAACTTCTCCGTTCCGTAAGCATCACAGAGGGGAACAACGTAAACGGCCTTTGGCCGGACTTTTGTAGGGCGTGCCTCGGGCACGCCGGGCTTTTTAATACACCTCGCCAAAAGCGGAAGTGCTATATTTCAAATGTAGCGCCAAATTGCCGCCGCGCGCCCCGGCCAATTCGCCCTCTTGCAAAGCGCTCCCGTTTATGTTATAATAAGCACAGATACTGTAACATTAAAATCGGAGGTGCCTCCCTATGGCCAGGCTATCCTACCATTTTCCCTGGCAGAATCCGACTATGATTGGTGAAAATAAGCTCCCGGGGCGGAATTTGGCGCTCCCCTTTGGCGAGGAGGATGCGTTTTCATACGATACATCCCCCTTTAAGCTCTCGCTCAATGGCCTTTGGCGCTTTGACTGGCGGCAAGACCTCAGCCGGGGGCTTGATCTTGCCTGTACCCTGCCCGCTTTTGACGACAGCGCCTGGGCGGAAATGCCCGTGCCGTCGCTCTGGCAGCTGGAAGGCTACGGCAAGCCGTTTTATCTTTGCTCCTATTTACATAAAGACCACGTGTCGGTCAAGAAGCATAAAATCCCGACGGTTTACCCTGAAACCAATGAGGCCGGCGTCTATCGGCGCACGTTTACGTTGCCCGCCAACTGGGATGGGCGGCGCATTCTGCTGCACTTTGGGGCGGCGAAATCGGCGCTGGAAGTCTACCTCAACGGGGCGAAGGTTGGGTATTCGCAGGGTTCAATGACCCCGGCGGAATTCGACGTCACGGCTTTGGCGCAGCCCGGCGAAAACCAGCTGACCGCCATCGTCACGCGCTTCAGCACGGCGTATTATCTGGAAGACCAGGACATGTGGAATTTTTCCGGGCTATACCGCGAGGTTTATTTGGTTGCGGAGCCGCCGGTGCGCATCGAAGACTTTTTTGCCGATGCAGGGTTACTGGCCGATAACACCACCGGCACGCTCAAGCTCAGTGTAAAATTGCGCAACGAAAGCGCCGCCCCGGCCACCGTGCAGTTGCGTGCGCACCTGGATGGCATCGAGGTGTGCAGCAAGAATGTTTTGATTGCAGCCGCCGGCACGGTGGATCTGCTGGAAGAGGCCAGCATAGCCAACCTAAAGCCCTGGTCGGCGGAAGCCGCGCAGCTGTATCCGCTGGTGCTGGAGCTGCGCAGCGGGGAAGATTTTCTTTGCAAGAAGCGTGTGCGTGTTGGCTTCCGCAGGGTGGAAATTGACGGCAATGTGCTGAAAATCAATGGCCGCCGGGTGATTTTGAAGGGCGTGAACCGCCATGATTTTGACCCCGACCACGGGTGGGCGGTGCCGCGTGAGCGCTATTATGAAGACCTTTATTTGATGAAACGCGCCAACATCAACGCCATCCGCACCAGCCATTACCCGGATGACCCCTTCTTTTATGAGCTGTGCGACGAGCTTGGCTTTTATGTGATGGATGAGGCGGATGTGGAGAGCCACG
>JAITNG010000023.1 GCA_031290595.1 Oscillospiraceae bacterium
CCGCAAAGAACTTCCCAGAGGCAGCCCGAAACAGATTGTGTATTTTTTGGATAAGCAGGATGAGGACGGGGAGGACTGAATTATAGGGTACGCGAAATCTCATCCCAACCGATTGACAACCTTCCCAAAATATGTTAAACTATTTATGTTGTGCTGCGCACGCATGAGCGGCACGTATGAAGGGGATTTAACGACGACGCATGTCATGTTATTCTGAGCTTTGGCGGGATTCCCAGGAATTCAGCACAATATTGATGGACATCCGGGGCAGGCGGCTGCCCATGGGTGTTCTTGGTCTGTCTGCCGTCCACAAGGCGCAGCTGCTTGCCGCGCTTTGCGAAACGCTGCCCCGGCGGGCGCTGCTCATTGCGCCGGATGAAATGCAGGCTGCCCGCCTGGCGGAGGATTTGCAGACCTTCGGGCTGCGGGCGCTGCTTTATCCTGCGCGGGATCTGGCCTTTCGCCCGGCGGAAAGCCGTTCGCGCGAATATGAACACCAGCGCCTGGCGGTGCTGGATTCCATGCGCAACGGCAACTGCGACGCCGTCACCTGTTCGGTGGAAGCCGCCATGCAGCGCACCATCCCGCCGGAAACCCTTGCGGCCAACTGCTTCACCCTGCGCACCGGCGAAGAATTTGGCGTGGAACGCCTGGTCGCCCGGTTGCTGCGGGCGGGTTACACCCGCGCCCCCCAGGTGGAAGGGGCGGGTCAGTTTGCGCTGCGCGGCGGCATTTTGGATGTTTACCCGCCCCAGAGCGCCGCGCCGCTGCGGCTGGAATTCTGGGATGAAACCGTCGATTCCATCGCGGGTTTTGATTTGGAAACCCAGCGCCGGGGGGAACCGCTGGAGGAGATCCGCCTCACCCCGGCCAACGAGATTGTGCCGGAAAGCACGGCGCATCTATGCACGGCGGTCGAAAAATACTACGCCGGGCTGAAGGGCAAGGGCAGCGCAAAAATCAAGCTCTCGGTGCAGGCGGATCTGGATTTGCTGCGCACCGGGGTGCGCCCGGCTTCGGTGGATCGTTACCTGCCGTTGCTGTATCCGCGTGAAACGACGGTTTTGGATTACCTCCCGCCGGAGGGGCTGCTGGCGATGAGCGAGAGCTTCAACATCCGCGAACGCGCCGGGGGCTGCGATAAGCTCTGGCTGGAAGACCTGCGTGCACTGACGGAGGAGGGGATCCTCGCCGCCGGGCTGGATCGCTATGCCCTGCGCTGGCCGGAATTCCTCGCCCGCGCCGAAGCGCTGGGGGCGATCTACCTCGATAATTTGCCCCGGGGGAGCTTTGACACCCCCGTGCGCGATTTGGTCAGCATCACCGCACGGCAACTCAGCCCCTGGAATGGTCTGCTGGATCTGCTCGCCGAAGATTTGGAACACCTCAAGGGGCGCAGGGACACCAGCTGCATTATTTTTGCCGGGACGGAAAAATCCGCCCAAACCCTGGCGGACGACCTGAACGGCGAAGGCTTCCGGGCGCTCTATTGCCCGGCGCCGCCCGCCGCGTTCCCCAAAGGGATCATCGCGGTGCTGCCCGGCGCACTTTCCGCAGGGGCGGAATACCCGCTGCTCAAATGCACGGTGATCACCTTTGGCACGAAGGCGGCCGCCCGTAACAAAAAGCGCGAGAGCGGCGGCGCGGCGGCCAAAAATGCGTTCCGCTCGGTGGTGGAACTCAAGGCCGGGGAATACGTGGTGCATAAAGCCCACGGCGTGGGCATCTTTGAGGGCATCACCCGCATGAACGCCGGCGGCGCGGAAAAAGATTACATCCAGATTCGCTACAACAAGGGGGATATGCTTTACCTCCCCGTGACGCAGCTGGATCAGGTGACAAAATACATCGGCCCCAAAAATGACGGCGCGGTGAAGCTCAACCGCCTGGGCGGCAAGGAATGGCAGAAGACCCGCGCCCGTGTGGATTCCGCCGTGCGCGATCTGGCCAAGGAACTCACGGAACTTTACGCCAAACGGATGCGTCTGCCGGGCTACGCATTTTCGCCCGATATTGACATGCAAAACGATTTTGAGCGCCGCTTTGAGTTTGAGGAAACGTCCGATCAGCTCCGCTGCGTGGAAGAAATCAAGCGGGATATGGAGCGTACCTTCCCGATGGACCGGCTGCTGTGCGGGGATGTGGGTTTCGGCAAAACGGAGGTCGCCCTACGCGCCGCATTCAAGTGCGTGGCCGACGGGAAGCAGTGCGCGATCCTGGTGCCGACCACGATTTTGGCGTACCAGCACACGCAGACCATCCAGCGGCGCTTTGAAGGCTTCCCGGTGGAAGCGGCCATGCTTTCGCGCTTTGTGCCGCCCAACGAGAGCAAGCTGATCCTGCAACGGCTCAAGCGGGGGAACATCGACATCATCGTCGGCACGCACCGGCTGCTCTCAAAGGAAATTGGCTTCCGCGATTTGGGGCTGATTGTGGTGGATGAGGAGCAGCGCTTTGGCGTGGCGCAAAAGGAGCGGCTCAAGGAGCGCTACCCCGAAGTGGATGTGCTGACCCTGACGGCAACCCCCATACCGCGCACGCTAAACATGGCGCTTTCTGAAATCCGCGATATGTCCGTGCTGGAAGAAGCGCCCCAGGATCGCTACCCCGTGCAGACGTATGTGCTGGAACACGACATGGAAATTTTGGCGCAGGCGATGCACCAGGAGCTGCGCCGGAGCGGCCAGGTGTATTTCCTCCACAACCGGGTGGAAACCATTGAGCGCCGTGCGGCGGAAATCAAAGCCCTGTTGCCCGAAGCGCGGGTGGAATTCGCCCACGGGCAGATGGGCGAAGAGGAACTGAGCGACATCTGGCGCAGACAGCTCGAAGGCGAAATCGATATTCTGGTTTGCACGACGATCATCGAAACCGGGGTGGACGTCCCCAACGTCAACACCCTGGTGATTGAGGACGCCGACCGCATGGGGCTGGCGCAGCTGCACCAGATCCGGGGCAGGGTAGGGCGCTCCGCCCGGCGTGCCAGCGCGTATTTGACCTTCCACCAGGGCAAGGAGCTTTCGGAAATTGCCCAGCAGCGCCTCAACGCGATCCGGGAATACACGGAGTTCGGTTCGGGCTTCCGCATTGCGATGCGCGATTTGGAGCTGCGGGGGGCGGGGAGCCTGCTCGGCGCGCAGCAGCACGGCCACCTGGAAGCCGTCGGCTATGATCTTTATATGGAAATGCTGGCCGAAGCCGTGGCGGAAGAAAAGGGCGAAGCGCCGCCGCCCAAGGCCGGGCGCGAATGCCTCATCGATCTGCCGATTGACGCGAACATCCCCGAAAGTTATGTGGAAACCGTGCAGCACCGGCTGCATATGTATCGCCGGATTGCGGAGATACGCAACCAGGAGGATGCGGACGACGTGGTGGATGAGCTGATTGACCGCTTCGGTACGCCGCCCCCGCCGGTGCTGGGGTTGGTAGATATTGCTTTGCTGCGGGCTTCCGCCGCGCGGCACGGCATCTTTGAAATCGGCCTGGGCGGCGGGAAGGTTTCCCTCTTCATCGGGGAACTGAACCTGCCGATGATCCAGGCCATGGGCGCGGTTTTGCCCGGCCGGGTGAAGGTCAGCGCCACGGGCAGACCGCACATCGAAGTGCGTCTTCTGCCAAAGGAATCCATTCTTTCCCCCCTGCGCCGCGCTTTTGATGCGGCGGACGCGGCGGATATTTCTGCATGATTTGTACCATAATCCGGCAAATGCCACGGCCAAAGCATTGACTTTCTATTTTGGTTGTGTTATAATTTTGACGTCGCTTAAACCGTTGAAGGGTTTTTGGTGCGAAACAGAAGACACCTGGAAGAAGGTGAACGCTTGCGCAAGCAAAAGGAGAAGCATTTTGGGCTGGTGATGCAGCGGTTGCTGCTGCCGGTCTATGACGTCGTTGCGGTCAATCTTAGCTATATCCTGGCGATGTGGACGTTCCAGAATTTCGATCCCCTTTCGGATGACGACCTGCGCATGGTGCTGCTGCGCATCCTCTATGTTGCGCCCATCAGCCTTGGGTTTTTCTTCCTCTTTCACCTTTACCACAGTTTGTGGAAGTATGCCGGGTCGGATGAACTCGGCCAGTGCGCCGCCGCCGCCGCTGTGGCGGGCGCGGTCTGCTTCTTTGCCGATTGGGTGCTGTTCGGCTTCCATGGCCTTTGGGGCGTCCACCGCCAGTTGAACCCGGCGGAGTTGCTCATCGCCTATCTGCTCACGCTCATGTTCTGCGGCGGCATCCGCATCAGCTACCGCGCCATCCGGCGTTCCAAGCACCAGCTGACGATGCTGCGGCGCAGCAACCGCCAAGGTTTCACCCGGGTGATGGTCGTCGGCGCGGGGGATATGGGCAACATCGTTTTGAGCGAGCTACGCGCCAACGATTTCCGCAAGGGAACCCCCTGCGTGGTGGTGGACGACGACCGCACCAAGCAGGGCAAGAGCATTTATGGCGTACCCATCCGGGGCGGCTGCGACCGCATCCCGGAACTCGCCGCAAAATACCAGATCAACGAAATTTTGCTGTGCATCCCTTCGGCGGGCGAAGAGCGCCAGCGCCAGCTGACCGAAATTGCGCTGCACGCCAACTGCGCGGTCAAGCTCACGCCTTCCCTGCTGGAAATGAAGGAGAGCGGCACGGCGGCTTCCCTTGGGCAACTGCGTGAGGTGCGGCTGGAAGATTTGCTCATGCGCCCCCAGGTGCAGCTTGACCCCAAGGTCTGCGTCTATCTGCTGGGGCAAACGATCCTGATCACCGGCGGCGGCGGTTCCATCGGCAGCGAGCTTTGCCGCCAGGCGATGCACTACGGCCCTGGCAGGATCATCCTCTTCGATATGTATGAAAACAACGCCTTTTCACTCAAGGCTGCCCTTGACCGGGAATACAAAGGAACCCCGCAGATTGAGATCCGCATCGGTTCGGTGCAGGATCCCGAAGCGCTGGAAAGCGTCTTTGCGGAATTTGAACCGACGGTCGTCCTCCATGCGGCGGCGCACAAGCACGTCCCCCTGATGGAGGATTGCCCTGTGGAAGCGGTGAAGAACAACGTCTTTGGCACCCTCCTCACCGCCGAAACCGCCCTGCGGCACGGCGTGCGCCGCTTCGTTTTGCTTTCGACCGATAAAGCCGTCAACCCCACCAACGTGATGGGCGCCACCAAACGGGTGACGGAGCTGATCCTCCAGAGCCTTGCCCGGCGGGTGGCCAAGCAGAACGGGCAGACCCGCTTTGCCGCCGTGCGTTTTGGCAACGTCCTGGGTTCCAGCGGCAGCGTGATCCCCCTTTTCCGCGAACAGATCCGTGCGGGCGGCCCCGTGACCGTCACCGACCCGGATATTACCCGCTATTTTATGAGCATCCCGGAAGCGGCGCAGTTGGTTTTGCAGGCGGGCGGGCTTTCCGCCGGGGGCGAAATCTTTGTGCTGGATATGGGCGAGCCGGTGCGCATCCTGCACCTGGCGGAACAGATGATCCGCCTTTCCGGCCTACGGCCATACGAAGATATTGCTATCAACATCACAGGTCTGCGCCCGGGCGAAAAGCTCCATGAGGAGCTGGCGCTGGAAGAAGAACTCGCCGCCCGGGAGGCAACGGCCAACAACAAGATTTACATCACCTTCCCCACCGAGCCGGAAGAAGAAGCCCTGGCCGCCGGGCTGGAACGCCTGCGGCATTGCACGCAAGCGAGCGTGCGGGGCGATTTGCGGGCTTTGGTGGGCAATTATCATACGCCGGGGGGAAGCAACCCGGCTGCGTAGCGCCATTTTGAAGGGAGAAGGTTTTTTATGTATCGCGTGGCCAAACGGATGTTGGACATCCTAGCCGCAACGCTGCTGCTGGCCGTCGGCTGGCCGCTGCTGGGCGCTGTGGCGTTGTTGATCCTTGCGCAGCGGGATGGCAAGGTGCTGTTCCGCCAGGAGCGCCCCGGCAAGGAGGGCAAGATCTTTCTTTGCTGCAAGTTCCGCACCATGCGGGCGGAAAAATACCCCGGCGAAACGGATATGCAGCGCATGACCGGCGTGGGTCGCTTTTTGCGCCGCTTCAGCCTGGATGAGCTGCCCCAGCTGTGGAACATCCTCCGGGGGGAGATGAGCTTCATCGGCCCGCGCCCGCTGTTGCCGGAATACATCGCCTATTACACGCAGCAGCAGTGCCGTCGGCACGAAACCCGCCCCGGCCTGACGGGCTGGGCGCAGGTGCATGGCCGCAATGCCCTGGATTGGGAAACCCGCCTGGCGCTGGATTGCTGGTATGTGGAACACCAGAGCTTCCGGCTGGATGTGCAGATTTGTCTGCGCACCATCGGCAAGCTGTTCAGCGGCGACGGCGTCAACGCGGGCAAAACGCAGACGGCGGAACGCTTCACCGATTACGTTTTGCGCAATGATGCGATCCGCCATGGCGAAGCTGCGCCCGCCCTGTTGGCCGCCGCGCAAGGGAACCAGGTGCTATGAGCGGTCAGCCGAAGCGGATTCTGTTTGTCGCCACGGTTTCGCGGCATTTTTATTACTTCCACCAGCCCGTGTTCCAGATGCTGCGGGCTGCGGGCTGGGAAGTGGACACGGCGGCTGCGCAGGATGCGGGCAAGCCCCTGCGCGGCTGCCGCAATTGTTATGATCTGCCCTTTTCGCGTTCCCCGTTGCGCCCCGGCAACCTCAAAGCCTGCCTGGCGCTGCGCAAGATCATACGCGCAGGGGGCTACGACATTATCCATTGCCACACGCCGGTGGGCGGCCTTGCGGGGCGGCTGGCCGCGCGGGGGAGCGGCGCAAAGGTCTATTACACCGCCCACGGCTTTCATTTTTACCGGGGTGCGCCCGCGCTGAACTGGCTGCTCTATTACCCTTTGGAACGTCTGCTGGCACGCCGCACCGATTGCTTGCTCACCATCAATGCGGAAGACTACGCCTTTGCCCAAACGCACCTGCCCGCCCGCGAACTGCGGCGCGTGCACGGCGTGGGCTGCGATACCGCCCGTTTTGCGCCCGCCCCGCCCGCCGAGCGCCTGGTCACCCGGGTGCGGCTGGGGTTGCCGCCGGAAGCGCCGGTGCTGATCTGCGTGGCGGAACTCAACGCCAACAAGAACCAGGCGCTGCTCCTGCGGGCTATGCCTGCGGTGCTGGCGGAATTCCCCCAGGCACGGCTCCTGCTGGCGGGGCCGGATCACATGGACGGCAAGCTGCAAGCCCTGGCGGCGGAGCTGAAGATTGGCCACGCGCTGCACTTCCTTGGCGAACGGGGCGACGTCCCCCGGCTGTTGGCCGCCGCCGATGTCGCCGTGGCGGCTTCCTTGCGCGAAGGTTTGCCCGTCAACGTGATGGAAGCCATGGCCTGTGCGCTGCCCCTTGTGGCCAGCGACGCCCGCGGCCACCGGGAACTGGTTGCGCAGGGCGAAACAGGGCTGCTGGTTTCGCCGCAGGACCCGGCGGCGATGGCCGAAGCGATCCGCACGCTGCTCGCGCAGCCGGAACTGCGCCAACGCTACGGTGCGGCTGCCAGGGAACGGGTGCAGGGCTACGCCAGGCAGCGCGTGCTGGAAGAACTCCGCGAACTGTATTTAAGATAAGAGGTTGCCATGCAAAGAGTGCTGCACGTTTTGAATTCCATGAACTGCGGCGGGGCGGAAACCCTGCTGATGAACCTCTACCGCTGCCTGGATACCGACCGTCTGCAATTCGACTTCCTGGTCAACGCGCCGGAAGCGATGTATTTTGAGCCGGAGATCCTGGAACGGGGCGGGCAGATCCATCGGATGCCCGCGCTGCGTGCGGTGGGGCCGCTCAATTACCCCAAGGCGCTTGCGGCTTTTTTTGCGGCTTGGCCGGAATACCACACCGTGCATTCGCACCTGGAAGCCACCACCGGGCCGATCCTCCGGGCGGCCGAACAGGCGGGGATTCCGCTGCGCATCGCCCACAGCCACAACACGCGCTTCACCCGCACAGGGCTGCTGGCTGCGCCGGAAAACGCGCTCAAGCGTTGGTGCCGTCGGCAGATCAACCCCAGCGCCACCCATCGCCTGGCCTGTTCGCAGGAAGCCGCCCGCTGGCTTTTTGGCGAAGCTCCGGCAGAAATCCTGCCCAACGGCATCGATGCGCAGCGCTTCCGCTTTTTGCCCGCTGTGCGGCAGAGTACCCGCGCGGCGCTTGGCATTCCGGCGCAAGCGCTGGTGTTTTTGCACGTGGGGCGCTTCCAGGCGCAAAAGAACCATCGCTTTTTGCTGGAAGTTTGGCGGTTGCTTGCGCCCCGTTTGCCCACGGCGCAATTGCTCCTGGTGGGGGAGGGCGAACGAAAACCCGCGACGGAAGCCCTGGCTTCTTCCCTGCCCGGCGGCGAACGCGTGCGCTTTTTGGGGCTGCGCAGCGACGTCCCCGCCCTACTCAGCGCAGCGGATGTTTTCGTGCTGCCATCGCTCTTTGAGGGGCTGCCCCTGACGCTGGTGGAAGCGTGCGCGGCGGGGCTGCCGTGCTTCCTTTCTGAAGCAGTCCCGGCGGATTCCTTTGTGGCGGCGGTGCATCGTTTGCCCCTGGATGCGGTGGCCTGGGCGGCGGCGCTGGAAGAAGCGGCCAACGGCGGCGCAAGCGACGCAGTGCGCAGCGCAGCGCCGGAAGCCGTCGCAGCGGCGGGCTACGACGTCCGTCAATCTTTGCGCAGACTGGAGGAAATCTATGCAAGCGCCTCAGCTAACGGTGTTCACGCCGACCTTTAACCGGGCGTATATCCTGCACCGATGCTACGCATCCATGCGGCGGCAGACCTGCCAGGATTTTATCTGGCTGGTGGTGGACGACGGCTCCGCCGACGAAACGCCCGCGCTGCTCGCGCAATGGCAGCAGGAACCCCACGGCTTCCGGCTCGAATACATCCGGCAGGCGAACCAGGGGATGCACGGGGCGCACAACACCGCCTACGCCAACATCCGCACGGAACTGAACACCTGCATTGATTCCGATGACGCAATGCCGGAGGACGCGGTGGAAAGCATCCTGCGCTTTTGGAACGAAACGCCCCGCGACGATTCCGTTTCCGGCTTTTTGGCGCTGGATTGTTATGAAGACGGCGGCATTGTCGGCACGCCGTTCCCCGCCGGGGTGCAGCGTGCGCGGTATTATGATTATTACAACAAACACGGCGTGCGGGGCGATAAAAAATTCATCCTGCGCACGGATTTGGCGCAGCGCTACCCCTACCCGCTCTTCCCCGGAGAGCGTTACATCGGCCTGAACCTGAAATACCTCAAGCTCGACCTGGATTATACGCTGCTCTGCCTGAACAAGCCCGTGTGCATTGTGGAATATTTGCCCGATGGTTCTTCGCACAACATGCTGCGGCAGTATTGGCGGAACCCTCGCGGGTTCCTGCATTACCGGCGGGAACTGCTGCATCTGCCCTTTGTGGGTACGGGCTTCCGGCTGCGCCAGGCGCTGCACATCCCGCTGGAAGCTGCGCTCTTTGTGCTGCGCCGGTTATTTGCAAAAAAAACGGAACAATAGAATTCAACACGGAAGGAAACCGCCGCTTTGCTTTATTTCATCGCCATGACGGCTGCCTGCTGCTTTTATGTTCTGCTGTTCCGGCAAACAAACGACGGCCGCCGCTCCCTGTTGGGCAACAAAGTGCCAAACCCCCTGGCGCTGGTGTTGCCGGTGATCTGGTTCACCTTCATTTCCGGCTACCGCAAGAATGTGGGCGACACGGTGTTCTATCGCTACAGCTATGTGGGCTATGCGGAATATGTGCAGTCAAAGCCCATTTTTGAACTGAAAACGAATACCCTTTTTGGCTGGGTGCAGTATTATGCGACGCAGTTCAGGGAACTGGAATACAAAGGCGAACCGCAAATCGGGCAAATGCTGATTTTGATCGTTGCCATTATGTTCCTGATCCCCGCTTTTGTGGTGCTGTATCGCTATTCCGAAAGTTTTTCGCTGGCCATTTTCCTCCTGCTTGCCACAGGGACGTATTTTGCCTCGATGAACGGCATCCGGCAGTATGCGGCCACGGGGCTGCTGCTGCTGGGGACGCACTTCTTTTTTTCGCCAGACATGCGCAAGGCCGCGCCCGGCTTTATTGCCTTTGCGCTGCTGGCCAGCATGATGCATTCGAGCGCATTGGTGATGATCCCCGTCTTTTTTGTGGTGCGCTTCCGGGCGTTTTCAAAAGTGACGATGCTGGTGCTGTTGGGCGCGGCGGGCGCGGTGCTGTTTTCCGGGATCGTTATGCCGAGCCTTTTCGATTCGCTCCAGGGAACCGACTATGAGGTCTATGCGGGCAGCAACTGGCTTTCAACAGAACACGGGTCTTCCCTGCTGCGCGTGATGGCTTCCGCCGCGCCGCTGTATTTTGCCTATCGGTTTCGTGACCGGTTCCGGGAAATCGGGGTCGGCGGCGATGTTCTTATCAACAGCACGATTTTGCTGGTCGCCATCAACATCATGGGGCTTTACAACTGGATTTTTGTGCGCCTGGCGATCTATCTTTATATTTATCAGATCCTGTTTTTGTGCAAAGTCTTTTCCGTGATCAAAAAAGAGTACGGCGCATCCAGCCCGTTTTATCTTGCCGGTCTTCTCCTGTTTTGCATTTACGGCTATTACATGAATATCGGCGTGGACGACTACCGCAACGTGTGGCTGCCAAACTTCAGGAACCAACCCCATTTATATTAGCAGCAGGGAGGTGTGGCCGAAACATGATACCCAAAATCATTCATTATTGCTGGTTTGGCGGCAAGCCCAAGCCGAAACTCGTGCAGCGCTGCATGGCCAGCTGGGCGACCTATGCCCCGGGTTTTGCACTGCGGGAATGGAATGAGCGGAACTTTGATGTGAATGCCCTCCCGTTCACCCGCGACGCCGCCCTTGCGGGGAACTACGCTTTCGTCAGCGACGTTGCCAGGGCAAAGGCGCTCTATGTGCAGGGCGGCGTCTATCTGGATACAGACACCGAGCTGCTGCGGCCGCTGGATGCGCTGCTGGGGGAGAAACTGTTTGCGGGCTTTGAAGCGGGGGGCTTCATCGGCACCGCGCTGCTGGGTTCGGAGCCGGGGCACCCCATTTGGGCGGCATACCTGGCGCAGTATGAAAACGAACAGTTTGCGGCCTACAAAGGCACAAACGTGCAGCTTTTGACCACGCTGCTGGAAGCCCGCGGCCTTGCCAGGGCGGATAGCCACCAGCAACTGCCGGACGTCCGCATTTATCCTTCCGATTGGTTCAGCCCCTATGATTACCGCAGCGCCAAGCTGCACCTGAGCGAAAACAGTATGGCGATCCACCACTTTTCCGGCTCCTGGTTCCCCTGGCATGTGCGTGTTCGCCCACAAATCAAGAAAGTGCTGCGTAAATTCATATGAAACCACGCCTGTTGATCACTTCTTTTTGCATGGAAATCGGCGGCATTGAGCGCAGCCTTGTTGAACTGCTCCGTGCGCTGGATACCGGGCGCATGGATGTGGATCTGTTGCTGTGTTCCCACACCGGACCCTTGCTGCGGGAAATCCCTGCGGGCATCCGCCTGTTGCCGGAAGACCCGCGCCTGGCGTCGCTCCTGCAACCGATCCGCCAAGTGCTGCCGCGCCACCCGCTGTGGGCGGGCGCACGCTTGCTGGCAAAAGCGCAGGTTCCCCGCCGTTTTCCCATCCCGCCCCACAGCAGCGACGGCGTGGCCTACGCCACCTTGCAGCAGTATTGGCGGCGCTCCGCCCCGCTGCTGCCCGCCGTCAAAGGGGAATATGATGCGGTGATCAGCTTCCAGTGGCCGCATCATCTGGCCGCCGGGCGCGTCAACGCCGGGCAAAAACTTGCCTGGGTGCACACGGATTTCCGCATGGCCGCGCTGGATGTGGCGGAAGACCTTGCGGTTTGGGAGCGCTTTGAGGGGATCGCCTGTGTTTCGCAGGGGGTGCTGGAAGGCTTTTGCGAAGTCCACCCCGCGCTGCGGGAACGCTGCTTTGTTTTTGAGAACCTTCTTGACCCCGCCGCGCTGCGCACCCGGGCGGCGGCCTTTGTGCCGGAGGATATGCCCCGCCCGGCGGGCGGCTTCCGCTTGCTGACCGTGGGGCGCTATTGCTACGCCAAAGCCTTCGATCAGGCGATCCGCACCGCGAAGGCGCTGGCCGTGCTGGGGCTGCGCTTTTGCTGGTACGCCATCGGTTACGGTGCGGAAGAACAGGCGCTGCACGCGCTTGCGGCGGAGCTGGAGGTAGGCGATTACTTCGTTTTTTTGGGGAAGCGGGAAAACCCTGCGCCTTACATCGCCGCCTGTGATTTGTATCTCCAGCCCTCCCGCTACGAGGGCAAGGCCGTCACGGTGATGGAGGCGCTGAGTCTGCACGCCCCCGTTGCGGTCACGGATTTCCCCACCGCAGCCGCCCAGGTGACGGATGGCTACGATGCCCGCATCCTCCCCATGGAACCGGCCGCTGCGGCGCAAGGCATCGCCGCGCTGCTGGCCGACCCCGCAGAGCGCAGCCGTTTGGCCGCCAATGCCGCTACTGGGGATTACAGCGGCTGGAGCCAGCTGCCAAAGCTATACGAAAAGCTGTTCCCGGCACAGGAGGAGGCCTGACCATGCGCAACCAAAAGCCCCGGGTGCTGTTTGTGATGCCCAACCTGACCAGCGGCGGCGCTGAAAAGAGCCTGGTCACGCTCCTGCAAGTGCTGGGTGAACGCCACGGCGCGGGGCGGGATTTTGACGTCGATCTGTTCCTGTTTGAAAAGCAGGGTCTGTTTTTGCCGCAACTGCCGCCCTGGGTGCGGGTGATCTCCTGCGGGCGGCGTTACAGCGCTTTCACGGGGAGCTGGCGGAAAGCCCTGCCGTATTTTCTCCTGCACGGCCGCCCGGATATTTTGATTGCGCGTTACCGCTATGCCAAAGCCTGGGCAGCCCCGGCGGAAGAACGCGACGCGCTGGTGTGGCGCAGCTTTGCCCATGCACTGCCCCGCCAGCGCAAACGCTACGCCGCCGCCATCGCTTACCTGGAGGGCAACGCAACCTACTACTGCGCCGAAAAGATCCGTGCCGCGCGCAAAATCACGTTCTTCCACAACGACTGCCGCAACTTTTTGGCGCAGCGGGCGCTGGATGAAAGGCACTTCCCGGCGTTTGATTTGATCATCAGTGTTTCGGAAAGCTGTTGCGACGCTCTGCGGGAAGCCTTCCCGGCGTTGGCGAACCGTGTGCGCTGCGTGAAAAACATCATTGCCCCCGGCCTGTTAAAGCAGCTGGCGGTTGCCGAACCCCCGCCCTGGGAACCTGCGCCGACGCCCACGCTGTTGACCATCGGGCGGCTCACGGAGCAAAAGGGGATTGACCTGGCGATACGCGCCTGCGGTATTCTGAAACGTGCGGGTGTGCCGCTGCGCTGGTTCGTCATCGGCAAGGGCGAGTTGGAAGCCCCGCTGCGTGCGATGCTACAGGAAGAAGACCTGGAAGACAGCTTTATCCTGCTGGGCGAGCGTGCGAACCCCTACCCGGCACTGGCGGCGTGCGATGTTTATGTGCAGCCGTCGCGCTACGAGGGCAAAAGCATTGCACTGGAGGAAGCCAAGGCAATGCAAAAACCCATCGTCACCACGCGTTTTGGCACGGTTGCCAACCAGATCACCGAGGGCGTAACAGGCGTGATCGCAGAAATGGACGCGCAGCGCCTGGCTGACGCTATCTGTAGGCTGCTGGGGGATTCTGCCTTGCAGGTTGCGCTGCGTGAAAATCTGCTGCACACGCCCGGCAATGAAGCGGAAGCGCAAAAGTTCATGGATTTGCTGCAACTGGATGGAGAGGAGGCCTGACCATGCGCAACCAAAAGCCCCGGGTGCTGTTTGTGATGCCCAACCTGACCAGCGGCGGCGCTGAAAAGAGCCTGGTGACGCTCCTGCAAGTGCTGGGCGAACGCCACGGCGCGGGGCGGGATTTTGACGTTGATCTGTTTCTGTTTGAAAAGCAGGGCTTGTTTGTGCCGCAGCTGCCGCCCTGGGTGCGGGTGATCGCCCCCGGCAAGCGCTGGACTGTCTTCCAGGGCGCATGGCTGCGGGCGGTGCTGTATTTCCTTGTGCGCGGCCGTTTGGATGTGGTCGCCGCGCGGTTCCGCTTCCGCAAGTATTGGCACATCCCGGAAGCGGAGCGCCCCGCGCTCTATTGGCAGTCGCTGCGCTGCGTGGCGCCCCGTCTGCGGCGGGAATATGCCGCCGCAGTGGCTTACCTGGAGGGCAACGCTACCTACTACTGCGCCAAAAAGGTGCGGGCAAAGCGCAAAATTACGTTTTTCCACAATGACTGCCGCAACTTTATGGAGCAACGGGCGCTGGATGAACGGCACTTCCCGGCGTTTGATTCGATTATCAGTGTTTCCGAAAGCTGTTGCGACGCCCTGCGTGCGGCCTTTCCCCAGTTGGCGGAGCGCGTGCACTGCGTGGAAAACATCGTCTTCCCCGGTCTGCTAAAGCAGCTGGCGGTTGCCGCCCCCCCGCCCTGGGAACCTTCGCCGGCGCCAGCGCTGCTGACCATCGGGCGGCTTTCGGAGCAAAAGGGGATTGATCTGGCGATACGCGCCTGTGGTATTCTGAAACGTGCAGGTGTTTCGCTGCGCTGGTTCGTCATCGGCAAAGGCGAGCTGGAAGCCTCGCTACGTGCATTAATACAGGAAGAAGACCTGGAGGACAGCTTTATTCTGCTGGGCGAGCGTGCGAACCCCTACCCCGCGCTGGCGGCGTGCGATGTTTATGTGCAGCCGTCACGCTACGAGGGCAAAAGCATTGCACTGGAGGAAGCCAAGGCAATGCAAAAACCCATCGTCAACACGCGTTTTGGCACGGTTGCCAACCAGATCACAGAGGGCGTAACCGGCGTGATCGCAGAAATGGACGCGCAGCACCTGGCTGACGCCATCTGCGGGCTGCTGGAAGATTCTGCCTTGCAGGCAGCGCTGCGTGAAAATCTGCTGCACACGCCCGGCAATGAAGC
>JAITNG010000033.1 GCA_031290595.1 Oscillospiraceae bacterium
CGCCGCGCTGGACGAAATCATTGAAGGCAAGGATTTTTACATCAACGTGATCTCCAAATCCGGCACAACGCTGGAACCCGCGCTGGCCTTCCGCCACTTTCGGGCAAAGCTGGAAGAAAAATACAAGGACGACCCGGCGCAAGCGGATGCACGCATTTATGTCACTACGGATCCGCAAAAGGGTGCGCTGCTCCGGCAAGCCGATGCGCGTGGCTGGGCGGAGGAGCATCGCTTTGTTGTGCCGGGGGATATGGGCGGGCGGTATTCCGTCCTCAGCGCAGTGGGGCTGCTGCCCATCGCCTGTGCGGGGGTCGATGTGCAGGGGTTGCTCCGGGGCGCGGCGGCGGCGCAAAAGGCCTACGCCCTGCCGGGGGATGCCCTTGCAGACAACGCCTGTTATTGGTATGCCGCGCTGCGCTACCATTATTATACGCAGGGGCGCAAGGCGCTGGAGCTGTTTGCAACCTACGAACCGAGCATGACCCTTTTTGGCGAATGGCTCAAGCAGCTGTTTGGCGAAAGCGAGGGCAAGGAATTCCGCGGGCTGTTCCCCGCTTCGGCCACCTTCACCACCGATCTGCACTCCCTGGGGCAATACATTCAGCAGGGGGAGCGTCTGCTCTTTGCAACCGTAACCACGTTTGCGCAGCCCGCCAATACGCTTGGCGTGACCGCTGCGGCTGAAAACGGCGATGAACTCAATTATCTGGCGGGCAAAACGCTCCACGCGATCAACGGCACGGCCTTCCGCGCAACGGCGCTGGCGCACCAGGCGGGCGGCTGCCCCAGCTTGCACATTGAACTGCCCGGGCGCGACCCGGAATCCCTGGGCTGGCTGCTCTATTTCTTTGAAAAAGCCTGTGCAATTTCCGGCTATCTTTTGGGGGTCAACCCCTTCGATCAGCCGGGGGTGGAAGACTACAAATCCTTCATGTTTGCCCTGTTGGGCAAGGAAGGGACGACACATGACGCAACCCGCGCCGCGCTGCGAGCGGCTTACGGAACGGAAATTTAAGGAGGAAAACGCCATGGTTACAATCATTACCGGCAACAAAGGCACGGGCAAGACAAAACAGTTGGTGGAACGGGTCAACGCGGCGGTGGAACAATCCAGCGGCAACGTGATCTGCATCGAACAAAAGCGCAAGCTGACCTACGAAATCAGTTCGCGGGCGCGGCTGATCTCTACAGAGGATTACGGCGTAGCGGGCTACGACGCCTATTACGGCTTCCTCAGCGGCATCAGCGCAGGGGATCATGATATTACGGATGTCTTTACGGATGCAACGCTGCGCATCGGCGGCAAGGATTTTGAAGCCCTGGCGGCGTTCCTTGCAAAGATCGTCCAACTCAGCGGCAGCACCGAAAAGAATTTCACCTTCACCATTTCCGCCGACCCGAGCGAGTTGCCGGCCAGCATCTTTGCAATCTGCCAGACCACCTGAGCAAAGTATTTATAGCGCACTTGCTCCCGTTGCGGCGCACGAACCGAAGTGAAATTCAACAGGAAATTCAAATAATTCTGCATTTTGGCAGCGAACCGGCCGATTTTTGCTTGGCATAGGCTTGACAAAAGCGATTTTTGGCGGTATAATGCTATGTGTTTGATTGATGGCAGGAGTACACGCATGTTTTTGGAACTGGAATCCGTTTTCAACACGCCGGGGCTGGAGCTTCCGTTTGCCTATGCGCTGCCGGAGCAGCCCGCAGAGCTGGAGGGCGCAGGTCTTCCGCTGGCGGAGCGCCCCCTTGTGGAAGGCATACTGCGCAACCGCGCCGGGGTGGTGGAGCTGCACGGCACGGCACGCGTTGCGCTGGCCGCTGCGTGCGACCGCTGCGCCGCGCCCATTGCGCCGGTGCTTTTGATCCCGCTCGAACACACGCTTGTGCTTTCGCTCAACGATGCGGCCAACGATGCGCTGATCCTGGTGGAGCAGTACCGCTACAGCCCGGATGCGCTGGTTTGGGAAGACGTCGTGCTGGCTATGCCGCCCAAGCTCCTTTGCCGCCCGGATTGCCTGGGGCTATGCTCTGTTTGCGGCCAAAACCGCAACGAAGGCATCTGCGCCTGTGCAAACCAAGGCGACCCCCGCATGGCTGCCCTGCGGCAGCTGTTGGCAGACTGACTTCACATTCTTTTTTTATTTTTTGAGTATCAAACTAAGGTGGTGTAGAACATGGCAGTTCCGAAGCGGAAGGTTTCCAGGGCAAGGCGCGACAAGCGCCGCTCCAGCGTCTGGAAGCTGACCCCCCCGACGATCGAAAAATGCAACAATTGCGGCGCATTCAAGCGCTCCCATCGTGTTTGCCCGGAATGCGGCACGTATAAGGGCAGGCTTGTTGTGCAGAAAGCAGAAGATTGAGCAGGGGAATCCAAAGAAGGGAGCGTTTTTACGCTCCCTTCTTTTGCACATGCGGGGCGGCGCGGCTTCATTTTTATGTGCCTGGACACGGCACGCCGTGTCCAGGTTCGTTGGAACAGCATCACATTGCAGGATAAGGAGCATCTTTTGCCATGCCCGCTATTATCACCGCCATTGCACCCGGCAGCCCGGCAGCCCGCACCCGCGTGGCCGCCGGGGATGCTTTGCTGGCCATCAACGGGCATTTGATTGCGGATGTGCTGGATTATCGCTTTTATGCCGCCGAGCGCGTGCTGCGGCTGCGGCTGCGGCGGCCAACCGGGCGCGAATACACCCTGCGCTTGCGCAAAGAACAATATGAAGACCTTGGCCTGCATTTTGCCGACGGCCTGATGGACAACCAGCGGCAGTGCAAAAACAAGTGCATCTTTTGCTTTATTGATCAGTTGCCGCCGGGGCTGCGGCCGTCGCTCTACGGGAAGGACGACGACGCGCGGCTTTCGTTCCTTTTTGGCAATTACATCACCCTGACCAACCTCACGGAGCGCGAGGTGCAGCGCATCATTGCCATGCGCCTTAGCCTTGTCAATATATCCGTCCACACCATGAACCCCGCGCTGCGCGTTCGGATGATGCGCAACCCCAAAGCGGGCGAAAGCCTGGCGTTGCTTGAGCGCTTCACCCTGGCCGGGCTGGATCTCAACATCCAGCTGGTGCTTTGCCCGGGCTGGAACGACGGCGCAGAGCTGCGTTTTTCGCTGGAACAGCTGTTGGCGCTGCCCGGCGGGCGGGTGCGCAGCATTGCGGCGGTGCCGGTCGGCCTGACCCGCCACCGCGAAGGCCTTACGCAATTGCGCGCATTTTGTTGTGCTGAAGCCGGGTTGGTGATTGATTGCATTGGGGAGATGCGTGACCGTGCGGCGGAGCTGGGGCTGGAAACAGAGATTTGCCCTTCGGATGAATTCTTCCTCCTGGCGCAGCGCGATCCACCGGCGGCGGCGTATTACGGCGCGTTTGCGCAGCTGGAAAACGGCGTGGGGCTGTGGGCGCTCCTGCGGCAGGATGTGCTGGCGCTGTTGGCCGATGCAGACGCTGTCGCCGCGCTGCTGGCGCAGGTTCCGGCGGATACGCCGCGGCGTTTCACCCTGGCCACAGGCCGCGCCGCCGCGCCCCTGCTGCGCTTTTTGGTTGACGAATGCGCAAAAGTGTGGCATAATATGGAGGTACAGGTCATCGCAATCCAAAACCGCTTCTTTGGCGAAGCGATCACCGTGGCGGGGCTGCTGACGGGGGAGGATATTTGCACGCAGCTTGCGGGCGTTCCCCTGGGGGCGGAGGTGCTGCTCCCCGCCGTTTGCCTGCGCCACGAGCGCGATTTGACCCTGGACGGCAGGACGCTTGCGGAACTTTCCACCCGCCTGGGGGTTCCGTGCAAAGTGGTTGAAAACGGGGCGGAACCGCTCTTGGATGCATTGCTTGGGATAGTAGAGGAGAAATCAGTATGAAACCAGTTGTTGCTATTGTTGGCCGGCCAAACGTCGGCAAATCGACCCTGTTCAATAAATTGACCGGCACCCGGCGGGCCATTGTGGATGACACCCCCGGCGTGACGCGCGACCGCCTCTATGGCGACTGCGAATGGCTGAACCACACCTTCCTGTTGGTGGATACCGGCGGGATTGAGCCATATTCGGAGGATGAGATCCTCGTCCAGATGCGGCGGCAGGCGCAGTTGGCCATTGAGGGCGCGGATGCGATCATCTTTGTGGTGGATTTCCGCTGCGGGGTTGTGGCCAACGATGAAGAGGTCGCCACCATGCTGCTCAAAAGCGGCAAGCCGATTGTGCTTTGCGTCAATAAGTGCGATAGCGTCGGCGGCCTTCCGCCGGAATTCTACGAATTCTATAACCTGGGGCTGGGCGACCCGATGCCCGTTTCCTCCGTCCACGGCCACGGCACGGGCGATTTGCTGGACGAGGTCTTCAAGGCCTTGCCCACCTTCGGGGAAGAAGAGGAGGAGGGCGACACCATCCGCGTGGCGATCATCGGCAAGCCCAACGTGGGCAAGTCATCGCTGGTCAACCGCTTTGCGGGCGAAGAGCGCGTCATCGTTTCCGCCATCGCCGGCACTACGCGTGATGCGACGGATACGCTGGTGGAAAACGAAAACGGGAAGTTCCTCTTCATCGACACGGCGGGGCTGCGGCGCAAGAGCCGCGTGCATGATGCGATTGAGCATTATTCCGTCCTCCGGGCGCGCATGGCGGTGGAGCGGGCGCAGGTCTGCGTCATCATGATTGACGCCGCCGAAGGCTTTACCGAACAGGATAGCAAGGTCGCGGGCATTGCGCACGAACAGGGCAAGGGCTGCGTCATCGCCGTCAACAAATGGGATTCCGTCGAAAAAGACGGCAAGACCATGGATACATACCGCAAGAGCCTGATGGCGGATTTTGCGTTCATGAGCTACGCGCCGATCCTCTTCCTTTCGGTCAAAACCGGCCAGCGGGTGGAACGGCTTTACGAGTTGATCCGCTTTGTGGATGAACAGAACGCCATGCGCATTTCCACCGGCAAGCTCAACGATATTTTGGCCGACGCCACCGCCCGCGTGCAGCCGCCGACCGATAAGGGGCGCCGCCTGAAAATTTATTACATCACCCAGGCCAGCACACGGCCGCCCACATTCGTCTGCTTCGTCAACCGCAAGGATCTGTTCCACTACAGCTACCAGCGTTACATCGAAAATCAGATCCGTTTGATCTTCGGCCTCGAAGGCACCCCGGTGCGCTTCATCGTCCGCGAAAGGGAGCGGGAGGACACCTGAGTATGCGTGAAAGTATATTGCTATTGGCGCTTTATATCGGCGCGGCTGTGATCTTTTTGCTGGGTGTTGTTCTGCATGAAGCGGGGCATCTGGCGGGCGGTCTACTCTCAGGCTACCGCTTTGTTTCGTTCCGCATATTTTCATGGGTTTTGTTTAAAGAAGATCAAAAACTGCGCTTTCGCCGTTCCAGGCAGGGCTTTGTTGTTGGGCAATGCCTGATGGCGCCGCCGGAGGAGGGCGAAGCCTTCCGTTTTATGCTCTATAATCTGGGCGGCGGCCTTTTCAATGCGATTGCGACGGTGCTGTGTTTGTTGCTCGGCGCTTGTTTTTTCGGTTCGGAGTACAGCGTCTTTGCCTTCATCGGCTTTGCTATAAATGGGGTGCTAGCTATGGGGAACCTCATCCCAAGCGGCGTG
>JAITNG010000034.1 GCA_031290595.1 Oscillospiraceae bacterium
CCGTTTATCCTTGTTTTTTTTGATGGCGGCTTCTAATTCCGCTTCTTGTTCTTCGCTGAATTTCATCCGTTTTCCCATTTCTATCACCCTTGCCTATTATATCACTTTTTCCTGCTTAATGCAATACTTTTTATGGGGGAGTAGTATTAGAACGAAAATTTTTATGACCGTCGGAGAAACGGTGTTTGTCAAGGTGCAATTTGCGTTATTGTCCGACTCATTTTTGAGTCCGTTACTCGCAAACGATTTCTTTCACGATAACGCTTTCAGGACAACCACTACGTCGCCGCTCACCGGCGATTGCGTCTACTTCTCGCAGATGAGGAAATAGTTGCTCCGTAAGCAACAGTCGGTTGTATTCAATTGACCTATGCTTTTTGAGGAACACTCGCCGCATTTTGCCGTATCGTCCGATTGGCGGCGCGTCCTTGGGGTTTGACAGCGTTATCGCGGGTAGCATATAATCGCCGACTTGAATGTACTCAATGTTCATAATTTCTCCTTTCCCGGCGTGAGCCGATGATGTAACCGTCCGTAGTTTGTGCCGCAAACCTACTGACTGCAATATGATAGGAGGGTCGGTTACAACCCTCCTTAACATATTACGCCCTCGGGAGCCAGTGCAATCGCATGGTTAATTGCTTCCATTTTCTTTTCTTCGATTTCTTCTTTGCTGAATTTGCGTCGCACTGTGTTATGCCCGTAGCAAATGAATAGGCTGTTCCAAAACGCCGCTTTTGCCGGATCAAGTTCGATTGCCCTTTTCAACAGTTCAATTTTCTCAAACCGATTATCCCTGCCAAAATTACCGGCATAAAGCTCAATTGCTTCTGATTTGGCCTTGGTTTCCGCCAATCCATCTTCTATCATTTTTGCCATGTTTGCCTTATTATCCAGCAATTGCTTTTCAACTTCATTCCAAATGTCGTTCTCCAGTTTCTCCATCTGTTCCTTTTGGAAAAAGAAATAGTTCATCAGTGGCACAGCAAGCGCAAAAAGGGAGAAAATTATGCCGCCAACGGTGATGACCAAGGAAAGGCTTGCTTGGTAATTGTTGAATTGGCTTTGCAGCTTGGTTCACCGCACGGGCGTTCACTTGGTTGGAATGGTACAGCCGATTGACGGAAAAAATCGCTGCACCGGCACACGCCAGCGCAAATGCCACGGTGATGATGAATGTCGGGTAGGATATACTCCTGCGATTGTTTTTGCTGCTCATGTTGCTGCCCCCTTATTCTTTGGCCTATTATACAAGGTTTTTGTCGTAATTACAAGAGGTTCTGCACCTGCATGCGTAAATTTCCCCAATCCCCCCTTGACGCAACACCGAAAATACAGTAAAATAGAAGCATCAAAGAATGAAGCACGAGGGAGGACAACAGCATGGGAATGAACTTGACGCAAAAATTGATCGCCAGCCATTTGCTTGAAGGGGATATGCATACCCCGGGGAGCGACGTTGCTTTGCGCATCGACCAGACCCTCACCCAGGACGCCACCGGCACCATGGCATACCTTGAATTTGAGGCCATGGGCGTGGAGCGGGTGAGGACGGAGCTTTCGGTGGCCTACATTGACCACAACACCCTGCAAACCGGCTTTGAAAACGCCGACGACCACCGCTTCATCCAGAGCTGCGCCAAGAAGCGCGGGCTTTTGTTTTCGCGCCCCGGCAACGGCATTTGCCACCAGGTGCATTTGGAACGCTTCGGCAAGCCCGGCAAAACGCTCATCGGCTCCGATAGCCACACCCCCACCGGCGGCGGCATCGGGATGCTGGCCATGGGCGCGGGTGGTCTGGATGTCGCCGTGGCCATGGGCGGCGGGGCGTACCACATCGCCATGCCCAAGGTGACGCTTGTGCGCCTTGCGGGTAGGCTCCGGCCGTGGGTCAGCGCGAAGGATGTGATCCTTGCAGTGCTGCGCCGCCTGACCGTCAAGGGCGGCGTGGGGCGTGTGATCGAATACGGCGGCGCGGGCGTGGATACCCTCAGCGTGCCGGAACGCGCGACCATCACCAACATGGGCGCGGAGTTGGGCGCGACAACCTCCGTGTTCCCTTCGGATGCAGTCACACAGGCATTTCTGTCTGCACAAGCGCGTGCGGCCGACTGGGTTCCCCTGGCGGCGGATGCGGATGCGACCTATGATCAGATCATCGAAATCGACCTGGCGGCGCTGGAACCCCTGGCCGCCGCGCCGCATATGCCCGACGCCATCCACAGCGTTGCTTCCTTGGGCGGCGTCAAGGTGGATCAGGTCTGCATCGGATCCTGCACCAACTCTTCGCTCCAGGATATGCTGAAGGTTGCGGCGATTTTGAAGGGCAGGACGGCGCACCCTTCCGTCAGCCTTTCGATTGCCCCCGGTTCCAAGCAGGTGTTGACGATGCTGGCCGAAAACGGTGCGCTGGCCGATCTCATCGCCGCCGGTGCGCGGATTCTTGAATCCGCCTGCGGCCCCTGCATCGGAATGGGGCAAAGCCCGAATTCCGGCGCGGTGAGCCTGCGTACCTTCAACCGCAATTTTGAAGGGCGTTCCGGCACGGCGGACGCCAAGGTCTACCTCGTCAGCCCGGAAACTGCGGCGGCCTCCGCCCTCACCGGCGTGTTCACCGACCCCCGCACCCTGGGCGCAGCCCCCGCCGTCACGCTGCCGGAGCGTTACCTGGTCAACGACAACATGATTGCGCCGCCCGCCAGCCCTGCGGAAGCCGCCGCCGTCGAAATCCTATACGGCCCCAACATCAAGCCCTTCCCCAAGAGCGAACCCCTACCCGCGCAGCTTGCGGCGCAAGCGGTGCTAAAGGTTGGCGACGATATAACTACCGATCACATCATGCCTGCCGGTGCAAAGATTCTGCCCTACCGTTCCAATATTCCCTATCTTTCCAGGTTCTGCTTCGCCCAATGCGACCCCGATTTTGCCCAGCACTGCCGCGATGCAGGGAAGGGCGTGATCATCGGCGGGGCGAACTACGGCCAAGGCTCCAGCCGGGAACACGCGGCGCTGGTGCCGCTATATTTGGGGATCAAGGCCGTGGTGACCAAATCCTTCGCCCGCATTCACGCGGCGAACCTGGTCAACGCGGGCATTTTGCCCCTCACCTTCGCCGATGCGGCAGACTACGAAAAAATTGAAACCGGCGACAGCCTGGCCATCGAAAACATCCGCGCAGCGATGCAAACCGCCGCGCCGGTCACCCTCAAAAACAGCACAAAGGGCGAAAGCTACGCCCTGGAATACAGCCTATCCGAACGCCAGCGGGCAATCCTGCTGGCAGGTGGGCTGCTGGATTACACGCGGGGGGGCGGGTGACGCGCTGCGCCACTTACGTATTAATAAAGCCCGCCACAAATAATTTCAACACCAGAAAGGAACAAAGTATGACCACCGAACAATCCATCCAGGCTGCCCTGCAAAAGTTTGAAACCCTCCTGCGCACCCAGCAGCAGCGGGCGGAGGACATCAAGACCCAGGGGGATTTTGTTGACTACGCAGCGCTTGATCAGATCATCATCGGCGTTTGCGGCGGCGACGGCATCGGGCCGATCATCACAAAAGAGAGCGCCCGCGTGCTGGAATATCTGCTTGCCGGTTCCGTCAAGGCCGGCAAGGTGGCCTTCCGCGCCATTGACGGCCTGACCATCGAAAACCGCGTGGCGGTCAATAAGGCCATCCCGGAAGACGTTTTGGCGCAGCTCAAGCAGTGCCACGTGATCCTCAAAGGCCCCACCACCACCCCGCAGGCGGGCGACCCCTGGCCGAACATCGAAAGCGCCAATGTCGCTATGCGCAAGGCTTTGGATCTGTTTGCCAACGTGCGCCCCGTCAAGGTCGAAGACCAGGGGATCGACTGGACGTTCTTCCGCGAGAACACCGAGGGCGCGTATGCCGTCGGTTCCCAGGGCGTGCATGTGACGGACGACCTGGCGGTGGATTTTGTCGTCACCACCACCGAAGGCACCGAGCGCATCGCCAAACTGGCCTATGAATATGCCCGCCGCAACGGCAAAAACCGCGTTTCCGTGATCACAAAAGCGAACGTCATCAAGACCACGGACGGCAAATTCCTGCGCCTTTGCAAGGAAGTCGGCAAGGAATACCCCGAAATCACCACGGATGAGTGGTACATCGACATCACCACGGCGAAGCTGATTGACGAAAAGCGCCGCCGCGACTTCCGCGTGTTCGTCCTGCCCAACCTGTATGGCGACATCATCACCGATGAAGCCGCCGAATTCCAGGGCGGCGTGGGGACGGCGGGCAGCGCCAACATCGGCAAGCGCTACGCCATGTTTGAAGCGATCCACGGCTCCGCCCCCCGTATGATCCGCGAAGGGCGGGGGCAATACGCCGACCCCTGTTCCATGCTCCGCGCAAGCGTGATGCTGCTTTCGCACATCGGCGAGCAAGCCAAAGCCGACCTGCTGGAACAGGCCCTCAATATCTGCATGAACACGGAGAAAAAGCTGACCATCACCGGGCGCGAAAACGGCTGCACCTGCGCGCAGTTCGGCGATTATGTGATGGAAACGATTGCGGCGCTGTAATTCTTCGTTATTCCTGCGCTTCCCATAGCCGGATCATCAGCTTCCCGGCCTTATAAATATCCCCGCAGCCCAGGGTGATCACCAGATCGCCCTGCTGCGCATTTTGTGTGATGTAGGCGGCTGTTTCGTCGAATTCGGCAAACCACACGCTGCCGGGGATTTTTTCCGCCAGCTGCGCCGTGGTCACGCCGTAGGTGTTGATTTCACGCGAACCCATGATCTTGGTCAGCACCACATGGTCGGCCAGAGCCAAGGCGGCGGCAAAATCATCCAGCAGCCGTGCCGTGCGCGAAAATGTGAAGGGCTGGAACACCGCCCAGACCTTGCGGTGGTGCATCTGCTTGGCGGCGGCGAGCGTGACCGCCAGCTCCCTGGGGTGGTGGGCGTAGTCATCCGCCAGCGTGACGCCGTGGAATTCGCCGAGGATTTCAAAGCGCCGCCCCGCGCCCCGGAAGGCGGCGACGCCCTTTTCGCAATCCAGGATGCTTGCGCCGGAAAACATGGCCGCCGCAATGGCCGCCATGGAGTTGGAAACATTGTGTTCCCCCGGCGTTTGGAGCCGGATGCGGGTCAAAAACTCGCCGTGATACAGCAAATCGTAGCTGGCAAAAGCGCCTTCCATGGTCACGTTGATTGCCCGGAAGTCGTTTTCCTCCGAACGCCCGAAGGGGATCAGCCGCTTGCACTTCACGCTTTCCAGCGCACAGCGCGTGTTTGCGTCGTCGCCGTTATATAGCACGGCTTTGGTGGTCATGGCGGCAAATTGGGTGAAGGAGGCGATCAAATTTTCCAGCGTCTTAAAATATTCCATGTGGTCTTCATCAATGTTGAGGATCACCGCGACGTCCGGCGCAAGGCGGAGGAAGGTATCCTGGAATTCACAGGCCTCGCAGACCATATGCTCGCTTTCGCCCACCAGGCCGTTGGTGCCCGTCAGCGGCAGCTTGCCGCCAATCACCGCCGTGGGCGATAGTTCCGCTTGCAGCATGATTTGCGTCAGCATGGCCGTGGTGGTGGTTTTTCCGTGCGTGCCGCAGACGCAGATGCAGTTGCTGTATTGCCGCGTCACCGCGCCCAGCAGCGCCGCCCGCTCAAAGGTGGGGATGCCGGAAGCCTTGGCGGCCACCAGCTCCGGGTTATCGGGCAGCAGCGCCGCCGTGTAGACGATCAGCCCCGCCCCGGTGATGTTTTCCGCCCGCTGCCCCAGCGCGACGGGGATCCCCAGCGCACGGGCGCGGCCAAGGGTTTCGCTCTCGTTATTATCCGAACCGGTGATTTCGTAGCCCCGGCTGTGCAGGATCTCCGCCAGAGGGAACATCCCCGCGCCTCCGATCCCGATGAAATGAACCCGCCCGGCCTGTTGCAGTGCCTCTTCCATGCCGATGCTTTCCGCCATGCTTCACGCAACCTTTCTGCTGTTTTTGCTTCATGCTATATATATTACCAAAAAAATACAGGCAGCGCAAGAGGATACTTGCGACTTTTTTCGTCATTTTGCGTCAATCGGGAGTTCTGTGGGCGCAAATATGCCCCGTTCCGTCACAATCCCGGTGATGTTGCACGCGGGGACAACGTCAAATGCGGGGTTGAAAACGCCAACGCCCGCAGGCGCCATGGGCTGCCGGTACCAAAGCGCCGTCACTTCCGCCGCCTCCCTTTGTTCAATGGGGATATTTTCGCCCGTGGCGCAGCCGCCGTCAACGGTTGAGAATGGGGCGCAGACGTAGAACGGCACGCCGAAGTGTTTGGACAGGATGCTCAGACCCAAACTGCCGATCTTGTTGGCGCAGTCGCCGCTGCGGGCGATGCGGTCCGCGCCGGTGAACACCGCGTTCACCCGCCCGCTTTGCAGCAGCGCCGCCGCCATATTGTCACACAGCAGCGTGACGGGTACGCCCGCTTCGGCCAGCTCAAAGGCCGTCAGCCGCGCCCCCTGGAGCAGCGGCCGCGTTTCGTCGGCATAGACCTGCACGTGCTTGCCCTGCTCTTTTGCAACATAAACCGGCGCGAGCGCCGTGCCGTAGCGCACGGCAGCCAGCCGCCCGGCGTTGCAGTGCGTCAGGATGGCGTCGCCCGCCCGGAGCAGCGCCGCGCCGTTTTCGCCGATTGCCCGGCAGGTGGCGACGTCCTCGTTCCAAAGCGCAAGGGCTTTTTCTGCAAGGCTTTGCGGGTCGTGTGCGCCCGCCAGCAGCCGATCAATTGCCCACGCCAGGTTGACGGCTGTGGGTCGTGTACTTTTTAATTGCTGCGCGTAGGCTTGCAGGGTTTGTTCATAATTTCCTGCAATCTCTTTGGCCAAAACCGCAAGGCCAATCGCCGCCGCCACGCCGATAGCAGGTGCGCCGCGCACCTGTAGCGTCTTGATGGCGTGTTCGATTTCTTCCACCGTGTGCAGCGAAAGCAGCCGGAGTTCCCCCGGCAGCAGGGTTTGGTCGATGATGACCAGACGATTGTTTTGTTGATCAAAGGCAACTGTATCGGTCAATTTTGAACCTCCTCTGCATCCATAAGGGCAGCCAGTGCTGCCCAGGCGGGGCGGAACCCGCTGCGGATGGCGTTGCGGGCGGAGCCGATGTTCGCCCAGTTGCAGCAATAAAACGGCACCTTTTCGCGCGTTATAATTTCGATGGCTAAACAGGAGGTCAGCGCGGCGGCGACGCTCTGGCGGCGGTATTCCGGCAGAACGTCAATGCCAATCTGCCACATGTTTTCGCCATCGGCGGAACAGGCCGCCAGGCCGATCAATTGGCCGCCGTCGTATGCCCCAACGCCCAGCACATCCAGCTCCGCACGGTCGGCGCACAGGGCGTTGCCCCATTCCGGGCGGTAGAGCGGCACAAAATCCGGCGGGGTCAACAGGCGGGTTTCGTAGGCGCAGGGCAGGGCGCAAAGGCAGTTGACGTCCGGCAGCCAGTAGTATTCTGCTGCATGGCGAACGGTTGCGCCGTAGGGGGCGAATTCCCGGTTCAGCAAACGGATTTCTTGGGGTTCAAAGCATTCGTGCGGCTTGCGGCTGCCGATGAATTCTGTGATGAACCCGGCGATGCGTGCGTCAACAGAAGCGACGATGTTGGAGCCATAGGAAACAAGATCACAGAAGAAGGGCAGCTGCTGCAAATAGCGTCTTGCGCCGGGCAGTTTTTGCGAAACAACCACCACGGGCGTGTGGCGGCGGAAATCCGCAGGGACGCAGCTGCTGTCGATGGCCTGTTGCGCCAGGGCGATCTCTAAAATCTGCTCATTTGTCATGCCGATCCCCCAAAACGCTGGCCAAATATTGCCCGGTGTAGGATTGCGGGCAGGCCGCCACTTCTTCCGGCGTGCCCTGGGCGACGATTTCGCCGCCGCCGTCGCCGCCTTCCGGCCCCAGGTCGAGGATCCAGTCGGCGGTCTTGATCACATCCAGGTTGTGTTCGATCACCAGCACGGTGTTGCCGCCTTCCACCAGCTGTTGCAGGACTTCGAGCAGACGGTGAACGTCCGCCGCATGGAGGCCGGTGGTCGGCTCATCCAAAATGTAAATCGTCCGCCCGGTGGAGCGCTTGGAAAGCTCCGTGGCCAGCTTCACCCGCTGGGCTTCGCCGCCGGAAAGCGTCGTCGCGGGCTGCCCGATTTTCACATAGCCCAAGCCGACCTCATAGAGGGTGCGCAGTCGGCGGGCGATCTTGGGTACGTTCTCAAAAAAGTGCATCCCTTCTTCAATCGTCATTTCCAGTACGTCAAAGATGCTCTTGCCCTTGTATTTGACTTCCAGGGTTTCGCGGTTGTAGCGCGCACCCTTGCAGACTTCGCAGGGGACGTAAATATCGGCCAGGAAGTGCATCTCAATCTTGACGATGCCGTCGCCCTGGCAAGCCTCGCAGCGCCCGCCCTTGACGTTGAACGAGAAGCGGTTGGATTTATATCCCCGCTGCTTGGCGTCCGGTGTGGAGGCATACAGATCACGAATATCGGTGTAAACGCCGGTGTAGGTGGCGGGGTTGGACCGGGGCGTGCGCCCGATGGGGCTTTGGTCGATGTCGATGACTTTATCAAGGTGTTCAATACCCGTGACGGCGTCGCAGTCGCCGGGGAAGGTGCGGGCGCGGTTGAGCTTTGCGGCCAGGGTTTTGTGCAATATCCCGTTGACCAGCGAGCTTTTGCCGGAGCCGGAAACCCCGGTGACGCACACCAGCATCCCCAGGGGGAAGGCGGCGTCGATGTTCTTGAGGTTATTTTCGCGCGCACCGCGGACGACCAGTTGCAGACCGTTGCCCGGGCGGCGCTGCGCCGGCACGGGGACCTTGCGCCGCCCGCTGAGGTATTGCCCCGTCACCGATGCTGCACAGGCCATGATCTCTTCCGCCGTCCCCTGGCAGATCAGCTCGCCGCCGTGGATGCCCGCGCCGGGGCCAATATCCACAATGTGATCCGCCGCCCGCATGGTTTCCTCATCGTGTTCCACCACAATCAGGGTGTTGCCCAGATCCCGCAGGTGCTTGAGCGTTTCAATCAACTTGTTGTTGTCGCGCTGGTGCAAGCCGATGCTGGGTTCATCCAAAATATACAGCACGCCCATCAGCGAAGAGCCGATCTGCGTGGCCAGGCGGATGCGCTGGCTCTCGCCGCCGGAAAGCGTCGCCGCTGCGCGGGAAAGGCTCAGGTATTCCAGCCCCACGCTGCGCAAAAATTCCAGCCGCACGGTGATTTCCCGCAGAATCTGCACGGCGATCATCGCGTCGCGCGGTTTCAGTTGGAGTTCCCGGAAAAAACGCAGCGCCTGGACGATGGAAAAGCGGGTGCATTGGGTGATGTTCAGCTCCCCCACCGTGACGCACAGGATCTCTTTTTTCAGCCGTTCCCCGTGGCAATCGGGGCAAGGGAGGGAGGTCGTGAACTGCTCAATATCCGTCCGCGCCCAGTCGCTCCCGGTTTCTTTGTAACGCCGCTGGAGGTTGTTGCACACGCCCTCAAAATCCGTCAGATAGGTGCCGCTGCCATAGCTGCCGCTGCGGTGCATCGTGATCTTTTTGCCCCGCGTGCCATAGAGGATCAGATCCAGCGCGGCCTTGGGCAAATCCTTGACGGGCGTATCGAGCGAAAACTTGCCGTATTCCGCCAGTCCTTCAAAATACATCTGGGCGATGGTGCCGCCCTCGGCCGCCGTCCACCCGGAGGCCTTTATGGCGCCGCCCTTGATGCTCAGGTTTTTATCCAGCACCAGCTCCGGGTCAAGCGTGAGCAGGGAACCCAACCCCCCGCAGTGGGGGCAAGCGCCGAAGGGGTTGTTGAACGAGAACATGCGCGGCGCGAGTTCTTCCATGCTGAAGCCGTGTTCCGGGCAAGCGTAGTTCTGCGAAAACAGCTGCTCTTCCCCGTCGATCACATCCGCCAGCAGCAGACCTTCTGAAAGCCGGGTCGCGGTTTCAACTGAATCCGTCAGGCGGCTGCGCAGATCCGGCTTCATCACCAGCCGGTCAACAACGATTTCAATATTGTGCTTCTTGTTCTTATCCATGGTGATGGTTTCTGAAAGCTCATAGGTGCTGCCATCCACCCTTGCGCGGACGTAGCCGCTTTTGCGCGCCTGTTCCAGCTCCTTTTGGTATTCGCCCTTGCGCCCGCGCACAATGGGCGCCATCAGCTGGAACTTCGTTCCCTCCGGCAACTCCATCAGCTTGCCGACGATGTCATCCACCGTCTGGCGGCTGATTTCCCGCCCGCATTCCGGGCAGTGGGGTATCCCGATCCGCGCATAAAGCAGACGCAAATAATCATAAATTTCCGTCACCGTCCCCACGGTGGAACGCGGGTTTTTGGAAGTCGTTTTTTGGTCGATGGAAATGGCGGGCGAAAGGCCGTCAATGCTATCCACGCTGGGCTTTTCCATCTGCCCTAAAAACTGCCGGGCATAGCTCGAAAGGCTTTCCACATAGCGCCGCTGCCCTTCGGCATAAATGGTGTCGAACGCCAGCGAAGTCTTCCCGGAGCCGGAAAGCCCTGTGAAGACGATCAGTTTATCCCTGGGGATGGTGAGGCTGAGGTTTTTGAGGTTGTGTTCCCGTGCGCCCCGGACGATGAGATCTTTTTGCATTTGCTGCCCTATCCTTCAATTAGAATAGTAACAGTATACACCATCCGCGCGGAAAAAACAAGACCCAAAACAGAAAATTTGTACGAATCCCCGACACGCCCACGCCAAACGCATGAGTAAACAAACTATTAACAAAAAGGTCTCGGATGTGGTATAATCAGTTCACAAAGGAGCTGATTAAGATGGAACGACTGCTAATACTAATCCTTCATAAATCGCATTGTAAAATCCAATCACGCCCCGCGATGCTTTTTACCGTTTTGTGCGACAGGGAATGAATGGTTTCGCCTA
>JAITNG010000056.1 GCA_031290595.1 Oscillospiraceae bacterium
GGTGGCGCGGAGCGCAGCACGGTCGGTTTTTAGCTGAGGGATCGCGTCACACAAACAGAATCTCCGGCTCCAGCAGGACGCCGGTTTGGTTTTGCACCACTGTTTGGATCACCGCGATGAGTGCGCGTACATCCGCCGCCTTTGCGCCGCCCCGGTTGATGATGAAGCCCGCGTGCTTTTCGCTCACCTGCGCCCCGCCGATTTGCTGCCCCTTGAGGCCGCATTTTTCGATCAGCGCCCCGGCAAACTGCCCCTCCGGGCGCTTGAAGACGCTGCCCGCGCTGGGGAATTCGAGGGGCTGCTTCTCCTTCCTGCGGCGCATGATCTCCTCCATTCGGGCGCGGATTTCCGCCGGGTCGCCGGGCGTGAGCTGCACCGTGAGCGACGCCACCAGACCGCCGTTTGCCATAAAGGCGCTGCGCCGGTAGCCCAGCCCCAGCGCCGGGGAAGCCAGCGTCCGCAGTTCGCCCTGCGCATCCACATAGGCGGCGGCGGTCAGCACATCCTGCATTTCGCCGCCGTAAGCGCCCGCGTTCATGAAGACCGCGCCGCCCGCGCTGCCGGGGATGCCGTAGGCGAATTCCAGCCCCGCCAAGCCCTGCTTCTGCGCAAAAACGCACAGCTCCGCGAGCTTTACGCCCGCTTCGCACAGGATCCTGCCGTCGCCCGCCGCCCGGAGGTCTTGCAGCTTCTCCGTCGCGATCACTACGCCGTCCAGGCCGCTATCCTTGACCAAAAGGTTGCTGCCGTTGCCCAGCAAAAACGGCCGCACCTCGGCCTGTGCGCAAAGGCGCACACAGAGCTGTAGCTCCTCCACCGTGGCGGGGAAGAGCATCCACTCGGCCAACCCGCCGATTTTAAAGGACGTTTTGCCGGAAAGCGGCACATCCTGCGCCACGGCGACGCCGCGGGCTTGCAGCTGCGCAATGCAGTTCGTCATGTTTGCTCCGCCTTCCATGAAATACTTGCAAGGAACGCTGTGACCGCCTGTTCCAAGGCACCGTTCTTGATTTGCTCCAGGGGATCCTGCGCCCAGGATGGGAAGTTCCAGCGGTTGCAGGCGTGGAAGAGCGTGGTGAGCGGGTCTGCGAGCCGGTCAATCATGGCTTCAGCAGAACTAAAATCGCCGTAGGCGGCTAAAAATACCGCTTTCGCTTCTTCACCAAGGCAATAGCAAACATTGCGGATGTCCGCATACGCATAACCGCAGCCCAGGTTGTCGTAGTCATACACCAGCGCGGCGGTGCCATCTTTTGCAACAGCAAGATTGGGGACATCGAAATCATTATAGGTCAGTGTGCGCGGCAATGCCGCAACCGCCGCCTGAATTTGCGCAAGATGCGCTTCAATCAGCCCCCAAACAGGCGCGTCGGCAGTTTCGGTCTTCGTCTGCATAAAACGAATATTTTCGCGTGTGATGCAATCTGTTTCCGCATAAAGCGATTGCGCCCGCGCCGCTGGCTGCCCGTTCCCGTGCAGCGCACGGTACCAGGCCGCAAGCTGCCTTGCAACCACAGGGCTTTGCAGGTCTTCTTCGGTGCCGAGCCGCCAGGGGCAAGCCACGCTTTTCATATCTTCCAGGAGCAGGGCGCGTTCGCTTTGGCCAAGCACCCGCAGGGTCGGCACGCCGATTGCGCCGAGGATACGATAATTCTCAATTTCCCGCCGGGATTCCGGCAGGGAAAAGAGCTTGAGGACATACCGCGCAGACCCGCGCCGCACTCGCCAAACTGAAACGCCTGTGCGCTCCTTCTTTTGGATAAGCGAAGCCCTTGCCCGCTGGAGCCCCATGCGCCGCAGCTCCGCTTTTGCGGTGGATTTTTTCATGGTACTCCTCTCCTTCAATCAATACTCAGCTATACAGCGCCGCTGCGCCGATGATCCCTGCGTCGTTGCCCAGCGCTGCGCTCACCAGCTCCGTTTGCACGGGGGCGTATATGCTGTAGCGCTCCTTTTTGACCATCTCGCGCAGGGGTTCAAGCAGATTTTCCTGCTCATGGCCGATGCCGCCGCCCACGCAGATCATCGAGGGCTGCAAGGCGTTGATCAGGTTGCCCAGCCCCACGGCCAGGTAACGCATATACTGCATCACAACATAAGAACCGACGGGGTCGCCCGCACGCCAGGCGTCAAAGGGAATCTTGCCGTTGACGTTTTCCAGGTCGCCCTCCGCAAGCTGCCAGCACAGGCTCTCGGGGTGATCCTGCATCGCATCCCGGGTCTGTTCCACCAGCGCCGTTGCCGAAGCGTAGCGTTCCCAGCAGCCCTGGCGGCCGCAGTTGCAGGGCAGACCGTCGATGTTGATCACCATATGCCCGCATTCCCCCGCCGCATCGTTGACGCCGTTGACAATTTTGCCGTCGATGACGATGCCGCTGCCAACGCCTGTGCCCAGCGTGATGGCAACGAAACTCGCCACGCCCTTGCCGCTGCCCGCCAGGGCTTCCCCCAGGGCGGCGCAATTGGCGTCGTTATCCAAAAACACGGGGCGGCCAAGGCGCTCTTCGAGCATCGCTTTGGCCGGGACGTGGTGAAAGGCGAGGTTGTTCGCGAACGCAATCATACCACTGCCCTTGCTGACCGAACCCGGCGTGCCAACGCCGATGCTCGCGACGGCTGCCAGGGGGATGTTTGCATCCGCCACAGCATCGCGCACGGCGGCGGCAATGTCATCCATGATGCCTTCCGCCGGGCGGGGCGCAAGGGTTTTGCGCTGGCCTCTGCCCAGGATTGCATAATCGTTCCCTTCATCCACCACTGCCACTGAAATATTGGTGCCGCCCAAATCCACGCCAATTCTGTACATAGCTTTCCACCTTATTCTTTCATTTATAATGTATGTTCATGCTGCAAAATCAGAACGTCGTTTCTTCTTCCACCGGCGGTGCGGGCTGCGGCGCATAGGGAACCTGCGGCGCGGGGTAAAGCGCCTGCTGCTGCGCATATTGTTCCTGCCGCGCAGCCTGGCGGAAGTTGAACAGCGCAACGGAAACCAGCACCATCGCCGTGCCGTTGAGCAGCCCGGCCAGAACGCCCCAACCGCCGGTGAAGGCGACGCCAACCAGGGAACCAATGGCGTAGAGAATGTTCATCACAGGGAGGAATGCGGAAATCTGCGGCAGACGCTGCCCGGTGGCCACTGCGCGTTTGACCGCGCCAATGGCCTTGATCGCGCTGACATAATAGGCGATGCTCAAGGCCAACACAGGGACATAGAGAATCAAGGGGACAATCGCAACACCAACGGCAACCGCCATAGCATCGCCATTCCTTGCCGCCGCGCCTGTGATCAGTATCAATACGACGCTCACCAGCACACCAAGAGCCGAAAGCGCCTTGAGGATCAGCTGGAAAATCGAAACGCCGTTAAGGATGCTCAACCCGGTGGTGCGCAGGAGGGGTTCATTGTTGTTTTTGGCGGCCAGGTGGAACAGCCATACGCCGACGCACAGCAAAATCGTGGGGATCAACAAAAACAGCATCATCCCCGTGAGCGTGCTGCCGATCACATCCAGCAGGTCAAAGCCGAATTCGTGCCGGAAACTGCTGAGTTCATACGTCATTTCGCCATCCGAAAGCGTGTTGATAAAATCAAAAATCCGATCCAAAAAGCTGCCCACGCGGAAAGCGCTGATCACCTGCGCCAACAGACCGACCGTGAAAAGCACCGCCGCAACCTGGAACACAGAGGAGGCGCCGGCCTTCTTCACTGCCGCCACCACAGGGTTGGCCGGGGCGACAGGCGGCGGCACGG
>JAITNG010000101.1 GCA_031290595.1 Oscillospiraceae bacterium
GTGGCCATGCCGCGCCCTACTCCGATGGCGCCGGTGGCGCTTTGTTGACCTGCCTTTTGCTGTTGGTTGGTTTTGTTGCCAAAACGGCCACTGGCCGCAACAGAGTAGGGCGCGGCATGGCCACGCCGGGGTTTAACCACCAATCTGCAATTCTGTTGATGTTTGGTATAAGACGGCCTTTGGCCGGGCTCTAACGCGTTTTTTGGGATTCCCCCGACACTTTGCGCTTCCCAATCGTATTATTGGTGAAAGGAGGGCAAGCGAATGGCAAAATCATTGTTGCGGACGGACGATGAGATTGCGGAAATTTATAAGCGCCATGTCAAGACCGTTTATCGTGTCTGCTACACCTATTTGAAAAACCCCGCCGACACCGAAGACGCTGTTTCGGACGCCTTTGTCAGGCTGATAAAGAGCGCCCCGGCGTTTGAGAGCGAGGAACACGAAAAGGCGTGGCTCATCCGAACGGCCGCCAATGTCTGCAAGGATTTTTTGAAGCATTGGTCACGGCGGGGTGAGGATATTGCGGATTATACCGACACGCTGAAGGCTGAAAATGCCGCCCCGCAGGACGACTTGCTCGCAGCCGTCTGCGGCTTGCCCGATAAGTATAAAACGGTGATGCACCTTTACTATTATGAGGGCTACACAAGCGTTCAAATTGCCGGTATTCTCCGCAAACCCGGATCCACGATCCGCAATTATCTCCATGAAGCAAGAGGGATCCTCCGAGAAAGGTTAGGTGACGATTTCGATGAAGAATAACAGATACGTCCAATCTTTCAACAAGATTGAACCCGATCAGACAGCGCAAGCGCGTATGCTTCATCAAATCCTGCGCCGGTCAAACACCGGCAGCTCTCAAATAAGAAAGGTGAACACGATGCATAAAACAATAAAATGGCTCATGCCCGTTGCGGCCTGTTTGGCGATTGCCGTTGTGGCGGCCATTTCCATTGCGCAGGTCAACCCGCCCGTGGCGATTGGCTCGGCAAAAACGGGCGAAGGGGATACGCTCACGATTTCCTTCGCCAAAGGCAATCTGCCCGCAAAGGATTCAGAAATCGCCAACGGCGCGGCAATGGAAAGCCGTGACCTGACGGCAGACGAAAACAAAACCCTGTTCGGGAGCCTCGCGGATACGCATACCATAACCGCCTACGGTCATTTCTATCATTACAATTCCGCGCTGGCCTTTGTGGAAGGCCGGGCAACAAATGACGACGGATTGCAGACCAGAATTATTTTATATGCCAATGATTTGAATGTTCTCGACACGGTTGTTGAAGGCAACAAAACAAGCAATGATATTTTTGGCACAGCAGTCCATGCGGGTTACTTTGTGACCGATAAAAACAGCAAAGGGATCAGGAACATCATTTACTACGCAACTTTTCATCTGGGCGAAGCCGCCTGCTACCTGGAGCTGGGCGGTGAAAAATCCCAAAGCGACGCGCTGAAAACAGAGATAACCGCCGTCATTGGGAAGCTCATTCAAAGCGGCGCGGGGGATTTGGCGCAGATAAGTAAGTAGGGGCGCAACAGCATCAGAACCCGCAGCGCCGTTCAATCGGCAAGCACATGATCCAATTCGCATGCCCCGCCTGACCACATTGTTTTGCTTGTCCAGGCCGCCGCTTCGCCCGCCCAGAAGGGATCCGAGGGCGCGAGGCCGAGCGGCAAAAACACCGTGGTGCAAAGGTAGAGGCTGCCCGTGCGGATGTAATATTCCCCCACGCCGGGCTGTGCGCCGCAAAAGCCGATGCGCAGCCAGCCGCTGTCATCAAAGGTGCCGGGGGTCAGCGTGCGTTCTATCACGGCGGTCAGGGCGCTGCGCACCTGGTTTGGCGGCAGGTGTTCGCCTAAATTGTGCTGCAACGCCGCTTGCGCCAGCGCATGGAACGCGCCGAAGCGGTAGGCCAGCGAACGCCCCAGGGGCGGATAGCTGCCGTCGGGCGCAATCATGCGCTCCAAAACAGATGCATAGCGGCTGGCGCGTGCGGTTTCAACGGGAACCGACGCACGCCAGCCGTCATTTTTTTCGCCCAGAACGGCCAGCATATCCAGGAACATGGGGTGCATCACAAAGCTGTTGTAGTAGTTCATCGCCAGTCGCTCACCGTCGCCGAAAAAGCCGTCGCCCTGATAGAATTTTTCGGCGCTGCGCAGCACATATTCCACCCGCACAGCATCCCATGCCTCGCCCAGGGCGCAGAGCATGGCTTCCACCATCCCGCTGAAGAACAGCCAGTTGCAATAATACGGCACGACGGCACGCGTCTGGCGCAGGGAATCCGCCAAATTTTTGCGCACAGCGGGCGTGAGCTTCCCCAGCAACGCACGGGGTGCGCGTAAAATGCCCTGCGCAAGGAATGCCGCTTCCACCAGGCGCTGGTTGCATGCAAAGGCAAACAGGTTATCAGTCGTTGGATCGACGGCTTTTTCGATGGCTTGTAGCGCCAGCGCGGCGTAATATTGGCGTTGCCGCTCCTCTTCGCCGGTGCATTCGGTGCATTCCAGCCAGGGGGCGACGCCGCAAAGCGTGCGTGCCAAGCCTTCCAGGGGCGAGCAATTCGGCTTTTCCTGCCCGGCGGCGCATTCCACAGGCATGTTGGCCGCCAGCGTACCGGCCGCTGCGTTTTCCAGCACCGGCAGGGCAATTTTTTGCAGGGCGGCCAGCCAGACGGCACGGTCGTTGGTTTGATTCATGTGGGTTTCCTCTTTTATGTTATATAATATTCACGCCATCGTTTCCAGCATCGCCGCCGTTACCTCGTATTGCACGGGGTCGCCTTGCGTGAACGCCGTGTATTCCTGCACCATAAAATCCCCCATGCGGGCGACTTCGTTTGCCAGGCTGCCCGCGATGTGGGGGGTGAGGATCACGTTTGGCAGGGCGAAGAGCGGGCTATCCGCTGCGGGCGGCTCCGGGTCGGTCACATCCAGCAGCGCGGTGCGCCCCGGCGCTTCGGTGAGCGCACGGCACAGGTCGGCTTCCGCCACCTGCGCCCCCCTGCCCGTGTTGATGAACACGGCATGGGGCAGCATCTGCGCAAACAGCGCGTAGTGCAGCATCCCCTGGGTCTGCGCGTTGTTGGCCAGGTGGTTGCTGATCACATCGCAGGTCGCGAAAATTTCTTCCAGCGTAGTCTTTTGCACGCGCAGCGCGCTTGCCCGCTCCGCCCCCAGGTAGGGGTCGAAGGCCAGCACCTCCAGCTGATAGCGTTGCAGCATTTCGGCCACCAGGCTGCCGATCATGCCCACGCCGATCAGGCCGATTTTTGCGCCGTAGTTCCCGCAGAGTTCGCTGCGGCTTCGGTCGCCGGTCTGCTTGTAGCGCTGCGCAAGCCGGAAGAAGCCCTTGTTGGCCAGGATGATTTGCGCTACGGTGTATTCCGCAACCGGCACGGCGTTGGCCGCCCAGGCCGAAAACACCCGCACGCCGCAGCCCAGGAACGGCCGCGCAAAGCTCTGCACGCTCCCCGCGCCATAAAACACCGCTTGCAGGGCGGGGAAATACCGTTGAATGTCGTCTTCGCGCAAGCTGGGCATTCCCCAGGTGGAAAACAGCGCCGTCACATCGCGGAAATCCGCGCTTTGCAGGCTTTCTTCGTTGTAAACCGGCGGCTCCGCCGTGCCGAAGATACGTTTACGCACGGACTGCGCGTAGACGCTGTAGAATGTTTCCCTGGGATGGTTCCCGAAAAAGATAGCACGCATCTGTTTCACCTCAACCACTTTTGGAGCGTCGCTGCATCACGCAAAAATTGCGCGGGCGCGGCGTCCTTCACAAATTCCAGTATAGCGCAGGGTTCGCCCGTTGCGGCGGCCAAAATATCCAGGTATTCCCGCCAGACCGCTTCGCCGTCGGCCAGGGGGAACGCGGTGTGATCCGCCGCCCACTGGAACACGTGGATGTTGACCACCCAGGGCAAAACCGCCCGGAGCGCCCGCTTGTTTTCCGCATGGCTGCGCACAAAATTGGGCTGCCAGTATGTTTTTACGTTGGGGTGATCCACCGCCTGCAAAAATGCGAGCGTGGATTCCGCCGCATTGGTGATGGTGCCGCCGTGGAACTCAAACGCAAGTTGAACGCCCTGCGCCTGTGCCAGCCCGCCCAGCGCACGCGCTTCCTGCGCCGCCCGGTCAAACGCCGCCGCGTCGGTTTGCTCAAAATCCTGGCTGCCCGCCCAGATGCGGATCGTCTTTGCCCCCAAGGCACAGGCGCTCCCCAGCACCGGCGCAAACGCCGCCGCCGGATTTTCGTGCGCCAGCAGCCGGTAATAGGATCCGTAGGAGGAAACCGACAGCCCGGCGGCCTCGGTCTTTTGGCGCACCGCTGCGGCGAGCGCAAGCGCCCCGGGCGGGGCGTGCACATCGCCGCCCCATTCGATCACATCCAGCCCCGCCTGTGCCGCCAGCGCAAGAACGTCGTCTATTTCCAGCTGGCGGAAGGTCACGCTGGTCAAACCTGTTTTTAGCATATGTACTCCTTTATTTAAATAATACGCCCAGCCCGATGCCGAGGAAGGTCCCCACCGCATAGCCGACGGAGCCGCAAATCAGGCCGGGGGCGGTCAGCGCGTCGTTTTTCAGCTGCCGGGTCAGGGCGGGGATGAAGGCCGGGCCGTAGACCCCGGCGGTCAGGGTGACGAGCGTGCAATCGACGTCGGTTTTGGCCAGCTTGCTCAAAACAACGTGCAGCAAAAGGGTGCCGACCGTGATGGCGCCATACAGCAGGAGGATGGAGAAAAACCGGCCGCCCAGCTGCTCAATGCGCACAGACATGGCCAGCGCAAACGAAAACACCAAAATGAAATATTGCCCGATGGAAGCGCTGGCCTTGACGGCGCTTATTTTTTTGTGGAAGGAACCGGCGATGCCCAACACCGTTGTGGTGATCATGACCGACGGCACAAGGTAATCGGTGAGCCGCCCCTGCTGCGCCCCTGTGGCGAGCCAGACCGCCGCGCCGACCCCGCCGCCAAACGCCGCCATGCCCAGCGCAACCAGGAAGGCCATCAGGCCTTGTTTGCGGCTTTGCGGCAGTTCGGCGTCCGTTGCCGCCACGCCTTCCTGCATATAGACACGCGCTCCCTGCGGTTCTTTGAGGAACTTCTTCAAAAGCGGCTTGGCGGCGAGCAACAGGAACATATAAAGCACCCCGCCCAGCAGCATATCGGCAAGATTGGCCACCCCGATTGTCGTCGCATCCAGGTGAAAGATGTTCCCGATTGCGTTGAGGTTCGGCGTGCCGCCGGTGTAAAGCCCCGCCGCCATGGCGGAAAGAACGCCGCCGTTTGCGATTGTTTTGCCATAGACACAGTAGGCCGCCGCTGTGACGGCGACCACCGAAACGCTCAGCAGCGCAAACGAGGTGAGGACGGTTTTGGAAAGCTGGCGGACTTTTTTCAAATCAGAACGGAACAAAAGCAGGGGGATTGCAATGCCGATGGCGGCATAGGAGCCGATTTCCCCCAGATCGCTGTTGAGCGCAATGCCCGCACCGAAGCGGTTGAGCAAAAAAACAAGGAGCGCCACCGCAAGGCCAAGCACATACGCCGCGCCCACCGTGCCAATGGGCTTGATCAGTTTCGTGTTGCCAAAGCGGAGCAGCGCCAGCGGAACCCCAAAAATCGCAACGGCCTGCAAAAGCATAATCGCAACGGACATCGGCCTTCCCCTCCCCACAACCCAATCATATTTATCATAGGTGTATTATATTGTATTTCGGGTGGAAAGTCAAGGTGAAATGGGGGGTGGGGCAAAATGATAGGGCATTTTGGGTATACCCCGGCGTGGGATATTGCTTTTAGGCACTTGCGTTTTTTGCAGAACCGTGCTACAATAGCTAATAAGTTTTCGGAGAAAGATTGTGGGGGAAGCGCATGATTGACCACCTGACCATCGGCGACCTGATGATCGACTGCCAGAACGCCGCCTGCGTCCGCGATTTCTACGCAGACCTCACGGGTTGGGCGAAAACCGTTGCGTGGGATTGCCTTGCGCTCAAAGCATACAACGGCATGACGATTCTGTTTGCCGAAACGGAGAATTGAACGCCATATTACTACGCTTTGAGAAAGAGGGATATTCCGGGGCAGTAGCTGTTTAATACAAAAGCAGTGCTTTATTTTTATGTGCCTGGACACGGCACGCCGTGTCCCTACAAAGGTACATAAAAATGCAGAAGTACGTTGGGCGCTTTATCTCGGTTTGTAGGGACACGGCGTGCCGTGTCCAGGTACCTGAAATGAAGCACTGCTTTTAATTGCGGAACAGTATTATACTATTCAGCAATCCCCAAATACATCCCCCCGCAAAGCGCCCGTGCAACGGCCATCAGCCGCGCACAGGCGCTTGGTTTATGGGGCAAAAATCACGAGAACAAAATCCCGCCGCTAAAGTACAGGCTCAAGCTCTTTGCAATCGCAGCGCTTTCAAAATCGTAGCCGCCACAGATCACGATCCTGCTCCCTGCGGGGAGAACCAGCGGAATATTCGCCTGCGAACCCGAGATTGTTATATCCCTGTTTAGATCGGACGGGTTGGGTCCCGGCCATGGGACGGATGCACGCACCTTGGTGTCCAGGTTCACCGCGAAATCGTTGCTATCCTGCCCCGCCTGCGCCAGCACGATGAACGGATACGCATTATCCGGCGGGTTGAAATTATACCAGTTGGCGAATGTGCCGCAGATGCTCACTTGCGTGACGTCCACCGGCAGGGTGAACGCAAACTGGGTGTCGTCGCTCAGAATGAACTGCCCGTTTATGACCGGGAAACTTTGGCGGCCTATGCCAGAACCCAACAGGCACATGTTGCGGGCTTTGCCGGTTGCATCTGTATCTACATCAAGATGCCTTCCGCACATGAACGGCACATAAAGCCCGCCGCCGCCAGGCGCACCAGTAGCGCCAGTAGCGCCCTTAGCACCGTCTGCCCCAGTAACCCCAGGTGCGCCATCAGCGCCCTTAGCGCCGGGTGCGCCGTCTGCGCCTTTAGCCCCCGGTGCGCCATCTGCGCCAGTAACCCCCGGTGCGCCATCTGCGCCCTTAGCGCCTGGTGCGCCGTCTGCGCCTTTAGCCCCCGGTGTGCCGTCTGCCCCGGTAACCCCCGGTGCGCCAGTAGCCCCGGGCGCGCCTGTTGCGCCGTCAGCGCCTGTTGCGCCGGTCACGCCTTGTATGCCTTGTGCGCCTTGCATTCCTTCCACGCCTTGGCAGCCCATTGGCCCCGGCGTGCCTTGCGGTCCCATTTTGCCTTCGGGGCCTTCCGGCCCGGCGGGGCCATCCTGCCCCATGGGTCCCATCGGCCCCGGTGCGCCCTCCGCTCCAGCGGGGCCGCGTGCACCTGCGGGGCCGGTGTCGCCCTTTGCCCCTCGGTCGCCCTTTGCCCCCGGGGGGCCTGCGGAGCCGGTGCTTCCCCGGTTCCCCTGCGGCCCCTGGCAGCCTGGGTCGCCCGGTGAGCCAACGTCACCGCGCACGCCCTGCGGCCCTTGCAAGCCCATGACCCCTGCGGGGCCGCGGGGGCCAACGGCGCCCGGACAACCCGGGTCGCCTTTTTCGCCCTGTTCACCCGCCAGCCCCCTGGGGCCGCGTTCGCCCGGCGCACCATCGAACCCGCGCACGCCCATCTGGCCTTGGTCGCCCTTATCCCCCTTGGGGCCGGGGCAACCCGGATACCCCTGCGGCCCGCGTCGGCCGGGCGTGCCACGCCCGGCGTTGCCGCACGCAGCATCGCCGGGTGTTCCGGCACAGGGGCATTGTGGATTATCGCAACCTTTGCCGTTATATGACGACATAGAAATCCCCCTCTTGTTGTGTTTGTGAGGCCTCAATAGCATCATATTGCGTCGCTTTGGGTTGCGTGCGTGACGAATTTTGGCGTGGATGGCGGGCGGCAGGGCGTGGCTTTTAGATAAGAAATAGTAATATATTTGCTTGGGGCGAGGTGCATTTTAAAGCCCCAGCGCGGCCGTGCCGCGCCGGAAAACAACCCTTTAATTTTGGCAAGCATTGCTGAGGGGAACAACGTAAACGGCCTTTGGCCGGACTTTTGTAGGGCGTGCCTTGGGCGCGCGGGGCTTTAAAATACACCCCGCCCAAAGCCCAACCCCACTACCCCCCCAGCGCCCGCCCTGCCTGGTACACTGCCAGCGCCGCCAAATAGGCGAAGCCGGTTTGCCAGGCGAGCGCCAGCAACGTCCAGCGGCGCGAACCCATTTCGCGC
>JAITNG010000103.1 GCA_031290595.1 Oscillospiraceae bacterium
GGGCGGCGGTGAAGGCCAGGGCGTCATCGTAACGGAACCCCCGGTGGTGGAAGAACCCGCAGCAGTGAAGGATCCCCCCACGGTGGACGCTGAACTGCCCACAGAGGGCGAAGTGCTTACGGATGACGAAGAAACGCCAGCGGGCGAGGTTACACCTGTCGTCGACCCCGCACCCGCGAAGAAGAACTTCTTGCAGACCTTGCTGGATTGGCTGCGGAGCCTGTTCGGGCTGTTCAAGTAAGACGCACGTGCCAGAATACGCTAAATGAATGCCGCACCGCTTCGGATTTATCCGAAGCGGTGCGTTGTTTTTTATGAATTATTTATCCCCGCAAGCAAACCCATGCACCTGCTTCCGCAAACCCGACGCTTTGGTAAAACCCCAGCAGTTCCCGGCGGCAGGATAGGTAGACCGCCCGCCCCTGCGCTTGTTGTTCTGTGGCGATTTTGGTCAACAACATACCGGCCAGCCCCTGCCCGCGTGCTTCCGGCAGGGTGCCGACTGCACCCAGGAAGGTGAGACGCTCCGTGATCGCCATAGCGCTGGCGGCGCCAAGCGCAGCAACGGTATTGTCGCTGTTGCAGATGTTGTCATTTTTATGGATCAGCCAGCTCTGCGCCGTGCCGCGCCGCCAGCGTAGCGCCATATCGGCCAGCCAGAGCGAGCGGTTTTTTATATCCGGGAAGCCGCAGCGCTCCAGCAAATCATAGACTGTGCCGGGGTCATTGGCAGGGGAAATTGCCAGCCCGGCCGGCATTGCACGGGCAGGGGCGTTGAAGCGCACAACGCAGCTGTCCCAATCTTCGGGGTAGGGCAGGTGCTGCGCCACTGCCGCGTCGCATTGCAGATTGTGCCAGGGGATCATCCGCAAAAAGGCCGTCAGTTCCGCCCGGTCGGCCTCTGCTGTTGCGCTGAGGACGGCAAAACCGTCCGCCAGCGAGAGCGCGGCAGTCACCTGGGCGGGCGCGGCTTCCTGCACCCAGCACTGCGCCGCATCGGTACCGCGCAGCCCGGCGTAACTGCGCAGGGAGGCCAGCGCCCGTGCGGCCAAGGGATCCCGCCCGCAAAAGGCTACAAAAGCGGGCGTTTCGTCTTCCAGCAGACGGATCATTTTTGCGTCAGCTCCCCCCAAAGCGCCCGCACCAGCTGTAGCACCGCTTCAGCGTCCTTTTGCTGCATCACAACTGCGGGCGAATGCAGCCCCCGGCAGGGGACGGAAACCGTGATGGTCGGGATGCCGCCCCGGGCGGTGGTGATGCTGCGGGCGTCGTTGCCACCGGCGATCTTTGTTTTGGTCTGCATCGGGATGCCGTGCGCCGCCGCCAGCGTTTGGGCGGTTTCATACAAATCCCAGGGATAAACCGTCCCCCGATCCATGAAGGGCACCACCGCGCCGCCGCCCAGGCTGCACACCCGCTGCGTGCCTTCCACGCCGGGGAGGTCGGCGGCGGTCGTGGTTTCCACAACGATGGCGTAGGCGGGCGCGAGTGCAAACGCAGCCGCCTGGGCGGCGCCCGCGCCGGTTTCTTCGTTGGTGCTGAAGACGGCGGTCATGTCGTAGGGCAGCGCCTGGCGCAGCAATTCAATCAAAATGAGGCAGCCGATGCGGTCGTCGAGCGCACGCGCTTTGATGTATCCATCCCCAAAACAGGTCAAGCCCGGCGCAAAAACGACCCGCTCGCCCGGTTGCACCAGCGCGGCGGCGGCTTCGCGGGATTCCGCACCGACGTCGATGCGCAGGCTGTCCTCCGGCGGGATGTTCTCCTTTTCATCGCCTTCCAGCAGGTGGACGGGCTTCAGGCCGATCACGCCCGGCACCTGCCTTTTGCCCGCCAGCACCTGCTTGCCAAGGTACCCACGCCGTTCGATGCCGCCTACGTGCGCGAAGGAAAGATACCCTTCCTCCGTGATTTCTGTGACGATCAGGCCGACTTCATCCATGTGGGCGCAGAGCATCACGGTGTTTTTGCCCGCAGCCGTGCCGGTCTTGCGGACGATCAGGTTGCCCAGGGGATCGATTGTATGCGTTGCTTCCTTGGGCAGCAGCGCTATGATGGCTTCGCGCACCGCGTTTTCGCAGCCGGATACCCCGGCACAGGCGCAGAGCTGTTCGAGTTCCTGTAGGTTCATGCCGCCGCCCCCTTTTCTATTATATAGGCCGCCAGCAGCTGTGCCGTGGCCTCCACATCCCGCAGGTCAAGGGTTTCCACCGCCGAATGCATGTTGCGCAGGGGGATGGAGAGCAGTGCGCAGGGGACGCCGCTGCCGGTGGTTTGGATTTTATCGGCGTCGGTGTAGCTGCGCCCGCCCATGATTTCGCGGGTGAAGGCGATGTCGCTTTGCTCCGCCAGGGCGCAGAGCCGTTCGCTCATGCCCTGATCCAGCACAGGCGCAAAGCCGACCATCACGCCGCCGCCGAGCTTGCCCTGCGCCAGCGTGGCGGGGACGCCCGGCGCTTGGGCGAAGCTGACGTCCACCACCAGCGCCTGTGCGGGTTGCAAGCCGTAGGCCGCCGCTTGCGCACCCGCGCCGCCGGTTTCTTCCTGCACGGCGAAAAGAACCGTCACGGGGGCGTGGCGCTGCCCTTGCAGCAGTTCCATGCAGCGCAGGAGGGCGCATATGCCCGCGCGGTCATCCAGCGCCGGGGCGGTGACGCGGTGTTCACCCAGGGCGACCGGCGGCGTGCGGAAGCGCACCCGGCTGCCCGCTGGCGCTTTGCGTTCGGCCTCCGCCCGCGTCAGGCCGGTGTCGATCAGCAGCGCTGTTGCAGGCAGCGCTTTTTCGCTGTCTTTTTCCGCCAGGTGTGGCGCCGAAGCGGGGATCACGCCAAAGAAATCCTCCGTGCCATGCACCGTGACCTCCTGGCCGCAGAGCAAACGGCGGTCCACGCCGCCGCAGGGGGCTGCCCGTAGGAAGCCGCCGTCTTCCGCGCCCGTAACCACCAGGCCGATTTGATCCAGGTGCGCTTCGAGCAGGATGTGCGCGCCCTCCCCCGCCTTGCTGCCCAGGACGCTGCCCAGGGGATCCACCCGCACCGCATCGCACAGGGGCGCAAGGTATTCTGCGGCCAGGCGGGCGGCTTCCCGCTCCAGCCCGGTGACGCCCGTCGCCCCGCAAAGGTCAAATAGCATTTGCCGCATAGGTTCACTCCGTTCTATACAAATAAGATGAACTTTATTTTACCACAATGCGATGCAAAACGCCAGCAGTTTTTGGAAATCCAGGGCCAAACGCGAAATGTGACGGAATCGCCGCAAATTCCGGACGAACTCTCAACAAGTCGAAAGTTTTTGCCAAAATGGAAGCCGCTAGCAGGTTCCGCTGAGAATACCTACCATTGCTTTTTTGGCGGCACTCTGGTATGCTGGTGAAGCAAAGTAAATTTATATTTTGGAGGGTAAAGCAGTGAAATACATTTCTTCGTTTCGCAAGGCTTTTCGCGGGCTAAAGCCGGAAACCCGCTTGCTGCTTCGTTTGGCCGTGCCGCTGCTTGTGGCGCTTTATTGCTGTGCCGTGCTTTTCTATGGAGCGTCGGGCACCGTTGCGGAATACCAGATGGCGTTGCTTGCCGCGCAGCGGCTTTCTGCCGGGGTAAAAGCCGGGTTCGGCGTGTTGTGCCTAGGCTTCGTGTTGCTGGAAGCCTTGTGATGGCAAGAAATGTGATTGGCATGGGAGTATCTGCATGGTAAAGCAAAAGCGATTTCCAATTTAAGGTAAGAAAATTTTAGCCTTCAAAAAAACAACAAAAAACAACAAAAAAGCCGCCGTTTGCGATTGACAACGGCGGCT
>JAITNG010000159.1 GCA_031290595.1 Oscillospiraceae bacterium
GGGCGGGGGCCCGCGCAGCGGCGGGGTGGTGGCGCGGAGCGCAGCATGGTCGGTTTTTCGCTGAGGGATCGTATAACGCCTTCCTCCCAAGCCCCCCTGTCAATCGCCCATCGCCGCAACCTGCCCTGCCTTTACCTCAAACGCCTTGCCGCAGCGGCCGTGCAGCAGGTGGCCGGGTTCGCAGCAGGTCAGGAAGACCTGCCAGCCTTCCAGGTAGCGCAGCAGGTCGGCCTGGCGGTGCGCGTCGAGTTCGCTCATCACGTCATCCAGCAGCGTGACGGGGCATTCCTCCGCCTGTTCGCGCAGCACGGCGGCTTCGGCGAGCTTGAGCGCCAGGGCGGCGGTGCGCTGTTGCCCCTGGGAACCGAAGCCGCGCAAATTTGCGCCATCCAGGGTGAGCAGCAGGTCATCGCGGTGGGGCCCCGCGTGGGTCATTTGGCGGTGGAAGTCGCCGCGCCGGTTTTGCCGGTAGGCGGCGAGGTAACGCGCTTCGAGTTCGGCGGCGTCGCCCTGCGCCCATTCCTCCGGCCGCAGCCCTGCTGGTTGGTATGCCAGCGCCAGGGTTTCCCTTGCGTGTGAAATCCCTTCATAAAACGCCTGGGCTTGGGGGATCAGCTCCGCCAAATACTGCCGGCGGGCGGTGGCCAGGGCGGCGGCTTCGTGCGCCAGGGTTGCATCCCAGGGCAAAAGCAGCGCTTCGGTGGCGGCGGTGGAATCCGGCGGCGCTTGGCGGAGCAGGGCGTTGCGCTGCGCCAGCGCCTTCAGATATTTGGAAAGCCGCACCGCATAGGCCGGGCGCAGCATACTCAGTGCGACGTCCAGGAAGCGGCGGCGTTCGCCGGGGCCGCCCTGCACCAGGGCAAGGGTCGCGGGGGTGAACGCCACGGCGGGGAAGACCCCCAGCAGGCGGCGGGGCGTTTCTTCCTCAAAGCCATTGAGCCGCAGCACCCGCCGCTTGGCGATGCACAACTCCGCCCGCTGCTCGCGGGCATTGGATTCAAACACGGCGGAAAGCTCTGCACGTGCGCTGCCCCGCAGGAGCAGCTCTGCGTTTTCTGCCGTGCGGAAGCTGCGGCAGCCGGTGAAGAGCCAGATCCCTTCGATCAGGTTGGTTTTGCCCTGCCCGTTTTCGCCATAAATCACGTTGACCCCGGGGCAGGGTTCCAGCACGGCCTCCCCGAGGTTGCGGAACCGCGCCGCCGCAAAGCGCAGGATATGCATGGCTTTCGATTCTCCAATTGTTTCTATATATTTATTACATCATACTATGTGATGTTGCCCAAAACTGCCATCAGCACAATTTCCCCCAAAAAGACCAGGAGGGCAAGCGCCATCGGCGCACTGGCGAACAGGTAGTTGACTGTAAGCGTTCTACCGCTCACCAGAAGGTTCGGCTTGCGGAGCTTGGGTAAGCTGCGCCTACAGAGCAAGATCAGCGCCAGCCCCAGCACGCCAACGCCAACGTGGAAGGCGAGATAGCTGAGGTTCGTGATTTGCGCCACACGGTCACTTTCCGGGTAGCGGGTGAAGAGTTCATCCAGCACGACGGCAAAGCCGTTGTTGAGGAAGTGAAGCACAATCCCCGGCCAAAGGCTGCCGGAATATACGGCGGCAAAGCCCATCGCCAGCCCGGCAAAAAAGGCGAATACGCCTTGCAGCAGGTTCCCGTGCAGCAGCGCAAAGAGCAGGGAAGAGAACACCACCGCAAAAACGTCGCCATAACGGCGCAGGGGCTGGAGGACGGCGCCGCGCATCAGCAGTTCTTCAATCACGGCGGGGCAAAGGGCGATCACCAGCAGCCGGAAGAGGAACAGCGCGGGGGAACTGCCCCCGGCCACAACATCATCATCGGGCAGACGCAGCGAAAGATCAAACTGGTTGAAGAAGGTTTCGACCCAGGAAGAAACCAGCTGCCCCGCAAAGCAGACGAACAACCCCAGGCACAGCACGGCGAGGGTCAGCGTGCGGCGGCGGTTGGGGGCGGCGGCGGCAAAGGGCTTGCCAAGGGGCAGCGCCCGGTTGTGTTCCCAGGGGGTCAGCAGACGCAGACACAGCAGCGCCCCGGGGAAAATCGTCAGCACCGTTGTCGCCATTTGGAGCAGCAGGCTCCAGAGGGGATCCGCCGCCAGCGCGGGGAAGAAATCCGGCAGGGCGTTTGCAAGGGGGGCGATCACCGCAACCTGGAGGGCGACGGCCAGCAGCAGCCCGCCCCCGTGGATGTTGGAAAGGCGGCGAATATCCCGCTTTTGCACTTCGGTGTAATATTCCTGCCAGGCAAAGGGCGGCGCCCAGGGTGGGGGCGGTGGCAAATAACCCATGGTAAAGATACCTACTTTCTGAACAATATATGAATTTCGCGCCTGTGGGCAAAAAGTTCTTGTATTTCCTGACGGCGTATGGTATTATTATAAACGATCCGTTCGCAGTGTGCAAGCATTTAATTATAAACTAGGAGGAACAAAAAGTATGGCGGAACCGATTCAGGTGGATTTTTCGGGCAAAGGGAAGAAAAACGGGCCGAAAAAGCCAATTGTCATTCCCCCGGAGCGGGCGGGGCTGCGCATTTTGCTGAGCCTGGCAGGCACCGTGATCACGGCGCTGGTGGGCTTTTATGTGATGCTGCCGCCGCTGAACCTCAAGGCGCAGGAATTCTACTATTACATCGGGTTGGTGCTGATCTCCTTCCCCGTGTTCCTCTTCCTGCTCACCGGCACAACGCGCCGCCCGGAATACGTCCCCTATGTGCGCAAGACGGCAAAAATCCCGCTGCTCCTCCTGGGGATCGTGGTGGTGTTCTTTGCCCTGGCGTGGGCGTTTTCCTCCCCCTTCTTCCAGGCGAAGAAGTATAGCGAAATCATGCCGGTCGATGCGGTCAAATTTGCCGATACTATGGATGAAGCGAGCTTCACCGCCATCCCCAAGCTGGATGAAGACACCGCGCTGGCCGCCGCAAGCCGCGCTTTGGGCGACATGGCCAACGAAACAGGACGCGTGTCGCAGTTCGTCCTCGCCCCCACCAACACGCAAATCAACTATAAGCTGGCGGGCGTCGATTCCGAACAAAAGCCCTACCGCGTGGCGACGCTGGCGTATTCCAACGTCATCAAATGGTTCACCAACACCAGGGAGGGTCTGCCGGGCTACATCCTGGTGAACATGGATAACCGCACGACGCGGTATGTGGAAAGCCCCATCAACTATTCTGACCAGGAACACTTCAACAAGCTCCTCAAGCGCCACGTGCGCTTCCAGTACCCCACCAAGATGTTCGGCACCGCAAACTTTGAAGTGGACGACACAGGGAAGCCCTGGTGGATCGTCCCCATCATGGATAAAAAGGCCGGGCTGCTGGGCGGCGAAGACGTCATCGGCATCATCACAGTGGACGCCAAGAGCGGCCAGTGCACAGATTACACCATGGACGCCATCAAAAGCTCCAAGGAACTCCAGTGGATCGACCGCATCTATAGCGCGACGCTGCTCACCACCCAATATAACTACCACGGCAAATACGTCAAGGGCTTCTGGAATTCCATCCTTGGGCAGGACGGCGTGACCGTCACCTCCATCGGCTACAACTATATTGCGCAGGGCGACGACGTGTGGATGTACACCGGCATCACCTCCATCACGTCGGATGATTCCATCATCGGCTTTGTGATGGTCAACCAGCGCACCAAGGAAACTCTGTATTACGAAAACATCAGCGGCGCAACGGAAGAATCCGCGAAGACCGCCGCCGAAACCCTGGTTTCCGACCTGGGCTGGAAGGCTTCCTTCCCCCTGCTGATCAACGTGGGCGGCCAGCCGACCTACTTCGTTTCGCTCAAGAACCCGGAAAACACCGTGGTCAACGGCTTTGCCATGGTGCATGTGGGGCAATACGGCACGGTCAAGGTGAAAGCGGATAACCTCCAGGATTGCATTCGGAATTACGTTCTCGCCATGAAGAAGGCAGGGCTGAAGGTGGATGAATCGGCGATCCACATCCCCAACGAAAGCGACCTGCCCCCGGTGGCCGACCCGAACCCCGACGACCCCGGCCAGTCCGAAACCCCCAATGTGCCAACCCCCGTGACCGGCGAAATTGAAAAGATCCTCACCCAGAACATCGACGGCACGACGGTCTATTACATCAAGCTCAAGGGTGATGCGGTGTATTACAGCATCTCCGCCGCCGCACAGGCCGACGTGATCTTCTATAACGTCGGCAACACGGTGGAAATCACCTTCACCCCCGGCCTGGAAGGCGCAAAGACGGTGGAAGCCGACAAGATTGCGGATACGACCGCAGTATCGATCCCGCCAATCATAGACTAAACAAAACAAGCGCAGCGCAAAAAGCAATTTTTATCAAGGGCAGCATAACACATCAAAAAGGGTGCCGGGGGCTTGGGGAATTGATAGCCCCCAAGCCCCCGGCTTTTGTGTGGTGTTTGCTGGCGCTACATGGGCGGCGCAAGCAGCTCCGCCACCCGCGCTTCCTCCATGTGGAGCGTTTTCGCAATGGTTGGCGCATCCGTGCCATCGGCGAACATCAGCCGAATAATTTCCGCACGACCTTCTGTGCGACCTTCTGTGCGGCCTTCCATGCGACCTTCCATGCGGCCTTCCGCACGGCCTTCTGCCAGGCCATCGCGACGTGCGCCGCCCAGGCGGGATTGTTCATCCCGCCAAGCCTTTACCCGCGCATCATAGAGCATTTTATTGGCCTCATCATCGCTGAGTACCTGCAATTTGGCGTATGCCTTTTGAATCGCAGCATTTTCGTTGCTTGCCATTTGGAACTCCTCCTCCTGTTCGGCTTTGATGAACCGCAGCCAATCCATCAGCTTCCCGGGTTCTTCCGTTGGTACTTTTGTCAAATCCAGCACATTGATTTCGAGCAAGTTGGTGAATGGAAAGTGTTCCTGTTGCTCCAGTAGGCGGAACACGGTGTGGCAGCTGCCGCTTTCTGTGATCAGCGGGAAATCCACTATAGCGATGCAGATGGAGCGTTTCAGCTCCAGGTAAGAATCCCCTTCGCGCAGTTGCTCGGTGATCATGTTGGAAAGATAATACACCAAACGCTGGCGCATTTCCGGCATCGAAAGCACCTGGATTTCAATATCGATTGTGTGGCCGCTCTTGGTTTTGAGCTTTACATCCAGGATGCCGAGTTTATCCTGCGGGAATTCCTGCTTCAAGTGTGGGTCAACGATGGTCAGCTCCGCGAATTCCGCAGCGTCCAGATCCAGCACCGCCTGCAAGAAGTCGCCAAGAATATCCGCATTGCGGGCATCGCCAAACAGCAGTTTGAAGATCACGTCCATCTTGGGTGAAAGAATACGCATCCAAAGCAACCCCTTTCCTAACCCTATTATACCCCATCCCCCCCAAAATTGCAACCCCAAAGGAGATGCACCCATGGAAAACCAAAGACCACGCATCTACACCGTCGCCACTGCGCACCTGGATACTTCCTGGCATTGGCCGCTGGAAAAAACCATTGAGGCGTATATTCCCGAAACCCTGGTTGAAAATTTTGCGCTGTTTGAAAAGTACCCCGGTTACACCTTTTCGTTTGAAGGGGCGTACCGCTATGCGCTGATGGAGGAATATTACCCGGATCTGTTTGCAAAGCTGCGGGAATACGTCGCCCAGGGTCGCTGGCGCGTGGCGGGGAGTTCGTGGGAAAACGGCGACGTCAATATCCCTTCGCCGGAAGCGCTTTTCCGCAACATCCTGCTGGGGAACAACTATTTTGCGCAAACCTTCGGCAAACGCAGCAAGGATATTTATCTGCCCGATTGCTTCGGCTTCGGCGCGGCGTTGCCGGGCGTTGCCGCGCACGCCAATTTGCTGGGCTTCACCACCCAAAAGCTGACCTGGGGCAGCGCCAACGCGGTGCCGTTCGGCGTCGGCCGGTGGGTCGCCCCCGACGGGCAGAGCATCTTTGCCGCGCCGGATGCGGGCAACTACACCGCATCCCTGCACAAGGTGCGCAGACAGGCGAGTATGCGCTTCAAGCTGGGGTATCTGCGGCGGCACAAGCTCTACCCCGGGGCGTTGCTGCTCCACGGGGTGGGCGACCAGGGCGGTTCGCCCAAGGAAGCATCGGTGCAGACGGTCTGCCGCGAAATGGCGGCGAACCAGACGGAAAAAATCGAAGTGCTTTCCGCAGGGAGCGATCAGCTGTTCCGCGATTTGGCCGCGCTGCCCCTGGCCGAGCAGACCGCCCTGCCTTCCTTCAAGGGGGAATGGCTGCTTTGCGACCACGGCACGGGCTGTTACACCAGCCGCACCTGGAGCAAGCGCTGGAACCGCCGGGCGGAGCAATTGGCGGATTCCGCCGAACGCATGAGCTGCTTTGCGGGTATTTTGGGGCGCATGGAATACCCACGGGCCGAACTGAACACCGCATGGCGGCGGGTGATCGCCCACCACTTTCACGATGATATGACCGGGACGTCCGGCGAAATCAGCTATGTGCGCAACTGGAACGACCTGATGGTTTCGCAGCAGCAGTTTGCGCAGGTGATGCAGACGGGGGTTTCCGCTGTGGCGGGGGCGCTGGACGCCAGCTTTGCCGTGGGGCGCTGCGCCGCCGTCTGCAACCCCACCCAATGGGCGCGTGCGGAGGCGCTGCGGGTGGAGCTGCCCCACCGCCTACGCGGCAGCGCGGTGCGCGTGGTGGATGCCGAGGGGCGCGAAGTTCCCTCCCAGGCGGACGCCGACGGCGAAGCCGTGGTCTTTTTGGCCGGCTTGCCGCCGTTGAGCGTCAGCCTGTTTGACCTGCAAATCAGCGAGCAGCCCTGCGCCCTGGAAACCGGCCTGCACGTCAGCGAAAATACGCTGGAAAATAAAAATATCCGCGCGACGCTGGATGCAAACGGCGACATTGCATCCCTCTATGATAAACGCCTGGAACGTGAAATTTTATGTGCGCCCGTCCGGCTTGCTCTGTTTGATTTTGACGGCAAGTGGGAATACCCGCAGTGGGAGCTTTACTACCGGGAACTCAAACGCCCGGCGGCGGAATACCCCGCGCAGCCAAGCATTCGCATTGTGGAACAGGGCGCTGCCCGCGTGGCAATCGAAATCGTCCGGCGGGCGCGTCATTCGACGTTCCGGCAGGTGATTTCGCTGGATTCCGCATCGGATACCCTGCGCGTCGCCAATGAGATCGACTGGTTTGCCCTGCGCAGCCTTTGCAAGGTGGAGGTGCAATCCGCCGCCGCCTGCAAGGAAGCGACCTACGACGTCGGCTTCGGCACAGTGCGGCGGGGCAACAACCAGCGCGACCTCTACGAAGTCCCCGCGCAGCAGTGGGCGGATCTCAGCGACGCGGCGCAGGGCTTCGGCCTTTCGATCCTCAGCGACAGCAAGACCGGCTGGGATAAGCCCGACGACCACACCCTGCGCATGACGGCGGTTTACAGCCCCCGCGCCAGCCGCAGGAGCAACGCGCACCTGCTGGATTTTGGCCGCAACCGCTTTGATTTTGGCCTTTACCCCCATGCGCAGGATTGGCGCAGCGGCACGGCAAAGGCGGGCGCGGCGTTCAACCAACCCCTGCACGCGTTTTTGCTCCAGGGGAGCGGCGTTGCGGGCGCACCCACCGCCCTCCGCTTTGGCGGGGTCAGCGACGGTATTTTGCTGCGCTGCCTCAAGCAAGCGGAAGAAGGCCGGGAATATATCATCCGGGTGCAGGAAAGCTATGGAAGCGCTTGCCCCGACGGGGAAATCACCCTGGGTGGCGGCATTGCAAACTTCCGTGAGGTCTATGCATCCGAAGAGCCGCGCCTGACCCCGCCCGGTTGCGCCGCCCTGCAAGCGGGTGTGCTGCACCTGGCGCTGGAGCCATACGAGATCCGAACTTTCGCTGTGTTGCTCTTGCCAATATTGGAATCTGCGCCACAGGCCGCAGCGCAACAGGCGGTTGCGCTGCCCTGTGATTGCCGCGTCACGAGCCGCCAGGGGGAAGCCGTCCGCACGGAATTCGCTCTGCCCGCCGAGCGCTTCCCCGCAAGCCTCACCGCCGGGGGGGTCGCTTTTGCGCTCCAAGCCCCCGGCACGGCAAACGCACTGCGCTGCAAAGGGCAGGTGCTGCAATTGCCCGCCGGGCGCGAACTTCGTCTGCTGCTGGCCTCCTTCGCCGGGGAGCGGGACGTACCGTTTTCGGTGGGCGGCCAAAAAATTACGCGCACGGTTTTTGCCGCCCGGGAGCCGGTGGGGCATGGCGACCTGCCCGGCATTGGCCGCAGCGGTTATGTGAAAGCCGCCGCCCCCGCGCTGGAATTCGCCCACCTGCACGATGCGCAGGGGCAGGATCTGATTGGCGCACAGGCGTTGTTTTTCAGCCTAACCCTGCCCCTGCCCGGCGAAGCGGTTGCCCTGACCCTGCCCCAGGCCGGGGAGGTCTACATCCTGGCCGCAACGGTTTGCGGCGAAGCCACGGCGCTGCCCGGCAGCCCGCTGTTTGATCTGTTCCCCGCCCGCCCGGCGGCAGAAATGGAGCCGCACCTTACGCCCAAGCAAATCAAGACGGCAGAAACCCGGCGCAGGCTGCGCTTTGTGCAAAACAATCTGATCATTGCACGGCGCTACTTGCAGGTCAAGCGTTCGGTGCATTTGCACTGGTAGATAAAAGGAGATTTTGCGCATTGCTGCACATCAAACTGATTGCCTTCGGCAAATGCAAGGAAGCCTACCTGCGGGAGGCCTGCGGGGAATATGAAAAACGCCTGGGCGCTTTTGCCCGGCTTGAAGTTGTGGAGCTGCCCCCCGCACCCCTGCCCGATGCACCCAGCCCGGCGCAAATCGCCGCCGCCCTGGCTGCTGAAGAGAAGGCGGCCAGGGCAGCCTTGCCGCCCCAGGCCAGGGTCGCCGCGCTGTGCATTGAAGGCCGTGCGCTTTCTTCGGAACAGTTCAGCGCCTGGCTGGAAGGCGCGGCGATGCAGGGCGGCAGCGTCGCCCTGCTGCTGGGCAGTTCCTTCGGCATGAGCGAAACGCTCAAGCAACAGGCGGAGCTGCGGCTCTCCCTTTCCGCAATGACCTTCCCCCACCAACTGGCGCGGGTGCTGCTGCTGGAGCAGATTTACCGCGCCATGCAGATTTCGGCGGGGGGAAAATACCACAAATGACTCAACAACCAATTAAGAGGGAATACTGCAAACGGCCTTTGGCCGGACTTTTGTAGGGCGTGCCTCGGGCGCGCCGGGGCTTTAAAATACACCTTGCCCAGAGCGAGAAATACTATTCCCCATCTAAAAGCCGACCGTGCTGCGCTCCGCGCCACCACCCCGGCGCTTCGCGCCACCCCTCCCACGGAGGGTAATTACCGTCGCCGTTGGGTTCGTGTGACAATTCCCCTCACGGGGTGGGGTACCCATCGTCAACTCCGTTGACGAAAGGGGCGGGGTGGTGGCGCGGAGCGCAGCACGGTTGTTTTTTAGACGAGGTATATGTCAGGCGCCCGGGCGCGGCACGCCGCGCCCCTACAAACCGGGATGAAACGCCAACGTACATCTGTGTTTTTATGCGCCTTTGTAGGGACACGGCGTGCCGTGTCCAGGTACCAGCCGCCCCCCGCTGCGTTGTCAATCGC
>JAITNG010000039.1 GCA_031290595.1 Oscillospiraceae bacterium
GTGCAAAAGCGGGTGATGCGTGCCGGGTCATAGTTTTGCGCGGCGGCGACGATTTCATCCGTGAGGGACGACAGCAAGCGGAGGATCTCCCGCTCTTCCGGGGCGTTGAGCATCGCCAACTCCGCCGCCGTGCAGCTGCGCAGGGCGACCCCTACTTCGGCAAACCGGCGGAAGATGCTGCAAATACGGGCGTGGGCATACTGGCAATAATAGACCGGGTTCTTGGCGGATTGTTCCAGCGCAAGGCCAAGGTCAAATTCCATCTGCGTGGTGGGTTCGCGCAGGTTGAAGAGGAAACGCAGGGCGTCAATCGGGATTTCTTCAAGCAAATCTTCCAGCGTGATGGATTTGCCCGTGCGCTTGCTCATGCGCACCGCCTCGCCATCCTGCACAAAGCGCACCATCTGCATCAGCACAATATCAAAGCGGGCGACGTCGATCCCCAGCGCGGGGAGGATCGCTTTGATCCGCAGGGAATAGCCGTGGTGATCATGCCCCCAAATATCGATTGCGCGGTCGAACCCGCGTGTGACCAGCTTGTTGTAATGGTAGGCAATATCCGGCACAATATAGGTCGGCAAGCCGTTGGAACGCACCAGCACAAAATCCTTGTCGCAGCCAAATTCCGTCCCCTTGAACCACAGCGCCCCTTCACTTTCATAGGTACTGTCGCTCGCACGCAACAGCGCAAGCACCCGCTCCACCTCGCCGTCGGCATACAGGCTGCTTTCCCGGAACCAGGTGTCGTATTCGATTCTATATTTTTCCAGGTTCGTCCGCATAGTTGTGATGTTCTTCGGCAGCGCGTATTCCGCCAGCGCGGTGCGGCGCAGCTCTTCATCAACTTGCAGGTAGCTATCCCCGTGCAGCGCGGCGAATTCCGTTGCGCGCTCTGTGATGTCCGCACCCTGGTAGCATTCCTCCGGCATATCAACGGCTTCGCCGAAGTGCTGGCGATAGCGAATATCAAGCGAAAGGCCGAGCTTCTTGATCTGATTGCCCGCGTCATTGACGTAGAACTCGCGTTCCACGGCGTACCCGGCGGCTTCGAGCAGCGCGGCCAGGCAGTCGCCCAGCGCACCGCCCCGGGCGTTGCCCATGTGCATCGGCCCGGTCGGGTTGGCCGAAACGAATTCCACCAGCACCCGTCTGCCCTCTCCATAATCCGAACGGCCATAATTTTCGCCCTGTGCAAGCACGGCCGTCAAAATATCCGCATAATACGCATCGCTAAAATAAAAGTTGAGGAAGCCCGCGCCCGCGACTTCGCAGCGCTGCGCATACGTTCCCGCCAAGGGCAGCTGCGCTTGCAACGCCTCGGCGATTTTGCGCGGCGGCAGATGCAGCTCACGCGCCCAAACCATGGCCGCATTGGCCGAAAGATCGCCGTTGGCGCGGTTGCCCGGCACTTCCAGCTGGAACGCCCCCACCGGCGCAGCGGGCAAAGCCCCGGCCTGCGCCGCTGCAACTGCCGCCGCCAAAATCGCGCCGCGGATCTGCTCTTCCGCCTGGTGAACAATGGTTGACATAAGCTCTGTTACTCCTACGTTTAGTTCATATAGGTTTGCTGCGCGGGCGCCGTGAGCCGCCGGACGTTGATTTCCATCTTGTTCAGGCTCATCATGTCGGCTGAAAAATCAAGCGTATACCACAGCTTGATCCGCCCGCCCGCGTCCGTCATTTCGGATTCCACCGAACGGGCATAGACCCCCAAATGCACCATCCCGGCGGGGGTGCTATAATAGCAATGGTGCCGCACGCCCTGTTCCAACGTGATTTCGAGGGGGAAATCCCCTTCGCGCGAAAGCGAAACCGTGTGCTGCTGCACACGCAGGGCGGCCAGGCTGCCTTCCAGGCCTTCGCTCTGCTCGGTGTAATCCAACTGCCAGCCGCCGCCGTGTTCCGGGGGCAGTTCGGCCAAAACACCATCGCAAATCATTTCAGAAGAATGCAATTCCCCCTCAATTTCATGCGAATCATTGATCTCAATCAAAACCGGGTATTTTCGCTGTCTTTTATCGGCCTTTTTGGTGGATTGCTTTTTGGGTTGCGGGTTCTGTTGTTGCTGTTGTTGCGGATTCAACCCTGCTTCCCCCCTTCTGTTTGCGCAAAGCCCAGGCCGAGTTCCCGCAGCTGGGCTTCCTCCGCCGGGGCGGGGCAGTCGGTCATGGGTTCCGATGCGTTTTGCACCTTGGGGAAGGCGACGACGTCGCGTAGGCTTTCGCAGCCCAGCAGCTGCATCACCAGGCGATCCAGCCCCAGCCCCATGCCGCAGTGCGGCGGCGGGCCGTAGCGGAACGCATCCACCAACAAGCCAAACTTTTGCTGGATTTCCGCTTCGCTCAGGCCAAGCAACGCAAAAATGCGGGCTTGCAGCGCCGGGTCGGTGATGCGCACGGAGCCGGAGGAAAGCTCAATCCCGTTGAGAACCAGGTCAGCCGCTTTGGCGATCACGTTGGCCTTGTCGCCTTCCAGCAGGGCAAGACTGTCATCCGTCGGAGCGGTGAAGGGGTGGTGCATGGCGACGTAGGCTTGCATGTCTTCGTCCCAGTCAAAGAAGGGGAATTCCGTCACCCAAAGGAAGTTGAGCTGCCCCTTGGGGATCAGGCTCAGCTTCTTCGCCAGTTCCTGCCGCAGCAGCCCCAGCACCGTGAGTACCAGGCTGTTCTTCGCATCCGCCACAAGGAACACAACATCCCCCGGCACGGCCTGTGCCGTTTGCAGCAGCGTTTGCATCGTGGCTTCCGGCAAAAATTTGCCGAAGGAGGAGGCGAGCGTTCCGTCTTCCGCCAACCGCGCCCAGGCCAGCCCTTTTGCGCCGACGCCGCGCACGAATTCGGTCAATTTATCAATTTCTTTGCGGGTCAATGCGGCAAACGCGCCCTTGGCGGTGATCCCCCGCACAGCGCCGCCCGCCGCCAGCGCGCCGTCAAACACGGCAAAGCCGCCGCCGCGCACGGTTTCGCTTGCGTCAAAAAGTTCCATGCCATAGCGGGTATCCGGCTTATCGCTGCCATAGCGTTCCAGGGCTGCGCGGTAGGGCAGACGCGGCAGCGGGAACGGCACGTCCAGTTCCAGCGCATCGCGCAGGTGCTTGATGTAGCCTTCCACCATGTCCAGGAGTTCCGGCAGTTCGGTGAAGCTCATTTCCAGGTCGATCTGTGTGAATTCCGGCTGGCGGTCGGCGCGCAAATCCTCATCGCGATAACAACGCGCAAGCTGCACATAACGGTCAAACCCGGCCACCATGCACAGCTGCTTATAGAGCTGCGGCGACTGCGGCAGGGCATAGACGCTCCCCGGCCGGATGCGGCTGGGGACGATGTAATCCCGCGCACCTTCCGGCGTGGATTTGATCAGGGTCGGCGTTTCAATTTCAATAAAGCCGTTTGCGTCAAAATAATCCCGGGTGAGCTTGGTGATCCTGTGCCGCAGCAGCAAATTCCGCTGGAGGTCGGGCCGCCGCAAATCCAGATAGCGGTATTTGAGCCGCGTCAGTTCCGAAGTCGGGCAATTTTCGATGATCTCAAACGGCGGGGTTTCACTTTTGGCCAGCAGAAGCAGCTCTTCTACCGCAAGTTCCACCTCGCCCGTGGGCAGCTCCGGGTTCTTGGCGCTGCGCTCGCGCACCGTGCCGCTGGCCATCACGACGAATTCGCTGCGCAAGCCGCGGGCTTTTTCAAAGAGCGCGGCGGGGCAAGCGGCGTCAAAGGCCAACTGCAAAACGCCGCTGCGGTCGCGCAAATCGACAAAGATCAACGCGCCCAGGTCGCGCTGGCGCTGCACCCAGCCCGCAACAGTAACAGCCTGCCCAGCATGGGCAAGCCGTGGTTCACCGCAATAATTTGTGCGCTTGTTTGCGCCCATCAAATCCATCGTTCGCTCACACTCCACCTAGTATTTCTTCCCCGCCCAGGGATTCCATCAGCTCTTTTTGCACCCTGCGCAGCATGATTTGCTCGTATTCTTCCGGGAAGTCCGTCAGCGTCACCAGCTCTTCTTCGCCGGTGGCCATATCCTTGAGCTTTGCGCGTTGGTTCTTCAGTTCATCGTCGCCCAGCACGAGGGTGCAGCGGGCGTTGATCTTATCGGCAAACTTCATTTGCGCCTTGAGCGAGCGCCCCACAATATCGTATTGCACATGCCAGCCGTCACTGCGCACGGCAGAAGCCAGTTGCGCCGCTTTTTCCAGCGCGGCGGCGTTCATTGCGGCAATGTAAAGCTCGCAGCGGTTGGGTGCGGGCAAGGGGGCTTTGAGCGCCTGCAACTGGAGCCACATCCGCTCCAACCCCAGGCCGAAGCCCAGCGAGGGCGTGTGCTGCCCGCCAAGCTCTTCAATCAGGCCGTCGTAACGCCCGCCGCCGCCGAAGACCAGCCCCTGCGTTTCCGGCAATTCCGAAACGAATTCAAACACCGTGCGGGTGTAATAATCCAGCCCGCGCACGATGCGTGGGTTGACCGTGTAGGGCAGCTCCAATGCATCCAGCAGCGATTTGACCCCCGCAAAGTGCGTGGCGCATTCTTCGCAGATGTATTCCAGCACCGTGGGAGCCTCCGCCGCGATTTTGGCGCAGACAGGGCTTTTGCAATCCAAAATGCGCATGGGGTTCTTTTCGAGCCTCCCCTTGCAGGTTTCGCACAACTCCGCTTCGCTGGCCTGGAAGTATGCCCGCAGCGCCTCCAAATAGCGCTTGCGGCATTCCGGGCAGCCGATGCTGTTGATTTCCACCCGGTAAGACGTGATGGAAAGCACGGAGAAGATCTCCATCGCCAGGGCGATCAGCTCCGCATCGGCGGCGGGGAGCGCCGCGCCGAAGCATTCCACCCCAAACTGGCTGAATTCGCGGTAACGCCCGGCTTGCGGCTTTTCGTAGCGATAGCATTTGGTGATGTAACTGACCTTGCAGGGCAGCGCTTCGGCCAGGAGGCCGTGTTCCAGGCAAGCCCTGGCCGCCCCCGCCGTGCCTTCCGGCCGCAAGGTGATGGAGCGCCCGCCTTTATCAAAAAAGGTATACATCTCTTTTTGCACCACATCGGTGGTGTCGCCCACGGAACGCTCAAACAGCTCCGTGGCTTCAAACACAGGCGTGCGGATCTCGCTATAGCCGAAGGCCTCCGCCGTCTCCAGCGCCGTGCGTTCCACATAGCGCAGCTCGTGGGATTCACCGGGCAAAACATCCCGCGTCCCACGCACGCCCTTGGTGATCAATGGCATGGTGATATTCCTTTCGTTTGCGTGTTATTGAAAAAAGCTCAGTTCATATAGCTCATGCGGGGCAATATCCTGCCCATGCGGCCATTCAATCCCTTTGCCGTCTTCCAAAAGACGAACGGACTGAAAGTATGCCACGTCCCCCAGTTCCCCGAACCAGCGGCCAGAGATATAGGGCGCAACATCAAAGAACTTTTTTTCACCCGTAGCGTAATGCAGTTCCAGCAAACATCCCTGACGGGGTATTGCACGCAAAAGGCTCGGTTGCAGCATAAGACTGCCTCCTTCTTACTTGAGCGGCTCAATCCTGAAGAATTGCTCGCCATCATAAAGCAACTGCCAGTCAGCGTATAAATCCTCACGGTGGATTTCCATCCACGCCAAAACAAGCTGCATTTTCCCCTTGGGAATTGCTCCTTCTATGACCTCGCCATCTAACGCGATAACGACTTCATCCCCGGAGTATTCCACATGGATGTGTGGCTTATGATGCCTTGCTCCCGCTTCACGGTGCATTCTTATGATAATCCCATAAAACATAGATAATACGGGCATCACAAAACGCTCCTTACCACTCAATCTTTCTTCGGCTTTGCCTGGTGATTTCACGCCAGTCCAGGTCGCCGCGCTCCAGGGCGTGCACCAGCGCTTCCGCTGTGGCGATGTTGGTCGCCGCAGGGATGTTGTGGACGTCGCAAAGGCGCAGCAGACTGTTCTCTTCCGCATCCTCGCCGGCATTGATGCCATCGCGGAAGAGCATGATCAGATCCAGCTCATCGCAGCTGACCATGGATTCCACCTGTTCCACGCCGCCCTGGCCGGAATAGAGCAGCTGCACGGGCAGCCCCGTCGCCTCGGTGATGATGCGCCCGGTGGAGCCTGTGGCAAAGAGCGTGTGCTTGCCAAACACCCCGCAATAGGCGATGCAGAATTGGGTCATGAGTTCCTTTTTGGTGTCGTTTGCAATCAAGGCAATGTTCATAGAAGGTTGGACACTCCTTTACATAGTGTTTATTCGTTGTTTATTCTTCTGCGTTGCCGTCTTCGGTTTCACCCTCCGCGGCAACGGGTAACGCGTCAATGGGTTCTTCTTCGCTGGCGGGGACGCAGGCCATCGCGATCACGCGTTCACCTGCGCTGATCTTCATCACCCGCACGCCCTTGCCCGGGCGGTTGAACGTGCTGATCTGCCCGGCGGGGATGCGGATAATCACGCCGTCGGATGCAATCAGGATCAGGTCGTCGGTTTCTTCCACCACAGCGACGGCGGCCACCCGGCCAAAACGCTCGGTGTGGTAGTTGGTCAGCCCCTTGCCCGCACGGGATTGCAGCCGGTAGTTGGCGGGGAGGCTGCGGCGCCCCAGGCCGCTCTCGCTCACGGTGAGGACGGATTTGCCTTCGGCGATGACGTCGAAGCCCACCACCTCGTCGCCTTCGGCCAACTGGATGGCACGCACGCCCCGCGCTGTGCGCCCCAGGGGACGCGCATCGCTTTCGCGGAAGCGGATGGCCATGCCCCCGCGCGTGGCGATGATCAGTTCCTCCGCCCCGGAAGTCAGGTGCACCCACGCCAGCTCGTCGTCTTCATCCAGGTTCAGGGCGATGACGCCGTTTTTGCGCACGTTGCGGTATTCACTCAGCGCCGTGCGCTTGATCACGCCCTGGCGCGTCACCATGCAGAGGTAATGCTCGCCCAGATCGGGCGCACGTTCCTCGTTGGGGACCTGGATCATGGCCGAAACGCTCTCTTCCCCGCTGATGGGCAGGATGTTGACGATGTTCATGCCCTTGCTGTTGCGGGAACCCTCCGGGATCTCATAGCCCTTGAGGCGATAGACACGCCCGCGCGTGGTGAAGACCATCACATAATCGTGGGTGGAACAGGTGAACATCGTTTGCACCACGTCCTCTTCCCGCCGCGTCAGACCCTTGATACCCCGGCCGCCCCGGTGCTGGCTCTGGTAAGTATCCATCGGCTGGCGTTTGACGTAGCCCAGGGTCGTCATGGTGTAAACACAGGTTTCTTCGGGGATCAGGTCTTCAATATCCACTTCGCCGCTGATGTCCTGGATTTCCGTGCGGCGCGGGTCGCCAAATCGATCCCGGATGGCGCAGACTTCCTGCTTGAACTGCGCCAGCATCTTTTGCGGGTCGCTCAACAGCGCCTCAAATTCGGCGATCTGCGCCCTGATTTCCGCCGTTTCGGCCTCCAGCTTCTCCCGCTCCAGGCCGGTCAGGCGGCCAAGCTGCATCTGCACAATGGCCGTAGCCTGCGCTTCATCAAATTGAAAGCGTTCCGTCAAACTCGCACGCGCTTCGGGGATGCTCTTGGAAGAGCGGATCAGCGAAATCACTTCGTCAATGTGATCCTGCGCAACGATCAGGGCTTCCAGGATGTGCGCCCGCTCCCGCGCCTTGCGCAAATCAAACTGCGTGCGCCGGGTGATCACTTCCACCTGGAAGTCGATGTAATGCTGCAACATCTGCTTGAGCGTGAGCAGCTTGGGTTCGCCGTTGACCAGGGCGATCATGATCACGCCAAAGGTGCTTTGCATCTGGGTGAAGGAATACAGCTGGTTGAGCACCACCTGGGGGTTCGCGTCGCGCTTGAGGTCAACCACCAAATCCATCCCGTTGCGGGAAGAATAATCGTTGACGGCGGAAACGCCTTCGATCCGTTTATCCTTGACCAACTGGTCAATCGCTTCGTGGAGCCGCGCCTTGTTGACCACATAGGGCAGTTCCACCACATGGATGGAGAAGCGCCCCTCCTTTTTTTCGCGGATCTCCGCCCGGGCGCGGACGATGATCTTCCCCCGCCCCGTGGCGTAGGCGGCGCGGATGCCCGCCCTGCCCATGATGATCCCCGCCGTCGGGAAGTCGGGACCCTTGATATGTTCCATCAGGTCTTCGAGCGTGGCCTCCGGGTTATCAATCAGGCAGCACAGCGCGTCGATCACTTCCACCATGTTGTGCGGCGGGATGTTGGTCGCCATACCCACAGCGATGCCGGTGGAGCCGTTGACCAAAAGGTTCGGGAACCGCGCGGGCAAAACCGTTGGTTCCTTGAGCCGATCATCGTAGTTGGGGACGAATTCAACGGTTTCTTTTTCGATGTTGGCGAGCATTTCCACCGAAATTTTGCTCATGCGGCTTTCCGTGTAACGGTAGGCTGCCGGGGGGTCGCCATCGACGGAACCGAAGTTGCCGTGGCCATCCACCAGCATGTAGCGCATGGAAAAATCCTGCGCCAGGCGCACCATCGCGTCATAGACCGAGGCGTCGCCATGGGGGTGGTAGCTGCCCAGCACCGCGCCCACGGTATCGGCGCATTTGCGGTATGCCCTGTCCGGCATCAAACCGTTGCGGTGCATGGTGAAAAGAATGCGCCGATGCACCGGTTTGAGGCCGTCACGCACATCGGGCAGCGCCCGCGCGGTGATGACGGACATGGAATAATCGAGGAAGCTCTTGCGCATTTCCCGCGCAATTTCCACGTTGATAATTTTCTGTTCATCCAGGGATGCATCATCAAAAGCCATTGGTTCATATCCTATTCTTCTGTCGTAGTTTTTGCGGAAAAATCCGCGCTTATACTCGCGAGAAGTTCCAACATGGGTGGATCATATTCTTATCTGCCTCTTCCGCACGGGGATCGTAACCGGGAATTTCGTAAGCACGGATCACCTGCTTCAGCGGCGCCCTGTTCACCCAAATCTGACCGTCCAAGATTTCACACTTGAACCAATCCGGCCAGGCGTAGTAGTCAGCATAAGAATACCGTTTCCGCGGGTCAATTTCCAGTATCAGTTTTTCTTTCGGTTGACCATCCATTCCACATCCGCCCTTTCTGAAACCGAGAACCGCCAGCGCCAGCACATCTAAATATCCAGGTTGCTGACTAGCTTTGCGTTTACTTCTATGAATTCCCGGCGGGGTTCTACTTTATCCCCCATCAGGATGGTGAAGGTTTCGTCCGCTGCAATCGCGTCTTCCAGCGTCACGCGCAGCATGATGCGGAAGGCCGGATCCATCGTGGTTTCCCACAGCTGCACGGCGTCCATTTCGCCCAGGCCTTTGTAGCGCTGGATGTCGCAGTCGCCGCCAAGCTCTTCGATGTAGCGGTCGCGCTCCTCATCCGAAAACGCGTAGCGGAAGCGCTTGCCCTTGCTCACCTTGAACAGCGGCGGTTGGGCGATGTAAATATGCCCGGTATCAATCAACGGGCGCATGTAGCGGAAGAAAAAGGTCAGCAGCAGGGTGCGGATGTGCGCACCGTCCACGTCGGCGTCGGCCATGATGACCACTTTGTTGTAGCGCAGGCGGGTGATGTCAAAATCCTCATCAATGCCCGCCCCCAGCGCCATCACCACCGGCAGCAGCTTTTCGTTGCCAATCACTTTATCGAGCCTTGCTTTTTCAACATTGAGCATCTTGCCCCACAGCGGCAAAATCGCCTGGAAGCGCGGGTCGCGCCCCTGCTTGGCGCTGCCGCCTGCACTGTCGCCTTCCACGATGTAGATTTCCGTTCGCTCTGCATCCTTTTCGGTGCAGTCGGCCAGCTTGCCGGGCAGCGACGCGCCATCGACGCCGCTCTTCTTGCGCGCCAGATCCCGTGCGCGCCGCGCAGCCTCACGGGCGCGGGATGCATCGAGCGCCTTGGCGAAGATCGCCCTGGCCACCGCCGGGTTCTCTTCAAAATAGGTCATCAGTTTTTCGTAAACCAGGGAGGACACCAGCTGCGTCATTTCCGTGTTGCCCAAGCGGCTCTTGGTCTGGCCTTCAAACTGCGCGTCGGTCAGTTTCACGCTGATCACCGCCGTCAGGCCTTCGCGCACATCCTCGCCGCTGAGGTTCTTGTCGTTCTCCTTGAGGATCTTGAACGTGCGTCCGTAATCGTTGAACACCCGCGTCAGGGCGCTCTTGAAGCCGGTTTCGTGCGTGCCGCCGTCGATGGTGTGGACGTTGTTGGCAAAACTGAGCAGCAGTTCGTTGTAGCTATCGTTGTATTGCAGCGCAATTTCGGCGCTGCGGTCGCCGCTGACGGCGCAAAGGTGAATCGGTTCTTCGTGCAGGGGCGTCAACCCCCGGTTTTTGTTGAGGAATTCCACAAAGCTGGCGATGCCGCCCGCGTAACAGAATTCCCGGTGCAACAGCTCTTCCGGGTCGCGCAAATCATCGAGCGTGATGCGCAGCCCCGCGTTCAAAAAGGCGGATTCGCGCAGATGGCGCTCCAGGGTTTCAAACTCAAAGGCCGTGGTTTCGGTGAAAATATCCGGGTCGGGCTTGAACTTGATGTAGGTTCCCGTCCGCTCCGTCTGCCCGGTGACGGCCAGATCTGCCACAGGGTCGCCGCGCTCAAAGCGCTGGCTGTGGATGCTGCCTTCCAGGCTGACCTCGACTTCCAGCCACTGCGAAAGCGCGTTGACCACCGAAGACCCCACGCCGTGGAGCCCGCCGGAAACCTTGTAACCCGTGCCGCCGAACTTGCCCCCCGCGTGCAGCACCGTCAGCACGACAGTGACCGAAGGGATGCCCAGCTTTTCGTTGATCCCCACCGGGATGCCGCGGCCGTCGTCGCGCACGGCGATCACATTGCCGGGCAGGATTTCGACGTTGATTTCCGTGCAAACGCCCGCCAGGGCTTCATCGATGGAGTTATCCACGATTTCATAGACCAAATGGTGCAGCCCGCGCGGGCCGGTGGAGCCGATATACATCCCGGGGCGCTTGCGCACGGCTTCCAGGCCGTCCAGCACCTGGATCTGGCTCTCGTCATATTTTTCGGTGACGGCGGTATCCAGCACCGTCGCTTCATCAAATTGCATCTGCTGCAATTCTTCCTGTTCCAATTCCTGTTCTTCCAATTCGTCCAAGAACTTGCCCTCCAGAATCTAATGTTGATCGCGTTTACGTCTGCAAATCTAAATGCCCGGCATCCCCGGGTTGCCGCCGCCCCCCAGCAATTGCTGGAACAGCCCCGGCTTTTTCTCTTTCTTCGGCTTATAGGGCGGCGGCGTTTCCAGCTGCGCCCTGGCCTTTTTGCCCGCGGGCGAAGCAAGGTATTTGTTCAGGCGGATCACCACCGGCGCCAGATCCTTGCTCATGTAATCCACGCAACCGGCCAGCAGGGCTTCGTCGTTTTCCAGCACGCCCAAAATCGTGACCGTCACCAGGCTCTGGACTTCGTTGACCCCGTTTTCATAAACATCGTTGAGCAGACTGAACAACCGCCGCATAGCGAGCGCGTCGTTTTGCCGGATGGTGGCCAGCACCGCCGCGTTGCCGTGTTGCAGGAAGAATTCTTCCGCAAGGAATTCGCCGTATTTTTCGTAGTTTTCTTTGTAGGCCGCGCGGAGCTCCGGGTAAATCCCCGTGAAGCTGTTGGCGAAGGAAAGCGCGTCATAGTAGGCGTCGCCGTTCTTGATCGCGGATTTTGAAATGCTCTTGGGCGGCTTTTTGCCCGGCGCCAGGGGTGCGCCGGGTTTGCGTTTGCGCAAGCGCCGCACAACCTCTTCGCTGAAGTCTTCCGCCACGGATTTGCAGTCCTTTTCCGTCGCCGCCTCCAGTTCCAGCAGCGAAAGCGAGATGCGGGCGAAGTCGCCCTCCTCCGCTTCCTCCGGGGGGCGGGGGCTAAAGAGCAGCGCCGCCTTGTCGTCAAAAAGCTCCAGCCGGAGCGTGCCGTCTTCCCCGGCATAGGCGGCGATCAGCTTCCCTTCCGCCTCTTCCACCGGGGACGCCTTGAAATTGATTTCCTCTAACGCAGGTTCCATGCCCTTGAGCAACAGTTCCAGCGCCGTGCTTGCTTCCATCATAAAAGCAGTCCTTCCCACTTCGGCAATCGCCATTTAAATAGTATATATATAGTATACCATACCCGGGCGCGTTTGTCACGCGAAATTTCAATATTATGCCTAAAAATTTCAATACTCGACTTTCCAGAGGTAAAGCCCCGCCGCCGGAGCGGTGAACCCGGCGTTTGCGCGGTCGCCGGAAGCCAAAATAGCCGGGATGCAGCCGGGTTCCAGCCGCCCGCGCGCAATTTCCAGCAAGGTTCCGGCCATAATGCGCACCATATTATACAAAAAACCGTCGGCTTCAAAAAAAAGCCGCAGTTCTTCGCCGTCACGGCAAGCCTCCACCCGGCGCACGGTGCGCACGGTGCTTTTGACGGACGACCCGGCGGCGCAGAAGGCCGCAAAATCGTGGGTACCCACAAAGGCCTGCCCCTCGCGTTCCAGCAGCGCCGCCTCCAGGGGGAACGGCTTCAGCAGGGCGCGGTGCAGCAAAAAAGGATCCCGCGCACGGGCATTGCGGATCAGATAGCAATACGTTTTGCCGGTGCAGCTGTAGCGGGCGTGGAAATCCGCCGCAACCTCCGTGCAATCCAGCACGGCCACCTGGCCGCACAGGTAAAAATTGAGGGCGGCGGGCAGCCGCGCAGCCGGGATGGCGTGTTCGGTGCGGAAGTTGCAGCAAAACATCCGGGCATGGACGCCCGCATCCGTCCGCGAGCAGCCGTGGATCGCCTCCCGGCGGCCAAGCACCCGTTCCAGCGCATCGCCCAGCACCTGCTGCACCGTGCAGCCGTTGGGCTGCACCTGCCAGCCGTGGAACCCGCTGCCATCAAAACGCAGGGTAAGCAATAAATTGCGCATGGAAGCCCCTCCCGCAACACGTGATACCCCATTATAGCATGGCCGGGCAAAAAAAGCAACCGGGCAGCCGCGGCAATCGCCGCTTGACAAAGCGACCGTTTGCTTGCTATAATAACGGCAGCATTCAAATCAAAAAAGGGGTGGGCGCTATGACAAGTTTTGAACGCATTACGCGCATGTATGAACACAGGGAGGCCGACCACGTCCCCATTTTAGATTCCCCCTGGGCGGGTACCATTGCCCGCTGGCGGCGCGAGGGGATGCCCGAAAATGCGGACTGGCGCGATTTTTTTGGCGCGGATAAGAGCGCTTCCATCGGCGTCAATATTTCCCCGCGCTACGAACAGAAGGTGTTGGAGGAGAACGACAGATGGAAAATCGTCACAACCGATTACGGGGTTACGCTCAAGCAGTTCAAGGCGGCGGATTCGACGCCGGAATTTTTGGATTATAAAGTGAACAGCCCGGCGGTTTGGGCTGACGCGAAGCGCCGCATGGAAGACCGCAGCGGCCGCATCAACTGGGACCGGCTGAAGCGGGAATACCCCAAGTGGCGTGCGGAAGGGCAATGGATCACCGCAGAATTCTGGTTCGGGTTCGACGTGACCCACAGCTGGATGTCCGGCACCGAAACGATTCTGATGGCGCTGCTGGAAGAACCCGAATGGGTGACGGACATGTTCGACACGTTCCTGAACAGCTGCATGGATCTGTTCGACCAAATCTGGGATGCGGGCTACACCTTCGATGAAATCCGCTGGCCGGACGACCTGGGCTACAAGGGCGCCACGTTTTTTTCGCCGGCGCTTTACCGCGAACTGGTGCAGCCGTTCCACAAACGCGCCGTGGAATGGGCGCACAGCAAAGGGATCTACGCCCGGCTGCACTCCTGCGGCGACGTGCGCACCGTGCTGCCTGATATTATCGCCACAGGGGTTGACGCGCTGAACCCCCTGGAGGCCAAGGCGGGCATGGACGCCCTGGAGGTCAAGCGGGTTTATGGCGACAAGCTGACGCTGCACGGGGGCGTGAACGCCGTGCTGTGGGATGACAAAGAGCGCATCATCGCCGAAATTGAGCGCCTGGTACCCAAGCTCAAAGAAAACGGCGGCTACATCTTCGCCTCAGACCACTCCATCCCGAATTCCGTCAGCCTGGAAAATTTCAAGGCAATCATGGAATGCGTCCAGCGCTGCGGGTGCTATTGAAGCGCGTGCGCGTTCTTGAAAAGCAGTAGAGCCCCGGCCAAAGCCGGGGGCCTTGACAATTGGGAGCCGCCGCTTGTTTGGTTGCGGGTTAAATTCCGCGCAATGACGCGTGAATGCAGTCCGGCGTTTCGCATTCATATGCATCTATCATCAAATAACGCCTGTCTTCATATGAAAGATTTGGCGGGTGTGCCTGTTTTGTTGGGTCAGCGACTCACGGCTACCCCCAGATAGTCCAGCAAAGCTGTTTCGAGCAAGCGGGAAAAATTGACCTGCCTTTCTTCCGCTGCCTCTTTGAGCCATGCCGGGATTGTTGTGTTGGTTTTCACCCGCTTATTGTCCAGCTCGTTTTTGATAAGGTCGGGGTAAACCGTCACGCAGGATACCAGATAGCCGCTTTCCGTTTCCGGGTCAATTTCGGGTGCAGCAGATGGCCGGGGGACAACCTCGCCGTCTTTTTCCAGCGCATATAGGTGCAGTCCCAAAGCGTCCTCTGCTTCCCTCGTCGCCCGCTCGAAGGTATCGCCATAACTGGCACAACCGGGCAAATCGGGAAAGTAAACGCCAAAGCCGCCATTGCCGTTTGGCTCAAACACTGCCAAATAAGATACTTTACGCATACCTACTCTCCTCTCATGGTAGGGCTTATTTCAGCCCCGCCTGTTTCATGATACTATTCAAGTACCTTTGGGAATATCGCCGCCGTGGCTTGGCACTGTCACCTTGCCTGGTTTCGTGCCATGTTCCAACTGGATGTGCGAGCCTTTTGTGCTTGGCGTTTCTTTCCAGCCGTCGCTATGCAGAATTCGCAGAATCTCGCGCACTGTCATTTATATTCCTCCCCACGTCTATATTATACGCCTTTTTTATGCGTATGTCAAGTTTTTTACGGCGCTGTGTATTTGGGAAAGAACAGGAAAATATTTTGGAAATATTTTCAAAAAAGACTTGACATTATATATATATATATAATTATAGGGACACTTTTTGTCAATATATTCATAAGGAGAGAATGAAATGAAAAACGCAAAACGCATCCTGGCAATCCTGTTGGCCGTTGTCATGACCCTGGGTCTGTTCGCAGTTGGTGCGGGCGCAGCCGGGAACATTGTGCCGCAAGCACTTACCGAAGAGGAAGAAGACGAAATATTCAGAATTTACGAGAAAGTCTACTACACGGCAGTCTTTGCGATTTATGCGAACCCGCGTTGTATTGCCATTGCTTTGGACTTGGAAAGTGCGCTGAAACCCGGAAAAACCTTGGAGGACTTGGCAGTTGCCCGGCTTGCCGTTACCATAAACGACTTGTATACCACCGCTCTGGTGGCGCTGCGGAATAATCCGGAGGCCGACTATCGAAACAAAACGCTGGAAGCGAAAATGACTGCGGCAATCGCCACCGGCGTTGCGAAAATAGAGAAGGCGGCAGAAGCGGTTGCCAATGAATACATCACGCCCGAAGCCCTCGCTTTTGCAACGGTGGCGGGTGATTTGACAAAACTGTTCTGCACAGTCGAATTTGAGGGGCACTCTGGCGAGCTAGCGCAAGACGAAGAAAAAATTATTGAAATCGTGGATCAGCTGCAAGCCATCGACGTCGAGAGTTTACTCGTTACCGCCTTCAGTGGATACAACAAAAAGAGCGTTCTGGGGCCGCTGTTGGAAGCAGGCAAGTGGGACGAGGCAACAGCTTTGGAAACTGAAGCCATCCTGGCAGTGAAAGAAATCTTGATCGCAGCAGGTATCAAGGTACCTGCGCTGTCCATCGACCCGCCCCCCATCGACCCAACGCCAACGCCTGATCCTACCCCAACCCCTGCAAAAACCTGGCTGGATTACCTGCCGACTTGGTTGAACGGCGTGAAAGCCCTGCCCGCGTGGATTCAATGGATCATCCACTACATTTTCTTCGGTTGGGTCTGGGAAGTCGCATAATGCCTTCCTGAACTGCCTTGGCCTCTTGGCAAACAACATTCCAGCGCCGTGCGGTATTTTCCGCACGGCGCTGGGTATTTTGGGGGGAACGGAAAAATGTTTTGGCAAGGTGTATTTTAAAGCCCCGTTATGCAGCAAAACATAGCGGAGGCACGCCGCAAAAGCCTGTTGTATTTTTGTTTGTGTTGTGGTATAATAAAGAAGAGGGGAGGCAGATGGCAATGACGAATGAGGAAAAATATGAATACTGGTTGGAATATGCAGCGTATGATTTGGATACCGCCAGGCAATCCTATTACAAGAAACGGAGGGAACATTCCAATGGCTGCAATCCCTGAAAATATAATGGCGGCGGTTGCCCAATACATTGCGGCACTTTCCAATGGAATCGCCGTCGATAAGGTGATTCTCTTTGGTTCCTATGCAAAGGATGCGTATCACAAAGACAGCGATATTGATATTGCCGTCTTTTCAAGGGATTTTGCGGAGGAAACGAAGATTGACGACATGGCGTATTTACTCATGAAAACATCTGGCTTGGGGCTGGATATTCAACCGCAAGCCTTCACGTTGGAGGACTATGAAGCGCCGGATGGGTTCGTGGAAGAAATCCTGAAAACAGGCGTCGAACTGCAAGTGGCGTAGCGCCTTATCTTTGTCACTTCTGCGCATTGCGCAGGGTTGGTACGCCTGGAGGGACTCGAACCCCCGACCCACTGCTTAGAAGGCAGTTGCTCTATCCACCTGAGCTACAGGCGCGTGTAACAGAACATATTCTAGCACATTGCGGCAAAAAATACAAGAGAAAATTCAGAAAGGCAAAGCATTCACATGTATGACCCAAAATCACCAAAGGCCGAAGAGTTCATTGACCACGATGAAATATTGGAAACCCTGCAATGGGCGCAGGAGAACTGCGCGAACGCGCCGCTGATCGATTCCATCCTCCAAAAGGCGCGTGCGCGCAAGGGGCTGGGGCATCGGGAGGCCTCCGTTTTGCTGGCTTGCACGTTGCCGGAAAAAAACGCCGAGCTGTTTGCGCTGGCCAGGCAGATCAAGCAGGATTTTTATGGCAACCGCATCGTCCTGTTTGCGCCGCTGTATCTTTCCAATTACTGCATCAACGGCTGCGTGTATTGCCCCTATCATTTGCAGAACAAGCACATCCCCCGGCGCAAGCTCACACAGGCGGAAATTGCCCGCGAGGTGGTTGCGCTCCAGGATATGGGGCACAAGCGCCTGGCGCTGGAAGCGGGAGAGGATCCCCGGCACAACCCCCTGGAATATATTTTGGAATCCATCGAAACGATCTATTCCATCAAGCACAGGAACGGCGCAATCCGCCGGGTCAACGTCAACATTGCCGCAACGACGGTGGAAGACTACGAAAAACTGCGCGACGCCGGGATTGGCACGTATATCCTGTTCCAAGAAACCTATCATAAACAGAGCTACGAAGCGCTGCACCCCACGGGGCCAAAGCACAACTATGCCTGGCACACCGAAGCCATGGATCGCGCAATGCAGGGCGGGATTGACGACGTCGGCCTGGGGGTGCTGTTTGGGCTGGAGCGTTACCGCTATGAATTTGCGGGGCTGCTGCTGCATGCGGAGCATCTGGAAGCGGCTTGCGGCGTTGGCCCGCACACCATCAGCGTGCCGCGTGTGCAGCCCGCCGACGGCATCAACCCGGCGGATTTTAAAGACAGCGACGGCCTGAGCAACGAAGCCTTTGCCAAGATCATCGCCTGTATCCGCGTCGCGGTACCATACACCGGCATGATCATTTCCACGCGTGAAAGCGGCGCCGTGCGTGCGCGTGCGCTGGAACTGGGCGTTTCGCAGGTCAGCGGCGGCAGCAAAACCACCGTGGGCGGCTACGCCGAAGCGGCGCAGGGCGGCGACGCAGCCAAGGATACCGAACAGTTTGAGGTCAGCGACCAGCGCACGCTGGATGAAGTCGTCCGCTGGTTGATGGAACTGGGGTACATCCCCAGCTTTTGCACCGCCTGTTACCGCGAAGGGCGCACGGGCGACCGCTTTATGCAGCTGTGCAAAACCGGGCAGATTCAGAACTGCTGCCACCCCAATGCCCTGATGACGCTCGAAGAATTCCTGCTCGATTACGCCAGCCCCGTCACCCGCGATTTGGGCGAAAAGATGATCGCCGCCGAAATCGGCAACATCCCGCTGGAAAAGATGCGCACGCTGGTGCAGCGCCACCTGGGGCAAATCCAGGCCGGTGAACGGGATTTCAGGGTGTAGGGCGACTAGCAATGCCAATCACGGGTTGCATTGTTGTTTTTAGGTTGCCCGGCGCACTTCGGCTGGTTGGAACCCTGGCTGCGATAGGATGCCCACAAAAGGAGAATCAAAATGTCCATGAACCAGACCCCTGCCGGGGAGCGGGTGCATATCGGCTTTTTCGGTTTGCGCAATGCGGGCAAATCCAGCCTGGTCAACGCGGTCACCGGGCAGAGCCTTTCGGTGGTTTCCGCCGTGCGCGGCACCACGACCGACCCCGTGCGCAAGGCCATGGAGCTGCTGCCGCTGGGGCCGGTGGTGATCATCGACACCCCCGGCTTTGATGATGAAGGCAGCCTGGGTGAGCAGCGCGTCAAAAAGACCCGCCAGGTGCTGGAAGAAACGGACGTCGCCATCCTGGTGACGGAAGCCGGGCGCAGCCTTGCCCCGGCGGAAGAAGAGCTGCTGCGCCTGTTCCGGGAACGTGAAATCCCGCACTTGATCGTTAAGAACAAGTGCGATTTATTTCCGGGCGCAGAAGATGTGTATTTGCGGGCGTCGGCTTTGACCGGGGCGGGTGTTTCGGAACTCAAGGAAGCCATTGCGCGGCTTGCGCCGCCGGAACAGCAAAAACTGCGCCTGGTGGCCGATCTGATTCAGCCGGGCGACTTCGTCGTGCTGGTCGCGCCGATTGATAAATCCGCGCCCAAGGGGCGGCTGATCCTCCCGCAGCAACAGGCGATCCGCGATATTCTGGAAGCCGACGCAACGGCGGTTGTGGTCAAGGAATTTGAATTGCGGGATACGTTGGCGGCGCTGGGGCGTGCGCCCGCGCTGGTGATCACGGATTCCCAGGTGTTCGCCAAAGCGGCGGCGGATACCCCGCCGGGGACGCCACTGACTTCGTTTTCGATCCTCTTCGCCCGCTACAAAGGCTATCTGGAGGCCGCCGTGCGGGGCGTGCGTGCGCTGGAAACCCTGCCGGAGGGGGCGCACATCCTCATTGCGGAAGGCTGCACCCACCACCGCCAGTGCGATGACATCGGCACGGTGAAGATCCCCCGGTGGATCCGCAGCGAACTGGGGAAATCCTTCCGTTTCTCCTCCTGCTCCGGTTGGGAATTCCCCGAAGACCTCACGGGGGTGGATCTGGTGATCCACTGCGGCGGCTGTATGCTCAACGAGCGCACGGTACGCGCCCGGCTGCGCACCGCCGAAGCCCAGGGCGTACCCTTCACCAACTACGGCGTAGTGATCGCCTGGGCGCAGGGCATACTGGAACGGTGTTTGCTGGAAGGAAGGCTGGGATGAAGCGGCGAACGCGCCTGGTCACGGCACGCCGTGTAAAATAAAGCATTGCTGTGTTGTGCTATTCCTCATCTGAAAAGCCCAACCGCGCTGCGCTCTGCGCCACCACCCCGCCGCTGCGCGGCACCCCTCCCACGGAGGGGAATTGTCACACGAACCCAACGGCTACGGAAATTCCCCTCCGTGGGAGGGGTGCCCATCGTCAACTCTGTTGACGAAAGGGGCGGGGTGGTGGCGCGGAGCGCAGCACGGTTGGCTTTTTAGATGAGGAATAGTACAATAGCATAAAGGAGTTGCCCATGCGCACAGAATCGGATACCCTGGGAACCCGCGAATTGCCGGAAGATGCGCTGTATGGTCTGCAAACCCTGCGGGCGCGTGAAAATTTTGCGCTCGGCGGGCAGGATACCCCTATGGAGCTTGTCTATGCCATGGCGGAAGTCAAGCGGGCGGCGGCGTTGACCTATATGGAGCTGGGCATTGGGAAGCCCGGCGTTTATGAAGCGATTGCAAAAGCCGGCGAAAAATTGCTGGCGGGTGCGGCGGATGACGCGCTGCGCACCCCGGCGCTCCAGGGCGGGGCGGGGACTTCGGCGCACATGAACATCTGTGAAGTGCTGGCCAATCTGGCGCTGCGGGAACGCGGTCTGCCCTGCGGGCGTTATGACGTGATTCACCCCCTGGATGACGTGAACCGGGGGCAATCCACCAACGATGTGTTCCCCACGGCGCTGCGCATTGCCGCAATCCGGCAGCTGCGTGCGCTCAGTGAGGGCTGCGCGGCGCTCCAGGGGAGCCTGCAAATCAAAGAAACTGCATTGGAAGCCATCCCCAAACTTGGCCGGACGGAATGGATGGACGCGCTGCCCGTCACGCTGGGCAGCGAATTCGGCGCGTTCGCCCAGGCGGTTGCGCGGGATCGCTGGCGGCTCTATAAGGTGGAAGAGCGGTTGCGGCAGATCAACCTGGGCGGCACCGCCCTTGGCCGGGGGGATCAGGCGGAGCGCCGCTACCGGCACCGGGTGGTCGAAAAGCTCCGGGAACTGACCGGGCTTGGCCTGGCTGCGGCGGAATACCCCATGGATATAACCCAGAACCAGGATGTGTTTGTCGAGGTATCCGGCCTGTTGAAGGCGGCGGCGGTCAACTGGATGAAGATGGCGGGCGACCTGCGGCGGATGAATTCCGGCCCGCTGGGGGGCTTGGGGGAACTGCGGCTTGCGCCCGTGCAGGTGGGCAGCACCGCGATGCCGGGCAAGTTCAACCCCGTGATCCCGGAAATGGTGACCCAGGTGGCCATGCGGGTGATCGCCAACGACGCGGCCATCACCCTGGCGGCCACGCAAGGGGAGTTTGAACTCAACGCCTTCCTGCCGCTCATTGCCCAGAGCTTGCTGGAAAGCCTACGCCTGATGACCCGCGCGGCGGAAATTTTGCGCGTCAAGTGCATCGAAACATTGCAGGCCGACCCCGCCCGCTGTGCGCAATGGCTGGAGCAATCCTGCGCCTTTGCGGCGGCCTATGCGCCGGAGCTGGGGCATGAAGCGGTCAGTGCGCTGATGGCGCGCCATAGCGGGGATCCGGCGCACCTACGCCAAGCCCTTGTTGCAACGCTTGCAGCGAAAAAGCAGGGAAGCGGGGCGGCACCGGCGGACGCGTAGCTTCATTTGCGGGCGCTGCATTTGGCTGCGCATGCGTGTTTTCTTGCGCGGGGTCGTTTGCCGCCGTGTGCGCCGCCGGGCGCTGCTGCGGGGCGGCGCGGGTGCGCAGCGGCTTGGGCGTGCGGGCGCTGACGATCAGCGAAGGGCGGCTGATGCCGCTACCGTGGTATGCCTGTACGCAGTATTCCAGCCAGCTATCCGGCGGAATTTCCCGATGGACGAACACGGGTTCCGCCGCATGGCCGACGGGGTGGAATTCTTCCCCAGGGTTGCTGCGGGCGCAGATCAAATAGGCCGCCGCGCCGATTGCGCGATCCCAGCGCAGTTCAATGGAATCCCGCCCGGCCAGCGTTGCCCGCAGGTGCTGCGGCTGCTGGGGGTCGGGCAGCGCAGGGAGCGTGACGGCTTCAACCATGGGGCTGGGGGCGCTGCTTTTGCCCGCCGCCACCGCTTGCACAAAATAGTAATACCGGGTTTGCGGCGTTTCGACTGTATCCATGAACCGGGTTTCCTTTGTTTCCGCACAGAGGCTATAGCTGCTCCAGGGCGTGAGGCTGCGGTAGAGTCGGTATTCCTCCGCCCCCGCGCCGGGCGACCATTCCAAAAGAATTTGCCGCGTCCCGCAAGGCATAGCCCTCACCAGCACCTGCGCCTGCGGCGGGCTGGTCGGCTGTGCCGCAGCTGTTGCCGGGTTTATTTCTGGGGTGGGAGTTGGTTCTGCTGCTGTTTTGTTTTGCGGCGCTGCGGGTGCGGCAGAAAAGACGCTGGCGGTGGCTGCGCCTATGCTTTGGCCGTTGGCGTTGTATGCCCGCACGGCGTAATGATACGTGTTGCCCGGTTGCAAGGCCGCGTCTATGTAAGTCGTTTCTTCCAGCACAGCGATGGGGTGCAGTGCGTTGCCGCCTTCGCTGCGCAGCAGCAGGTAGCCTTCCGCCCCGGGGACGGCCGCCCAGTGCATCGTCACCCGGTCCCCGCCGACGGCGTGCGCCGCCAAAAAGGCCGGGGCAAGGGGGGGCAGCTGCGGCGATTGCGCGGGGATCTGATAGGCTTCGGCCAACGGCGCGGGGTAAGGCAAGGCCGCGTCTGCGTTGGCGGCTGCGGCTTCCCAGGGGTAATTGAGGTGCTGTTCCATCCGTATCGCTCCTTTGACCCGGCGGGCGGGTGTGGCGTTGTTGATTCATTTCATAGTATGTTGCAGGGCTTTTCTTGGTTCCAAAATGATTTTTTTATGTTTCCAAAGAATTTTTCTTGACGAAGCCGAATAAATTTAGTATACTATCTTCGTGGGCTTTTGTAACCACAACAATAAAAAGGAGATGTTTAGAATTGAGCAAGCAGGGGAAGAGAATTTTAGCGATTCTGGCAGTGTTGGCGCTGGCGTTCACGGTGCTGGCGGGCTGCGGCAAAGACGAAACTACAGGTGGTGCAGGGAATTTTACGATTGAAGAAACCCTTTCCGGCGAACAGGTGATTCCAACCTTCCCGCCAGTCATCGAGGACACAGAACCCGTTACAGAGAGTAGCGACGTCACTGAGGATATTACCGAAACGGCAACGGGCAGCGATACGCAGGCCGTCAGCACTTCCGGCAGCAGTACGCTTACCCAGCCGGGCGCTAAAACCGTCGTGGGGACAACCACAAAGGTAGCCACCACTGCTGTGAGCGGCGATGCAGCGATTTTGGCGTATTTCAATGCAGCGGTCAACAACGTGAAGATTCAGAAGCCGGGCTACACCTGGAAGGAACGCACCCTCATCGACCGCGACAGCATTGAAACCAGCAGCAGCGCGATCAATAGCGTCAAGGGCGCAGTGATCGGTTTGTTTTCCGCATTTGAAAAATGGACGGATAAGGACGCGGTTGCCGCAGGTGCGGATCACAATGATTTCCCTGTTTCCGGGAAGCCCTGGGCGAGCAAGCTGACCATGGCCGATATTAAGAGCATCAGCTCCACGGATGGCGGCAGTGTTTATAACATCCAAATTAACCTAAAGGATGAAAATCTTTCCGCTCCGCCGGTGGATCGCGAAACTACCGCACACGGTCGCGTGATGAACATCTGGACGAAGGAAGCCATTGACGCCGGCCTCAAGAGCGCGGAAGCCTTTGTTGGCATTGATAAGTTTGCTCCGCAGTATTCCGGGAGCTATGTCAAATGCACCATTGATAAAACGACAGGTGCGCTGAAGACCATTACTTATTTCTCCTCCGCAAACACCAAGCTGCACATCAACAAAGTGCTTGCCAAGGCTGATATTGATGCTTCCATCCGCATTGGCAGCGAATCCGCTTACATCATCGGCTAAGCACGGCGCAACCCATAATCAACCAAAGCACGCCCCCGGCAGGTTTTTGAACCTGCCGGGGGCGTGGGCTTTTTCCACAGGGCAGCACCCCTTCGCCTGTCCGCACATATAGTAAGCAATAAGGGGGTGTTGATCAATGCCGTATTGGTTGATGGCGTTGCTGGCCACGCTTGGCACCTGGGCGGTGACCGCTTTGGGGGCGGCGGTGGTGCTGTTTTTCCGCAACCCGAAGGAGCGCACGCTCCGGGTGATGCTGGGCTTTGCCGCCGGGGTGATGCTCGCGGCAAGCGTCTGGTCGCTGCTGGAACCCGCCATGGCACAGGCAACGCAGCTGTTGCACATGCCGGGTTGGCCGCTGGCGGTGAGCGGGTGCCTTTGCGGGGTGGTGTTCCTTTGGGCGGCGGATCGCCTGATTGCGCACTTCAAGCCGGATGGTTCCGCACGCAGCGCCCGGATGCTGGTGTTTTCCATCACGCTGCACAACATACCCGAAGGTCTGGCCGTGGGCGTCGCCTTCGGGATGCTTGCGGTGAACCCAACCAGGGAAACCTTCCTCAGCGCTTGCTCCGTCGCGGTGGGGATCGCGGTGCAGAACTTCCCGGAAGGCGCGGCGGTTTCACTGCCGCTGCAAAAGGCGGGCTTCAGCCGCAAGCGGAGCTTCTTTTGGGGGCAGCTTTCCGGCGTGGTGGAACCCATCGCGGGGGTCTTCGGGGCGCTGATGGCGATGGTCGCGACCTATTCCCTGCCGTTTTTGCTCAGTTTTGCCGCCGGGGCGATGCTCCTGGTTTCGCTGCATGAACTGATCCCCGCTTGCCACACGGCGGGGGAGGAAGAGCGCTCCTACCTGCCAACGGCGGGGATGCTGCTGGGCTTTTTGCTGATGATGGTGCTGGAGAACCTGTAGCCCCCGGGGGGCGGGGTGGTGGCGCGGAGCGCAGCACGGCTGGGCTTTGCGCATGGCGCCTTTCAGCAGAGGAACAGTATAGCCCCGACCGGGGCAAAAAAGCAAAACAAACAAAGTTGCCAATGTGACTGTGGCAGCTTTGTTTATTTGGTTATTCGACCTCCAGGCCGTTGTATGCCGTTAGCCTTCCTGCACCCCAGGGATGTAATCGGTGAAACCCACCTTGAATACGCCATTGGAGGATACTTTATACAGAACTACGACCATCGCATCCTGCTCTAGGATGCAATAACACGCGCTGTCCCGATAGAGCGTACCCACCTTTGTGGAAAGTTTGCTGTCAGCATAAATGACCAGCTCTTTCCCTGATGTGTTTACAAACCGTTTCAAATTTTCAACCTCCTTGTCACAATTGTATAGTCGTGTGATAGCACTTTAACACTGGAACCTTAGAAACATTATAGCACCTCTGTAAAAATAATCAAGCGTTTTTTTAAATATTTTCACAGAATTACGATAAATTGCCCGGTTTTTTGGAACATAAAGGAAAGAAACGGGAATTTTATGTAAATTTTCCCCAAATTCAGGGAGCAAAGGCAAATCCTACAGTGCGTTACCAAATGTTACCGCCGGTTTATTCTGCCCGCAACCCTGCGCCAACGGCAATATCCGTCAGCAAACGCCAGGTTGCGCAGCCAACAATTCCATCCGCCGTCAGTCTGTTCGTCGCCTGGCAAAAGCGTAGCGCGTCTTCCGTCAGCAGCCCGAACACGCCATCAATAAGCAGCCCCGCGCCCACGGCGATGTTGAGCGCATCCTGGAGGATGCAGACATACACGCCCTGGTTGCCCCGGCGCAAGAGCGGGTATCCGCCGGTTGAGCAGGCGGGCGGCAACGTGCGGGTATCCAAATGCACCCAGGTGGGGGTCAGGTATGCCGGTTCCACATACGTGAAGAGTCCGCTGCTTGCAGCCAGGCTGCGCAGCCTGGCACGGCCTTCGTTGCCAATGTTTTGCGCGCAGTCAAACGCGGTGCCTGCGTAATGCTGGCTCTGGTTGGCGTGGCCGCCTTCCCCAATGCGCCGGAAGGCGTAGGGGAGGTAGATCGGCTGCCCCCACTGCTGCCGCAACTGCACCCAGGCGTTCATCGCGGCGCTCTGCGTCCACAGCAACTGGGTTTGCGAGGTACCGCGGAATTCCCCCACCAACAGCGTTTCGTTGGCGTAAGGCATCGCTTCACGCAGCCCGCGCTCATAGCGCTCCATTTTCCCCGTTCGATTGTTATAGACTAAAATTGTCACCCCATAGCCTCCTTTGTTTCATCGTGCTGCTGCAATGTATGCGGCAAGCCGGGTGAAATATACGCGCACGCAGCGCGGGAAGCCAAGGGAGGATTTTAATCTGGTGATACTATAACACGATAGCAGAAAAAAGTCAATAAAAATATTTATTTTCACATAATCTTCCCAGTTCCTTGCAATTTCCCGTGTAAAGGCAATCGCGCATAAGATCTCACGCCGTCACAATCTTGCTCTCGCTTTGCAGCCCCAGCAGTTCCACTGCGTCCTCGCGCATCTTGTATTTCAGGATCTTCCCGGCGGCGTTCATGGGGAACGCATCCGTGAAACACACGTACCTGGGGGCTTTGTGCTTGGCCATGTGCGCCAGCACAAAGTCCTTGATTTCCGCCTCGGTGGCTTCTTCGCCGGGCTTGAGGATCACCCAGGCCATGATCTCTTCGCCGTAGGCGCGGCTCGGCACGCCCACCACCTGCACGTCGCTCACCTTGGGGTGGGTATAGATGAAGTCCTCAATTTCCTTAGGATATATATTTTCGCCCCCGCGGATGATCATATCCTTCATCCGCCCGGTGATTTTGTAGTTGCCGTCGGCGTCGCGCCGGGCGAGGTCGCCTGTGTGGAGCCAGCCGTCGGCGTCGATGGCGGCGGCGGTGGCTTCGGGCATCTTGTAGTAGCCGCGCATGATGTTGTAGCCCCGGGCGACGAATTCGCCGTCGGCGTCATCCGGCAGGTCAAGGCCGGTTTCGGGGTCAACAATCTTGCATTCCACGCCAAAAAACGCACGACCGACGGTGTTGACCCTGGTTTCGATGGAATCCGTAGTGCGGCTCATGGTGCAGCCGGGGGAACTTTCGGTCTGGCCAAAGACGATGGTGATTTCCGTCATGTGCATCTTTTCGATCACCTCTTCCATCACCTTGATGGGGCAGGGGCTGCCGGCCATGATGCCGGTGCGCATGTGGCTGAAATCCGTGGCGGCGAAGTTTGCGTTGGCAAGCATGGCGATGAACATGGTCGGCACGCCGTGGAAGGCCGTGATCTGTTCCCGGTTGATGCAATCCAGGCCGAGGGCGGGCGAAAACGCCGGGATGGGGCACATCGTAGTGCCGTGGGTGACTGAAGCCGTCATGGCCAGCACCATGCCGAAGCAGTGGAACATCGGCACCTGGATCATCAGCTTATCCGCCGTCGAAAGATCCATGCCGTCGCCGATGGTTTTGCCGTTGTTCACAATATTATAATGCGTCAGCATCACGCCCTTGGGGAACCCCGTGGTGCCGGAGGTATACTGCATATTGCACACATCATCCTTGCGCAGGGCGGCGGCGCGGCGCAGCACCTCCGCCTGCGGCACCTGTTGGCTCAGTTCCATCGCCTGTTCCCAGTTGCGGCAGCCGGGCAAATCGAAGCCGACGGTGACGATATTGCGCAAAAACGGCAGCCGCCGCGCATGGAGGGGTTGCCCCCGCTCCAGGGTTTCCAGTTCCGGGCAAAGCTGCTGTATAATGCCGGAATAGTCGCTATCCTTATGGTTCTCAAGCATCACAAGGGTGTGGGCGTCGCTCTGGCGCAGGAGGTATTCCGCCTCGTGAATCTTATAGGCGGTGTTGACCGTCACCAGCACCGCGCCGATTTTCACGCTCGCCCAAAAGGTCAGGAACCATTGGGGGACGTTGGTCGCCCAAATCGCCACATGATCCCCCGGGCGCACGCCCATGGCGATCAAAGCGCGGGCGAATGCGTCCACCTCCTCCCGGAATTCCCTGTACGTCCGCACGTAATCCAGAATAGTATAGCGAAAGGCGTATTGTTCCGGGAATTCTTCCGCCACGCGGTCAAGCAGTTGGGGGAAGGTCAGGTCGATCAGCGTTTCCTTCGGCCAAATGTATTGCCCGGTTTTGCGTGCGTTTTCGTAGAGCCGGTTGGGTGCGCATTCCTCCGGGGGCAAAAAGCTGGCGATAAAATTGACGAAGTGCGGGAAGACGACGCCCGCCTCCTCCAGCTCCGGGGCATAGCGCTTGAGCCATTCCAGCGAAAGGTAGCCCTCATAATTGATCGAGCGCAGCGCCCGGAAGAAGCCTTCCATGGGCAAATCGCCCTCGCCCATCATTTTATACTGCACTTTGCCGTCTGTGACCAGCGAATCCTTGCAATGCACGTATTTGATGAACGCACCCAGGTTGGCCACGGTTTCAGCCGGGCTTTCGCCCCCAAAGCGGTAGGGGTGGTGGAGATCCCACAGTGCGCCGACGCTGTCGCTGCCAAGCGTGGCCAGCAGGGCGGCCAGGCGCTTGGTGTCGCTGAACGCGCCGTTGCTCTCAATGAGCAGGGTTACGCCGCTTTCTTCCGCCAGGGGGAGCAGACTGCGCACCGCTTCGGCCACTTCCGCATCGTCCACCGGGTCACAGGGTTCCGCCGTGCGGTCGCCCAAAATGCGCACAAAGCCCGCCCCCAACGCCTTGGCCAGCGCAATGGCATTCCGCGCTTCAACCAGCGCTTGCGCCCGTTTTGCGGGGTATTGCAGACTGTGGAAGGCGGAAACGCAGCTGATTTCCAGCCGCCCGGTGCGCAGCTTCCCCAGCGCACGGAGCAGTTCCTCCGCCGGGGTGCCTTCATAACCCCGCAGTTCAATGCCGTGGAAGCCATAATCCTTGGCCAGGGAAGTCATATCCTGCCAGGAAAGCTCCGGGCAGCCCAGGGAAGAAAAAGCAAGTTTCATGTGCATAGGTTCCTTTCGTTGCCGTTCTTTCTTTTCATATGAGCTATTTTAGCAAAATTCAAGGAAAAATGCAAGAAAAGATTTACGCAGGGCGCAGCGTGAACAAAATAAGAATATTTTTGCAAAATATTTCCATTCCCTCTTGACATTTTCACGCTAAAGTGGTAAATTGTAAATACGGCGAAATTTACCGAATATTGTCGAACAAGGGGATGGCTTGAAATGGCAAAAACAGCAGTTGGGCTGGTGGAACACGCCAAGGCAATGCAGGGCAGCATCTATATGTGGGGAACCTACGGCAAAAAGATCACGACCGATCTGATCACCAGAAAGAAAAAACAATATCCAGACAACTACACCGACGCCTATGTGGAAAAACTGCGGAAACTTGTAGGTTCCGGCAAGCGGGCAGTGGACTGCAACGGGTTGATCAAATCCTACATGTTCATGGAAAGCCCAACGAGCGACCCGAAGTACGCGGCCAAATATGACACCAACGTAGGTGGAATGAAGAATGCCTGCACAAAAAAAGGCCCGATCGGCACTTTGCCGGAAATAGCCGGCCTACTGTTATTCCGTAACACGTCACACGTCGGCATCTACATGGGGGACGGCAAAGTCATTGAGGCCAAGGGCAGCGACCAAGTGTTGATCACGGAAAAAGCGAAAGGTAGCTGGACGGATTGGGGACAGCTTTCGTGGATTGAATACCCTGCCCCGCCCCCTGCGTCAAAAATCGTGATCAAAGCCGGCGACAAGGTGAAAATCAAGCCGGAAGTCACGTACTACTACCCCGGCGGCGTGAAAATCCCGGCGTCCATCAAGACGCGCACCTTCACCGCGGGCAGCGCCCGCGAGCGCGGCGGCAACCCCTGCGTGCTGCTGGTGGAAATTGAAAGCAGCTGCTGGATTGAAAACCTGATCAAGCTATAAGAAAGGGAGATGCCCCATGGCTACACCGCAAACGCCGGAAAAACAGAAAGCCAATTTTTCCAGCTTCATGGTATTGGTTCTCACCGGGATTTTGGCCGCCTTCACAGCGGCATGCCTCGCTTTGGCTTTCAAAGACAAAACAGTGCCTGAATACCTGATCATTTCCGTCTTCGGCTTCTGCACCGGCGAATGCGGGCTGATGGCCTGGATCAAAACATCCAAGGTAAAACACAGCACGGATAGCCCGCCTGCGAAAGATTTTGAAAGCAGCGAAGAAGCATAAAAAGGAACAACAAAAACACGCCCCGGCGCCGAGCGGATTTTCCGCACGGCGCCGGGTTTTTTGTGTTTTGTGTTGATAGACGCTGCACTGTTTTGGTAATACTATTCCTTGATTAAAAGCAGTGCTTCATTTTTATGTGCCTGGACACGACGTGCCGTGTCCAGGTGCCTACGATAATGCATTGCTTTTTAAAGCGAAACAGTATAGTATAGATATATGTTATACTGTTCTGCATCTAGAACCAACCTCGCTGCGCTCCGCGCCACCACCCCGCCGCTGCGCGGCACCCCTCCCACGGAGGGGAATTTCCGTAGCCGTTGGGTTCGTGTGAAAATTCCCCTCCCGGGGAGGGGTGGCGCGAAGCGCCGGGGTGGTGGCGCGGAGCGCAGCATGGTTGGCCTTCAGATGAAGAACAGTATAACCTACACTTTTCAGCACGGTAAAAGCGGATGAACCCCCGGCGCCCATACCGCCTGGTATGGGCGCCGGATCCTTTTGCTTGCGTTTGCATCACAGTATGATGCAGATCAACCCGGAGCAGCCTTCGTTGATCACTTTTTCGATGGTTTCCTGGAACTTCATCCGTGCGTCGGCGGGCATCCGGTAGAGCTTGTTGTGCAGACCTTCGTTGACCAGCTCGTGCAGGCTTTTGCCGAAGATGTTGCTTTCCCAGATGGCGGCGGGGTTTTCCTCAAATTCGTTGAGCAAATACATCACCAGCTCTTCGCTTTGGCTTTCGCTGCCCACGATGGGCGCGACTTCCGTGGTGATGTTGGCTTTCATGATGTGCAGCGAAGGGGCGGAGGCGCGTAGGCGCACGCCGTAGCGCCCGCCCTGCCGCATCAGCTCCGGCTCTTCCAGGCGCAGCTCTTCCAGCGATGGCATCACGATGCCGTAGCCGGTGGCCTCCACTTCATCCAGGGCATTTTTGATGCGGTCATAGGCCGATTTGGTGCGGGAAAGCTCACTCAGCCAGCGCAGCAGATCATGCTCATCGCTGATTTCAAGGCCGGTGGATTCCGCCAGCACGCGGTAGAAGAGTTCCTGCGGTACGCTCACTTCCACCGCCGCCGCACCCTCGCTGAGGCTGACCGCCCCCAGGTTCGCCGCCGCAATATGCTCACCCCCCTGGAGCGCCGCCGCAAAGCTCGCCGCATCGCGCACATGGCGCATCCCCTCCGCCGCCGTGCGGACGGACTGGTAGATGCTCTTGCGCAGCCAGTGCTCCGGCTCCAGCGTGACGATCCAGTTGGGCAGGTTGACCGAAACTTCGCGGATGGGGAACTCAAAGAGGATTTGGGAGAGGATCTGCTTGATCTGCCATTCGGTCAGGTTGAGGCAGTTGACCGGCAGCACCGGCACATTGTAGCGCACACTGAGCTGCGAAGCCAGGGCGGTGACGGAAGCGGCTTCCGGCGTGACGGAATTGAGCAGCACCACAAAGGGTTTGTTGAGTTCCTGTAGCTCCTGGATCACCCGCTCCTCGGCTTCGGCGTATTCTTCACGCGGGATCTCGCTGATGGAGCCATCCGTTGTGATCACCAGACCGATGGTGCTGTGTTCGCTGATCACCTTGCGGGTGCCGATTTCGGCCGCCATGTTGAAGGGGATCTCCTCTTCATACCAAGGGGTCTGCACCATGCGGGGCTGGTCGTCTTCAATGTAACCCAGCGCACTGGGGACGATGTAGCCCACGCAGTCAATCATGCGCACCTTGAGCCGCGCATTGCCCTGGAGGCTGACCTCGACCGCCTCTTCCGGGATGAACTTGGGTTCGGTGGTCATGATGGTGCGGCCGGAAGCGGATTGCGGCAGCTCATCCTGCGCCCGCTCCCGCTTGGCCGCCAAAGGGATGTTGGGCAGCACCAGGGTATCCATAAACTGCTTGATGAAGGTCGATTTCCCCGTGCGCACAGGGCCGACGACGCCGATGTAAATATCCCCCTGGGTGCGCTGGGCAATATCGTTATAAATGCTGCGTTCTTCCATATTGCGCTCACCTTTCTTGTGCTAAGATATAGTTTTATTGGTTGTTGTTTTGTTTAGCACATCACACGCCGGGGATCAGGAGCATTTGACCCTCTTCCGCCGTTTCGCCGCCGATTTCGTTTTCTTCCCGGATCGCGTCCGTCGTTGTGCGGTAGCGCCGGGCAATCTCCCAAAGCGGTTCCCGTGCGGATGCAAAATAGATCGTCAGGGGGGAACGGGCGGCGGGTGCGTCCTCTTCCGCCGGGTTGATGCCGCTGACGACCTCGCGGTTCTCGACCCGGAAGACGTCGCCCACAATGCCCAGCTCCGCACGCAGCTCCAGGTTGTTCCCGCTGACGCTTTCCTGCACAGAGATCAGGTCCACCGCCGCATCCGCCCACAGCGTTTCGCCCGCTGCGCCGGAGCGGCGCGGCTTGCGGTAGCTGAAGGGCAGTTCCTTTTCGGCATATGCCACCTGGCCTTCGCCATCCAAATACACCACGCGGAAGTGCAGAGTGCCGCTCAGTTCCAGGCCGTCGCCCTTGAGCGCGGCCTGCACGGGCTGCACTTCGCCACTGAGCAGCTGCACGCTCTCAATCCCCGCGCTGCCAAAATCAAAATCCCCTTTGGCCAGCGTGGTATCCTGAAAGCTCTCCAGCAGCTGACGGGTTTCCAGGCGACGGGTATCCAGCTGCACGCCGCCCTGGGTGGAATATGCGTCGGCCAGCACCGGCAGCTCCAGCGGCTGGTAGCCCCCGACCTCCGCCGCGATGCGCACCGCAATATCCAGCAGACGCGGCGCACCGTTGGAATCGGGCTTGGGCGTCACTTCCAGCGCAAGGGTGCGCAGGCGCAGGGTGTTGGCGGTTTCTTCCGTGACGCCCGGCGCTTCAATGATCTGGCTGATGGGCATGGTGTGCAGCAGCTGCACGGGGGTTTTGGCGTCCCTGCTGCGGTAGATCACCCGCACCTCCAGGTTCCCCTTGAGCAGGAGCTTATTCTTGATCGCCTTGATTTCGCCCGGCAGGGCGACCGCCCGGCGCAGGATCACCTGATCCACCGCCGGGGCGCTGGGTTCGACTTCAATCACTTCGGTGAGCGGAAAGATGATTTCACTCAGCGCTTCCAGGCTCGAAAGTTTGATGGTATCCTGTAGGCTCTGCATCCCGCCGCCTTCCGCTGCGGTGAGGATCGCCTCTTCCTTGCGGCGGCGCACCAGCAGGCGGATGCTCAACATCCCATGAATATCAAGCCGGCGCTGGCTGACGGCGCGGCCGTTGGCGTATTCCGCTTTCGCGCTGGCGGTCACCACCGCGCCTTCGCCCAGGCCGTTGATGTCCGCCGTCCGCGTGAACGGGTAGGTCTGTTCAAAGCTCTGCAAGCCGCCGTCTTCCCCGGCATACAGGACGCAAACCCGCGCGCTGCCTTCCACCGTCACGCGCTCGCCCACCGCCTGGGCGGATGCGATTGAAGGCTCAATCGTGCATTGCAGAATGCGCAGAATATCCGGGCAATATTCCGGCAGCGTGACGTCGCTGTCCACTGCCTGCTCTAGCTTGCCGTCATAAACGGTTTCGATGCTCCCGATATTCCGGGTGCTGCGTTGAAGCTCCATCGTTATAACTCCCCTTTGTTTCTCTGGATTTTGAATCTCGCAGCATCTATATGCCGCCGCACGCGGAAATAGACTTGCCCCTAAAAAATATGGGAACTCCGCTTTTCGCAAATGGCAGAGATTACCAACTGCGCCAAAAAAGGCCGTATTTCGGCCTTGAAACGGCTCAAAAGCGCAAATTTGCACTTGCAATCCGGCCTTTTCTGTGCTAGGATATGCAAGCAAACGGAAGGCACCCCGCCCGCCTTCCCATGCGGACGTTGAAAGCAAAGGCCGTAAAAGTGCCCCATGCCGCAGCGTCCTCCGTAAGGGGGACGTTTTGCGTGGGGCGGAATCGCACACCCGGCAACGCCGGGCATCCCCGCCCCGCGCCTGGTACACGGGGGGAGTTTTATACTGTTCTGCACGCAAGCACAGAGCCGCTTGCAAAGGCTCAAAAAAACCATGCGACATCGGATTTGCGCTTTTTGCCCTCCGATGCTCCTCAGCGTCTGCATGGGAGGGCAGTCAACCCTTCCGCCAAAAAGCGCCCCGCAGCCAAAGGATTGGCTGCGGGGCGCGGTTTTTGATGGGGTCGCCTCTGGTTTACGGTTGTGCAGTGCGCGCTGGTGGCGGCGGTGCATAGCACGGCGTAATACCATGTTTTGCAAAGCCATCTTTCATCTTGTTGTTAAAAAAAACAGTTTGCTCCTCTGCTGTCATGTTTTTCGTTTGCTCGTAAAGTTTGATGCGAATGGCATTGATCTCATCCTCAGCAGAATTCTTCTTTGTTGGATTGTTCATCTTCCAAAACCTCCTTTGCGGTGCAGATTACGATGGCGCCATAGCCCATTTCATGGTTTATGCGATCTGTCAGCAGTTTTGTTTTTACGCGGTTAATGTGCTGGAAATTATATGAAAGTACATAGTCTAGTCTATGTATGGAAGCTATCGCGATATGAGCGCCATCCAATCGGAACCGAGTAGGGATAATGTTTTCGGCAACATAAAAATCGGCAAGCTGATTGGATGCAGGAATGATGGGGAGTATGGTAATCCCATACGTGTTTATTAACGCCATCATCTTAGACTGTTCCGCTTTAAAAAGCAATGCATTATCGCAGGCACCTGGACACGGCACGCCGTGTCCCTACAAAGGTGTATAAAAAATCAAAGGTACGTTGTCGTTTCATCCCGGTTTGTAGGGACACGGCGTGCCGTGTCCAGGCACATAAAAATGAAGCACTGCTTTTAATCAAGGAATAGTATTAGACTGCTTCGGTTCCGGGGCATTCAGCAATTCCTCCACGGTATAGCCGGAGGTATATGCTTCATGCTTTCCGATGCGGACTTCCTCAAACAACTGAACAGTATCGGCGTGACCATCCCGCGCAGTGTCAAAATAATAATTAAACATGGTCGTTTCAAGATATAACTTCACAACACGCACCTCCTGCACCCATAATATACGCTTCCTCCCCTCACACCGCCACCAGCGCGACTCTTCCGGCTTCTATGCCGATTTCGACTGCGCTTAGGGGTTGTTCTGCCGGGGCTTCCACCAGGCTGGTGGTGACGGGGTCTTCCACCTGGCGGCGCAGGACGTTGCGCAGATCCCTTGCGCCGCGCGTGCCGCCCACGGCCTGTTCGGCCAGGGCTGCCACGGCCTCTTCGCTCCAGTTGAAGCGGATGCCCTTTTCCAGCAGCGCTTCGCGCAGCTCTTCCAGTTGCAACCGGGCGATGACGGCGTAATCCGCCGCGTCCAGCTCGCGGAACACGACGATTTCATCCACCCTGCCCAAAAATTCCGGGCGGAGGAATTCTTTGAGCGCCTTCATGCTGCGCTCCTTGGAAGCCTCGCCCTTGGTTTTGGCGAAGCCAATCGCGCCTTCCTTGCGTTCACTGCCCGCGTTGGAGGTCATGATGATCACGGTGTTTTCAAAGCCGACCTCGCGCCCCTGGGCGTCGTGGATGCGGCCTTCATCCAAAATTTGCAGCAGGATGTTCATCACATCCGGGTGCGCCTTCTCAATTTCATCAAAGAGAACCACAGAATAGGGCTTGCGGCGGACTTTTTCCGTCAGCTGACCCGCTTCGTCATAGCCGATGTAGCCCGGCGGCGAACCGATGATGCGCGAAACTGCGTGCTTCTCCATGAATTCCGACATATCAAGGCGAATGAGGGTTTCCGGCCGGTCAAAAAGCTCGGCGGCCAGGCGTTTGACCAGCTCCGTTTTGCCCACGCCCGTGGGGCCGACGAAGATGAACGAGGCCGGGCGGCGCTGGGGGCTGATCTGCACCCGGCTGCGGCGGATGGCCGCCGCCACGTGACCCACGGCTTCATCCTGCCCAATGATGTAGCGGCGCAGCGCGTCCTCCAGGTTGCGTAGGCGCTGGAGGTCGCTATCCATCACCTTCTGGGCGGGTACGCCCGTCCACAGCTGGATCACCTTGGCCAGGTCGTCTTCAGTCACCAGGTTATCTGAGGCCTGGAGCTGGAGCGTCTTTGCGCGGCTTTCGAGCCGGAACATCTCGGTGCGGATGCCCGAAAGCCGTTCGTAATCGACCTCCGACTGTTCCATGAGCGCCTGCTGCTGTTCAAGCAGCTGCTGCACCTTGCGCTTGGTTTTATCCAGTTCATCAATGGAGCTGTTGCGCAGGTTGGCGCAGGTGCAGGCTTCATCCAGCAAATCAATGGCTTTATCGGGCAAAAAACGGTCGCTGATGTAGCGCTCGCTCAGCACAACCGCACGGCGCACCAGGGTTTCGCTGACCTTGACCTTGTGGAAGCTCTCGTAATATTCCTTCACGCCCTCCAGCATCCGGCAGCAATCCTCGATGGAAGGTTCTTCGATTTTCACCGGCTGGAGCCGCCGTTCCAGGGCGGCGTCTTTTTCAATGTATTTGCGGTATTCGGTGAAGGTGGTCGCCCCGATGATCTGCACCTCCCCGCGCGAAAGGGCGGGTTTGAGGATGTTGGCCGCGTTCATGGAGCCTTCGGCATCCCCCGCGCCCACCAGCGAATGCACCTCATCGATGAAAAGAATGATGTTCCCCAGGGCTTTGACCTCTTCAATCAAGCCCTTGATGCGCCCCTCAAACTGCCCGCGGAACTGCGTCCCCGCAACCATAGCGGTCATATCCAGCAGGTGGATTTCTTTATCCAGCAAGCGGCTGGGGACGTTGCCCGCCACAATGCGCTGCGCCAGCCCTTCGGCGATGGCGGTTTTGCCCACCCCCGGCTCGCCAATCAGGCAGGGGTTGTTCTTCGTGCGGCGGCAAAGGATCTGCATCGTGCGGTATATCTCGTCCTCCCGCCCGATGACCCGATCCAGCTGCCCCGTGCGCGCCCGCTCCGAAAGATCGGTGCAATAGAGCGAAAGGCACTTGCGGCTCTTCTCTTTTTTGTTTTTCGTTTTGCGCTCGCCGCGCCGGGGCATCGAAACCGGGACGGCGTCTGCCATCTCCGGCTCGTCGTCGTCTTCGTCGTCCTCTTCGGCGTGCGGGCGCAGCGCCTGTTCCGCACCGGGGAATGCGCCCCGCATGGAATCCATCAGCGGCTGCATCATTTCATCGCCGCCGTTGGCCAGCAGGTCGCCAATCTGGTCGCCCGCAGCATCCACATCATCGGCCGAAAAGCCCATGTTCTGCATCATTTGCTTGATGGGGCCGATGTTCATCTCCATCGCGCAGGGGATGCAGTAGCCTTCCTGCGAAGCCTTTTCGCCCCCGATAATGCGGCTGACGAAAAGCACCGCCGGGCGCTCCTTGCACTTGCAGCACAATGCTTGCTTCATCGTTCGTTTCCCCCTCTCGTGTGCTTCATCCTATTTCTTCTTCTCTTTATTGAACAGCTTGCGGTAGGTATCGGGGATATAGCTGAAAAACGCGATGAACGTCAGCAGCAGCGTCAGCACAACCAGCGCCATCACAACTGCGTTGGGCAGCACCGGCCAGCCGTAGTGCGCAAACAGGCTCACGTCCGGCCCCGCCAGGAACAGCAGCGTCATCACAACATAAAACACCATCGTGGCCGCCTTGCCATAAATTTCAGCGGCGGCGGGGCGCTTTTTGAGCAGCAGCATCAACAGCGCGACAAGCAGCATCAGCAGCTCCTTGCCCAAAAAGAGCAGAAAAACCCAGCTAAACGCCTTCATCCCCGCATCCGCGCTCTGGTTGAAGCGCACAAACAGCAGCACCGCAAGGGTGATCTGCGTCAGCTTATCCGCCGCAGGGTCAAGCCATTTGCCAATGTTGCTGACCATATGAAAGCGCCGGGCGATCTTGCCGTCCACCGTGTCGCTCAGGCCGGAAATCGCCAGGACGATCAGCATCGCCAGCAAATGCCCCTGCAAAAACAGGATGGTGAAGACCGGGATCAGCACAACCCGCAACATGGTGATCAAGTTCGGGATGGTAAAAACCTTGTTGCTGGCATCCTGTTGCACATTCGTTTCAGCCATAATAATAACCGCTCCCCTTTTTATCTGGTTGATTTATTCTTTCAAAGAAAAAGGCCTAAAGACCCTTCCGCACCGGCAGCAGCCCCAGCAGCTTCGGGATCTTTGCTTCCTCCACTGCGGCGGCAAAATCGCCGTCGGCACGCAGCTCCGCCGCCACGCGCAGCAACAGGCAGAGGACGAACACCACCAGCAGGCCTTTCGCAACGCCCAGCACCGCCCCCAACGCCTGGTTGGCTTGCTTGATGACGGGGATCTTCCCCGCCCGCTCCAGCTGCCGGGCGATCAGGCGAGTGAGCAGCAGCAACAACGCAAAGAACGCGATGCTAAGACCCCAGCGGATCGCCGCCACGGCAACGGGCGCAACGATGGTGCTTTCCAGCAGCTCCGCCGCGCTGCGGCCGTCGGTCGGCATGGCTTCCAGCTTATTGACCAGCGCATCCAGCGAAACGCCGCTGAAATCCGCCAGCTCCCGCAGGGAATCGGGCAGTTCTTCCAGGAGCTTTTCCACGTGCAGCACCGCCGCTTCCGTCCCCACCGCAGTGTCGGCTATCCTGGTTTCAATCATGTTGCGCACCGGCTGCGCGGCCAAGGCGTCATAGGCCGGCTGGGCGACCGCCGCGCTGAGCGCACCGGCAAACACCAGGCTGACCAGCCAACAGGCCAGCGAAAGCACAACGGATAAAAAGCCCCGCTTCAGCGCAAAAAGCACCGTGAGGGCAAAGATCAGCACCAACGCGCCGTCAAGCAGCCAGGGGAGCATCGAAGCATTTACCATTATAATCACCTTACGTCCCAAAATAATCCAACATCTGTCACCCATCGCTTGTAATGGAAATCCATTATAGCACGCTCCCGCGCAAAGTGCAATGAACAATCTGTAAAAAAATATATTGCAGCTAATTGGGGTGCGCAAAAACTGGAAATATTTGTTGATTTTTCACGTTGCCCGTGCTATACTGTATTTGGCGTTGTGCGTTTGCGGTGATGTTGGTTCTCCTCTGGAAGTTGATGCAAATCAACAAGAAGGAGGTGAGGCGAATGTTGGAGATTTTGCTGGCCATGGGCTTCGTGTTCCTGACGGCAACCATCTTTTTACATGAA
>JAITNG010000149.1 GCA_031290595.1 Oscillospiraceae bacterium
AGGCTCTCGCGGAACAGCCCGCCCTCAAACACGGCAAGCGCCCCGTTGATCCACAGCCAATATTTTGTTTCTGCCGCGATGTGCGCCACGGCTTTTCCCGGCAGGGATTCCACAGGGAACGCGCAGCGGAACACGACAAAATCATTGGGGCGCGTGTTGCTTGCATCCCATATCCATTGCGCCTTGTGTGACAGCTTTTTCATGCATTTTCTCCTCTATCGTTGCTGGTGGAAAAGGTTCGTTCGTTCCGTGGATTCTTGTATTCGCAAGGAACACCTGATTGACATAGCCCACAGCCTGATCCGGCTTTCGCGCTCGCGCCCAAAGAAACAGCCATCTGTTGGGACGCTTCACCATCCCTTGAAATCGCCCCAACCCAGGGACGCAAATCCAGTATAGCATACAGCGCCGTGAAATGCAAGCCTGCTTTTTTTGCAAAAAAAGCCAAAAAAGGGGTTGACAAACGGCGCACGGGGTGTTACAATATGTTCGTTCTTCTACGTATATTCAAGCCATACCGAGGGACATTAGGTTGCTGCAATAAGGTAGCAAACCGCAAAGCACTGACGCCCTATTGCTATCAATGGGGCGTCATCTTTTTTATTTTGGAAAGGCGGACATGCAATGGGATACGGTGTGGGGATGGATCTTGGGATTACTTCAATCGGCTTTGCCGTGCTGGAGCTGGACGAAAATGAGCAGCCGGAGCGGATTGCACAGCTGGGTGTGCGGATATTCGACGCGCCGGAGCAACCCAAAACCGGCGAATCGCTGGCTGCGCCCCGGCGAGCCGCCCGGAGCGCGCGGCGTAGGCTGCGCCGCCGCCGACACCGCAAAGAGCGCATCCGGCAGCTGATTGTGCAGGATGGGCTGCTGCGCGAAGAACAGCTTGCCAATCTCTATGACGACACCACAGCTGACGTTTATGCGCTGCGGGTGCAGGCATTGGATGCGCCGGTTACACGGGAATACTTTGCCCGCATCATGATTCACCTGGCGCAGCGCCGGGGCTTTCAATCCAACCGCAAGGCCGAAGACGGCAAGGAGGATGGCGGCGCCATGACGGGCGCCATCGACCAAAACCAGCGGCGCATGGAGGCGCACGGCTATCGAACCGTGGGCGAAATGCTTTATTGCGATGAATTGTTTGCGGAAACCAAGCGCAACAAAACCGTCAATTATCAAAACACCGTCACCCGCACAATGGTGCAGCAGGAAGCAGAACTGCTCTTTGCCCGGCAGCGTGCATTGGGGAACGCCTGGGCTTCGGAAGCGTTGCAGGCGGCGTATCTTGATATTCTGCTTGGGCAGCGTTCTTTTGACGAAGGCCCCGGCGTCGGCAGCCCCTACGCCGGCAACCAAATTGAACGGATGCGCGGCTATTGCACCTTCCTCGAACACGAACCCCGTGCCGCCAAGGCAACGTTTGCTTTTGAACGGTTTCAATTGATCAGTGATGTGAATAAACTGCACCTTGTGAACGGCGGCAAAAGCATTGCGCTCACGCAGGAACAACGCGTGCAACTCATACAGTTGGCATTCCAAACAGCGGATTTGAGTTATGCGAAAATACGCAAAGCGCTGGGCATTGCCCCGGAAAATCGCTTCAACCTGGTCAATTACAAGAGCAAAGACAGCGACGCCGAAGATGAGAAGAAGAAAAAGCCCAACTGGCTGCGGGCATACCGTGGAATCGGGAAAGTCCTAGGGCGGTGCTGCAGCCCTGCCGAGCAAGACGCCATCGGCACCATTTTCACGCTCTACAAAAACAAGGATGCGATTCAGGCACAGCTGCTTTCCTATGATTTCAGCCCCATTGAAGCCGAGCACCTGGCGGAACATCTGGGCAATTTTTCGGGGTTTGGGCATCTTTCCATCAAGGCGCTGCAACGGATTCTGCCGCACCTGGAGGAGGGCCTGAAGTATGACAAGGCCTGCGAAGCGGCGGGCTTTCGGTTCAAGGCGGACGGCGGCGAAAAAGCGCGGCTGATTTCCTTGAGTGATTTGGCGAAGGAAGCGGAAAACACCATCACCAGCCCGGTGGGGCTGCGGGCGTTGAGCCAGTGCGCCAAGGTACTCAACGCCATTATCCGCGCAACGGGGGAAAGCCCGACCTATGTGAAAATTGAGCTGGCGCGGGAACTTGCCAAGGACTTTGATGAACGCAAAAAGATGACCAAGAGCAATGAAGAAAACCAGGCGCGCAATGAACGTATCATGGAGGACATCCGCAAAACGGATCGGATTCAAACCCCAACGGGGCAAGACCTGGTGAAGCTAAAATTATACCAGGAGCAGGGCGAGCTGTGTTTCTATTCCGGGCAGAAGTTGGATCGCCAGCGGCTGTTTGAGCCGGGTTACGTGGATGTGGATCACATCATCCCTTACAGCCTTTGTTTTGATGACAGCTACAACAACAAGGTGCTTGTGCGCACAGAAGAAAACCGCCAGAAAGGCAATCGCCTGCCCCTGCAATATCTCACCGGGCAGGCACGGGATGCATTTCAGGTCAATGTGCGCAACTCCCATTTATCCGAGCGCAAAAAGCGCAACTTGCTCAAAGAAGCGTTCACGGAACAAGATGAAGACGAGTGGAAGGAGCGCAATCTACAGGATACCAAAACGATTTCCCGCTTCTTCTACAATTACTTGCTGGATCACCTGGAATTGGCGCCCAGCATGGCAGACCATAAAAAGCAGGTGTATGCCGTTAGCGGCGCCGTGACCAGCCACATGCGCAAGCGATGGGGGCTGTCGAAAATCCGGGAAGACGGTGATTTGCACCACGCGCTTGACGCCGCTGTGATTGCCTGTGTAACAGACGGCATGATTCACAAAATCCGCAGCTTCAGCGAAACAAAAGAAACTGTCTATATGCGTGACGGCGAACACGGCTATGCAGTGGCAAGCAAAACCGGCGAAGTGAAAGCGAAATTCCCGCAGCCTTGGCCGGGATTCAGCGATGCGCTGGAGGCCTGGTTGTGTCCTGATCCCCAGCGCGCCCTGCGGGGGTTGAAAGAAAGCGCCTATTCCGAACAGGAGCTTTCCGCTGTGCAACCTGTCTTTGTTTCTCGTATGCCCCGGCGCAAGGTGACTGGCGCGGCGCACAAAGAAACCATCAAAAGCCGCCCTGTGCAGGTAGAGGAGCGCGAGGCTGTACTGAAAAAAGTGGGGCTGACCGAACTGAAACTAAAAGACGGGGAAATCGAAAACTATTACAACCCACGCAGCGATGTGTTGCTTTATGAGGCTTTGAAAGCGCGTTTGCGCACATGTGACGGCGACGCAAAAAAAGCCTTTGCCGAACCGTTTTATAAGCCCCGGAGCGACGGTAGCCCGGGGCCGCTGGTGAAAAAGGTAAAGCTCACGGAAACTTTCACCGTCAACACGGAGGTACATAGCGGCGCGGGTCGTGCCGACAACGACAGCATGGTGCGCGTAGATGTATTCCTTGTGCCGGATGAGGGGTATTACCTGGTACCCGTCTATGTGGCCGATACAATCCGGCCCCGTCTGCCCAATCGTGCCATTGTTGCCCACAAGTCTTGGGAGGAGTGGAAGAAGATGAAGGACGAACACTTCGTTTTTTCGATTTATCCGAATGACCTGATTTATGTGAAGAGCAAAAAGCCGATGGTTTTCAGCAAAGTACGCAAAGAAAGCCGCCTGCCGGATAAAAAAGACCTCGATGGCGCGTTTGTGTATTACAAGGGTGCAAATATTAGCACGGGTGCAATACAAATTATCACGCACGATAACACCTACAAAATTGAAGGTCTCGGCGCAAAAACCTTGGTTGCCCTCGAAAAATATACCGTGGATTTGCTGGGGAACTACACGCATGTATCCAAGGAAAAACGGCTGGACTTTAAAAGAAAGAAAAAAAGATAGGACGTGGCTGCCATGGGCTTTCGCAATGTGATGATCATGGGGGATGTTGCGCTTTCCCTCAAGAACTGCTGTTTGTGCGTCAAGGGCGAATCGGTTGTTTCTATCCCCGTGGAGGACATTGACACGGTGTTGATCGAAAACCGGCAAAGCACCATCAGCACAGCGCTGCTTTCGGCGCTTGCCCAGGCGGGGGCGGCGCTGTTTGTCTGCGACGAAAAGCACATGCCCAGTGCGGTGCTGCAACCCTTTCATCGGCATTCCCGGCAAAGCGAGGTTATGCACGCGCAGCTTGCAGCCACCCGGCCAACGCAAAAACAGCTTTGGCAGCAAATCGTGATTGCCAAAATCGAGAACCAGGCAAAATGCCTTGCACTGCAAAGCCTTGCCGCTGAAGCGGCGCATTTGCGCAGCGTTGCAAAATCCGTGCGTTCCGGCGACGAGGGCAATGCCGAAGCGGTTGCGGCGGCCTATTACTTCCCCCGCCTGTTTGAAAAAGGCTTTACGCGGGGGAAGGAAGAGGACGCCCGCAATGCTGCGCTGAACTATGGGTATTCCATCCTGCGGGGTTGCATTGCCAGGAGCTTGGCGCTCTACGGTTTTTTGCCCGCTTTTGGCCTGCATCACCGCAGCGGGCTGAACCAATTCAACCTGGCGGATGACGTCATTGAACCATTCCGCCCACTGGTTGACCTGTTTGTTGTGCGCACGGTGGAAACGCCCGACGAAGAATTTACGCCCGCTTTGCGCAGGCAGCTTTTCAACCTGATCAACTACGAAATTGAAGTGAACCGCAAAACATACGGCGTTTCTTATGCCATTGAGCTGACGGTGCAGAGCCTGAGCGCCGCGCTTGTGCAGGGCGCAAAAGAGATACAGCTCCCGGCATTGCAGGAGCTGTGCCAACATAGCTATGAATAAGTTTATGAGAATGTTAGTCTTTTTCGACCTGCCGGTCAAAACCAAACAGGAACGCAGCGTGGCCACAAAGTTTCACAATTTTTTGCTGAAAGACGGCTACTACATGCTGCAATACTCCATCTATGCCCGCACCTGTAACGGCACCGACGCCGTGGAAAAACACCGCAAGCGCCTCAACGCCGCAAAGCCCGACAACGGCTCTGTGCGCCTACTGGTGATCACCGAAAAGCAATACCAAACCATCGAAATCCTGGTAGGAAACTATGCGCCGCACGACGCCCCCTTTGAATTTGAGCAGCTGACGCTGTTCTGAGGCGGGGAGGCGAAAAAGGAAGCCGTCCGGGTGCGAATTTCTGCATTGAATTCCAGCAGCGAAGGAAAGTTGGCGACGGTTACGGCGGTGCGTCTTTCCGGGATTTTGCACAGGTTACTGCAAGAAGATTTTCGCTGTGGCGTAAAAGATAATTT
>JAITNG010000180.1 GCA_031290595.1 Oscillospiraceae bacterium
CCGTTGGGTTCGTGTGAAAATTCCCCTCCGTGGGAGGGGTGCCGCGCAGCGGCGGGGTGGTGGCGCGGAGCGCAGCACGGTTGGCTTTCAGATGCAGAATCGCATTATAGGCCTGAGCGGCATTCACCACCACCCCCGCAAAGCACCTATACCCCGGCCACCCGCGCCAGCAGCGCCGCCCGCTCGTTGGGCGCTCTTCCTTCCAGCACGTCTTCCAGCAAGCCTTGCAGCGCTTTGCCCAGCGCCGGGCCTTGCAAGCCGAGCGCCGCCAGGTCGTTTCCGTTCACGGCCAACTGCTTGCGCGTCACGCAGGTTCCTTCCGCTGCGAGCGTGCGCACCTCCGCCGCCAGGGCGTCGCAGTCTTCCAGCCGCCAAAGCCCTTGCGGGGCTTGCGCCGCTGCATCCGCTTTGGCCAGCCAGATCAATTCCAGCAACGTAGTTTCGCCCAGCTCCCCCAGCAGACGGCGGAGCCGCGCCGTGCGTTTTTGACCGGGCGGGGTTTCCGAAAGCCGCAGCTCATGCAGCCGCACCAGCTGCGCCACCTGTTCAGTGAAGCGGCGGGAACAGCGCAGCTGCGTGAGGATCCCCCGCGCCATGCGTTCGCTGGCCGCCGCGTGGCCGTGGAAGTGGCCGACGCCGTCGGCGTCCAGGCAAAAGCATTCCGGCTTCCCGCAATCGTGGAGCAGGGCGGCCAGGCGCAGCGCCGGTGCGGGGGGCGCGGCTTCCACCGCCGCGCAGGTGTGCTGCCAAACATCATAACAGTGCCAGGGGTTGTGCTGCGCAAAGTCCTCCATGGGTTGGAGCTGCGGCAACAGGACGAAAATCACCCGGCGAAAATCCCGCAATACGCGCCGCGCATCGTCGCCGCAAAGGAGCTTTAGCAGCTCCACCCGTAGGCGCTCGGCGGCCACAAAGCGCAGCTGTTCCCGGTGGCGCAGCACCGCTTGGGCGGTGGCTTCTTCCATCGAAAAACCCAGCACGGCGCAAAAGCGGAGCGCACGCAAAATCCGCAGTGCATCCTCTTCCAGGCGCTGTTCCGGCAAACCGACGCAGCGCAGACGTTTTTCCGCCAGATCCTGTGCGCCGCCAAAGGGATCGCAAAGCCCGCGCACCGGGTGCCAGGCCATGGCGTTGACGGTGAAATCCCGGCGGTTGAGGTCGGCGTGCAGATCGGCGGTGAAGGCGACGGAATCCGGCCGGCGGTGGTCGCTGTATGCGCCCTCCAGGCGGAAGCTGGTGACCTCGACCGCATCGCCCTCAACGAGCGCGGTGACGGTGCCGTGCCGCAGCCCGGTGGTCAGAACGCGCAAGCCGTGCAACGCCAGCATCACTTCCTCCGGGCGGGCAGAGGTGGCAATATCCCAATCCAGGGGTTCGCGCCCCAGGAGCGAATCGCGCACGCAGCCCCCCACGGCAACGGCGCAAAACCCCGCTGATTCCAGCAGGGTGATAACTGTTTGCGCGTAAGGGGGGAGGGTGATGTTCATTGGTTCATACCACCGCAATGTTTGTTTGTATCGATTGCCACAAGTATAGCACGCCCCCGCCCAACAGTCAAGAAAAACCGGGGAACCCCCAACGGAGTCCCCCGGCAAAAATGTTTCGCCAACCTAAACTTGAAAGCGCCACAGGCGCCGAGCCGCAGCGCAGCCGCTAGTCGGCGGAGAAGGGTAGCAGGGCTACGTGGCGGGCGCGTTTGATGGCTGTGGTCAGCTCGCGCTGGTGCTTGGCGCAGGTGCCGGTCATGCGGCGGGGCAGGATTTTTGCGCGCTCTGAAATGTATTTGTTCAGGCGGATAACATCCTTGTAATCAATATGTTCCACGTGATCCACGCAGAAAGAGCAGACCTTGCGGCGGCTCTTGCGCTGGGGACGGCGATCCGGGCGGTCGCCGCCATCGCGGTCGCGGTCACGCGGTGAACGTGCTTCGTATGCCATTGTTTCGATCATACCTTTCTTTTTTAAAGTAAAGTGAAGTTTGTGTTAAAACGGGAGATCGTCTTCGCCGGCGATCTCGTCAAAATCCGCCGCGCTGCCTGTTGCAAAGGCCGGTGCGGGCGGCGCTGCGCCTTGCCCGCGGTCCTGCGGCGCGGCGCCGGTGGAAGGCGGGGGCGGGGGGAGCGGAATATCGCCGCCGTAACCGCCGCCGCCACCCTCGTTTTTGCCGCCGGTGAAGCTGACGTTTTCGGCCACGATTTCAACCGCTTCCCGGCGGTTGCCGCTTTTATCCTCATAATTGCGGGTTTGGATGGAACCCTGCACGGCAATCATGGAACCCTTGCGGAAGAAGCGGGAAACGAATTCCGCCGTCTGCCGCCAGGCCACCACGTTGATGAAATCGGCCTGCCGTTCTTCGTTTTGCCCCTTGAAGCGGCGATCCACCGCCACGCGGAAGGTGCAAACGTCAATGCCGCCGCCCGTCCGGCGCAGCTCCGGGTCGGCTGTGAGGCGACCCATAATGATTGCGACGTTCAACATGTTTTTTGCCCCCCCTTAGGCCTGCCTGGTGACCAGGCAGCGCAGCACGCCATCGGTGATGCCCGCAATGCGGTTGAATTCAGCGGGGAATTCCGGGGCGGACTCAAACAGATAGAGCGTATAAAAGCCTTCGGTTTCCTTTTGGATGGGGTATTTGAGGATGCGCCTACCCCATTCTTTGGTTTCAGTCAGGGTGCCGTTTTGCTCAATGAGCGCGCTGAAGCGTTCCTTGAGCCCGTTGAGCACCTCTTCGCTTTTGAGCGAGTAGACAAGCATTGCCTCGTATTTTTGGTTAGCCATTGGTTGACCTCCTTCTGGACTTTGGCCGCAGTTTTGCACCGCGGCAAGGATGTGGTTGATCCGGCAGTGCCAACTGACCTGCACCGCAACACATGATAGTATAACAAGATTGACGGGATTTGTCAAGGGTTCACGGGGGGGTATTGCGGTTTTATTTTTGGCGGCTTGTTTTTTGCGCGGCTTTGCCGCTATGCAATCGGCGGCCACTGCGGGCTTTCGCCTGTCACCTTGCCGATTCTTCGGTTGTTGGCGCATTTTGGGGAGCAGAACAGGCAGCCACCAAAAGGAAGGCTGTGAGCATTAAAAACAATTTTTGTGTGCGCTTAACCATATGAATGAAAGCTCTCCCTTATTCTTGTTTTGGCGCAGCGCATGTTTGGTTGCGCCTATTCAGATGGTTCTTTAAACGAACTTTTGCTTGAAATAAACCATGCAAACAAATAATCTTGGCCATCCTCATCAAGAGCAAAATGAAAAAGCATGAACGCGTTTCCATCTGTATATTCCATGTCTATTCCTTGCCAATCTCTTTTTTGATACCCGTCGCCATATAAGTCAACAATTCTTTTCATGCTATCTCCCATTTTCGCGCCGCGGTCTGTCACTATTTCTACCATCTCTGGTGTAAAGGGGGCTTCGGCGTATTCATACCAGTAAACCAAAATGCTCTCAAGTATATTCATTTCATCAAACTTATAAGAAACATAATGACCTACAAAAATGCTAGAATCAGATGCCGACTTTCTATATGAGATTTTTCTTTTATTCAACAATCTTTCCGTTTCTTCTAATGAGGTTTTCCCAACAACACCACCATACAGAGCGTTTTGAATACCCTCCGCTATTCTTGTTGTTAGCGGAAATACGGTGTAAAAGTGAAAAGGATCTTCGTCTTCTATCTTTTGGGCTTGAGATGTCTGCTCGGTTTGCGAGTTTCCCGACAAATCTGCACAAGCAACCAAAAAACACAACAAAAGCATCATCATTGAAGCTATGAAAAAGCACTTTTTCATGGATTCCCTTCCTCCTTAATATAGTGTAAGACCGCTCAAGAATCCAGGCTCCCGGCAAATCATCACCGGGAGCCTTTGTGTGTGCGCAACGACGGTTAGCCCTTGCAAATCTCGCATGCCTGGTGGTTCTGGGCTTCTTCCACTGCCACGGCACAGGCCACGGTCGCGCCGACCATGGGATTGTTGCCCATGCCAATCAAGCCCATCATTTCCACGTGCGCCGGCACAGAGGAGGAACCCGCAAACTGCGCGTCGCCGTGCATCCTGCCCATGGAATCCGTCAGGCCGTAGGATGCGGGACCCGCCGCCATGTTATCCGGGTGCAAGGTGCGGCCTGTGCCGCCGCCGCTGGCCACGGAAAAATAGGCCACGCTGTTTTCGTTCGTCCACTTTTTGTATGTCCCCGCGACCAGGTGCTGGAAGCGGGTGGGGTTGGTGGAGTTGCCGGTGATGGAAACGTCCACACCCTCGTGCTTCATGATGGCGACGCCTTCCAGCACATCGTTTGCGCCATAGCACAGCACCTTAGAGCGCTCGCCGTCGGAATAGGGGGTGATTTCCACGATGTTCAGCGCGTCGTTATAAAAGTCGTAGTCCGTCTTCACATAGGTGAAGCCGTTGATGCGCGAGATGATCATGGCGGCGTCCTTGCCCAGGCCGTTGAGGATCACCTTCAGCGGCTTGCTGCGGATCTTGTTGGCGGTTCTTGCGATGCCGATGGCGCCTTCGGCGGCGGCAAAGGATTCATGCCCGGCCAGGAAGGCGAAGCACGCGGTTTTTTCGTTGAGCAGCATTGCGCCCAGGTTGCCGTGGCCAAGGCCGACCTTGCGGTTTTCGGCCACGGAGCCGGGGATACAGAAGGCCTGCAAGCCCCTGCCGATGGCGGCTGCCGCAGGCGCGGCGTCCGTGATGCCCTCTTTCAGGGCGATGGCCACGCCCAGCGTATAGGCCCAAACGGCGTTTTCAAACGCGATGGGTTGCACGCCCTTGACGATGGCTTCCACGTCAATGCCCTTTGCAAGGCAGAGTTCCCGGGCTTCTTCCAGGCTCCCAAGCCCAAAGCCGGGCAGGGCGGTTTCCAGTTTGGCGATCCGGCGTTCCTTGCCCTCAAACTTCATATCATTAGCCATGGTGCGTTTGCTCCTTTCTCCTTATTCTTCCCGTGGGTCAATGTATTTGGCGGCTTCGGCAAAGCGGCCGTAGCTGCCGGTGTTTTTTTGCAGCGCTTCGGCCGGGTTCGCCCCGCGGCGGATGTCTTCCAGAAACTTGCCCAGGCGGATGAATTCGTAGCCGATCACCTGATCGCCCGCATCCAGCGCCAGGCGGGTGACGTAGCCTTCCGCCATTTCCATAAAGCGCACGCCCTTGGCTTTGGTGCTATACATGGTGCCAATCTGGCTGCGCAGCCCCTTGCCCAGGTCTTCCAGCCCTGCGCCGATGGGCAGCCCGTCTTCGCTGAAAGCGCTTTGGGTGCGGCCATAGGCGAACTGTTGAAAGATTTCACGCGCGGCGACGTTGATTGCATCGCACACCAGGTCGGTGTTGAGCATCTCAAGCAGTGTTTTGCCGGGCAGGATCTCGGCGGCCATGGCGGCGGAGTGGGTCATGCCGGAACAGCCGATGGTTTCCACCAGCGCCTCTTCCACAATGCCCTCCTTGACGTTGAGCGTCAGCTTGCAGGCGCCCTGCTGGGGTGCGCACCAACCCACGCCGTGGGAAAGGCCGGAAATATCCTTGATTTCGTAGGCTTTCACCCAGCGCCCTTCCTCTGGGATGGGAGCCGGGCCATGGTGCGGCCCTTTGGCAACGGTGCACATGCTTGCGACTTCGTGTGAGTAGTTCATCGAAACGACTCCTTTCATGCTAACTTTGGCTTTTGTATGAACTCGTCCATTATACCATAGATCACTGGGCGGAATCAAGAGGGCAGGCGGGATTTTTTGCGGGGATTTCTGCGTTTGTCAATGATGTGACCCAAGGAAGATTCCCCCACGCTGAGGAAGCGCCCCTCCGGCATACACCAAAGGGGCGCTCACGTTATTTTTCAGGCTTCATCTTTGCGGGAGGGGGCGCGTAGCAGCTCACGCTGCGTCTTCGTCCTCCTCCTTGCGGCGTTTTT
>JAITNG010000100.1 GCA_031290595.1 Oscillospiraceae bacterium
GTTTCTGAAATGTTCCTCATCCCGGAATATGCCTTCATCCGCCGGGCGATGCTGGTGGGCGTGCTGGTTTCGCTCTGCGCGGCGCTGCTGGGCGTGAGTTTGGTGCTCAAGCGCTATTCGATGATCGGCGACGGGCTTTCGCACGTGGGCTTTGGTGCGCTCGCTGTCGCAACGGCGATGAAAGCCGCGCCGCTCACGGTTTCCATCCCCGTTGTGGTGCTGGCGGCATTTTTGCTCCTGCGCCTGAGCGAGAACAGCAAGATCAAGGGCGACGCCGCCATTGCGCTGATTTCCACCAGCAGCCTGGCAATCGGCGTTGCGGTGGTTTCGCTGACCACCGGCATGAACACGGACGTTTGCAACTACATGTTCGGCAGCATCCTGGCCATGAAGAAGGACGACGTCACGCTTTCCGTCGTGCTGACGGTGGTGGTGCTGGTGCTGTATCTTTTGTTCTATCACAAGATTTTTGCCGTCACGTTCGATGAAAACTTTGCCAAGGCGACCGGCACCAAAACCGGGGTGTTCAACATGATGCTCGCCTTGCTGACGGCGGTCACCATTGTGCTGGGGATGCGCATGATGGGCGCACTGCTGATTTCAAGTCTGCTGATCTTCCCCGCGCTGACCTCCATGCGCCTGTGCAAAAAGTTCAGGAGCGTTGTCCTGTGTTCCGCCGTGGTTTCCACCGTCTGCTTTTTTATCGGCGTGGTGCTGAGTTACATGGCGCCGCGCGGTTTGCCCACGGGGGCAAGCGTCGTCATCATCAACATTGCGGCATTTTTGCTGTTTTGGATTGTATCAACCCTGAAAGTGAGGATCAAAAAATGAAGAAAATTGCGTATTTGCTCGTTCTGGTCATGGCGGCGACGGCGTTGCTTGCGGGCTGCGGCAAAAATGAACCCGTCACTGAAACCATCGGCGGCGTACCTGCCGCTGCCGCCCCGAATGTGGGCGGCGTTGTCGAAATCAAGGAGAAAATGTTCTTGACCCAAATGAACGAAATCTGGCTTAACATGGAAGAATACCTGGGCAAGACCATCAAGCTGGAAGGTATTTATCGGGAAGAGGTATGGGAGGAAGGCAAGGTATACCACTCCGTGCTGCGCAATAGCCCCGGCTGCTGTGGGGCGGATGGCGTCGCCGGGTTTGACGTGGAATGGCCGGAAGGGACGGACGGAGCCTACCCCGCGCAGGATGCCTGGGTGGCCGTGGCCGGTGTGCTGGAACGTTACGAAGAAAACGGCAACACCTATGTACGCCTGTTGCTGACTTCGCTGGAAGTGAAAGAGGAGCGCGGCGCAGAATTTGTGAGCCAATAAACACGCGGGGCTTGCTTTTTTGATCTGCTTCTGCTATACTATATTCTATAGTGGCAGGAGCCAGATCAAGTATGCAATTGAGAGGGACGCAAACATGAGAATTTATAACACGCTGACGCGGCAGAAAGAAGAACTGACCCCACTGCATGAAGGGGAATTCCGCATCTATGCTTGCGGGCCGACGGTGTATAACTATATCCACATCGGCAACGCGCTGCCGCTGTGCGTGTTTGACGTTCTGCGCCGCTTCCTGGAATACCGGGGTTTACGCGTGAACTTCGTCCAAAACTTCACCGATGTGGATGACAAGATCATCCGCCGCGCCAACGAAGAGGGCGTCGCTTTCGGCGAAATCAGCGAGCGCTTTATCCGCGAATACTGGACGGACGCGAAGGGGCTGAACATCCGCCCTGCCACCGCACACCCCAAAGCGACTGAAAACATCGGCGGCATCCTTGCGATGATTGAAACGCTCATCGCCAAGGGGCATGCCTATGCGGTGGAAGGCGACGTTTATTTCAGCCCCGGCACCTTTGCCGGATACGGCAAACTTTCGCACCAGCCGCTGGAAGACCTGGAGGCCGGTGCGCGGATCATGGTGGGCGAAATCAAGCGCGAACCTATGGATTTTGCCCTTTGGAAGGCCGCAAAGCCCGGCGAACCCGCCTGGGATTCGCCCTGGGGGCAGGGGAGGCCGGGCTGGCATATCGAATGCTCCGCCATGGCGCGGCAGCTGCTGGGCGAAACCATCGATATTCACTGCGGCGGGCAGGATCTGATCTTCCCCCACCACGAAAACGAGATTGCCCAGAGCGAATGCTGCAACGGCGTTCCCTTTGCCCGCTACTGGATGCACAACGGCTACATCAATGTTGATAACGTGAAGATGTCCAAGTCCGTCGGCAACTTCTTCACCGTGCGGGAGGTCGCCGAAAAATACGGCTACGAACCCATCCGCTTCCTGCTGATTGCCTCCCACTACCGCAGCCCGGTGAATTACAGCGTTGAAAGCGTGGAACAGGCCAAAGCGTCGCTCCAGCGGCTCTACACTTGCCGCAACAACCTGGATTTTGCCGCCGCCAACGCCGGCGCAGCCGCTTCGCCCGAAGACGCCGCCCTGCTTGAAAAGCTGGCGCAGCGCCGGGCGCAGTTCATCGCCGCGATGGAAGAGGACCTCAACACGGCGGACGCGCTGGGCGCAATCTTTGAGCTTGTGCGCGAAATCAACGTCCAGGTGCTGGAAGCCGGGGCCTCCCGGGCGGTCTGCCAGGGCGCTGCGGCGCTCCTGGACGAACTGACGGGGGTGCTGGGGCTGCTCTATGAACACCTGGAAGCCGATCAGGCGCCGGATGCGCAAGCCGAAGCGCTGGTGGCCGAACGCACGGCGGCACGCCAGGCAAAGGACTGGGCGCGGGCGGATGCGATCCGCGATCAGCTCAAGGCGCTGGGGTTCACCGTGGAAGACACGCCCCAGGGCGCAAAGCTGGTCAGGATATAAATAACAACAAAACACACCGGGGCTGCATGAAACGCAGCCCCGGTGCTTTTGGGGTGGTGGGTTATGCGGAACAGTATTACTTGCTCGCCACCAGGCCTTCAAAGGCCTTGAGGACGGCGGGCGCAGCCTGGGTGCTGGCGGCGTTGACCTCTTCGTTGCCAAAGAGGATGAAGTTGTGTACGTCGTTGGGCAGGATCATGTAGCCGACCTGGTCGTTGCTCAGGCCGAAGACGAGCAGTTCACGCGCAGCGCCGATGGTTTCCTGCATGGGGGCGTATTCCCAGGCGGTGCGCTTCCAGGCGGAATCGGAGTCCAGGCCGCCGCCGAAGGCGAGCGCGGCTTCCATTTCACCGGGGACGATGGCGACCGCAAGCGCATCGCCGATTTCCAGGTAGCCGACCTCCGTCCAAAGATCCATGTTCCAGCCCAGCAAGTCGCTCTTCACGGCGGTGGAATCGATCATCTTCAGGCGGAAGAACAGCATGTGCAGCGGGTTATCGATGGGGATGCTGTATTCCTTGTGCGCCGCGTTGAGCAGCGGCGTGACGACGGTTTCCTGTTCCGGGGTGATGCCCGTCAGCTTGCTGCCAAGGGCATGGCCGTAGTTCTGCACCTTCTCAAAGCGCACGGCGCTCAGTGCGTCCACAGGGCTGCTATCGAGCGTAATGGCCAGCTGCGCGCCTTGGATCAGCTGGAAGTTCGCACCGGCTGCGTTGACGGTTTCTTCCATATAATAGGGGAAATCGCCGGTGACTTCGCGTGCGCTTGCACCGTTGCCGGTGCAGTGGATTGCCAGGTTGCAAAGCCAGGTTTCCTTGGATGCGGCGGCATCCGGCACAAAGCGCAGGCGGTGCACGAATTCATCGAACACATAGGGCGGGCGCTTATCAAAGATATATTCTTTTATGTTGACCTTGGCATAGTGCAGGGTGCCGGGTTCCAGGTTGGCAAAGGCGGCCTTGGCGGCGTTTGCGACCACGTTATGCAGGTTATCCATAAAATCGGCGTTCTTGCCGCTGTAGGGCGCAAACAGCCCCGTGAGGTTGGCGACGGGGTTGAGGAACACCGCTTTGAGCAGCGGCCCGTTCATGCCCAGCGTATCGATCACGCTGTGCTGGTGCAGGGCGGAAACGTTGATGCTCACGATGTTGTTTTCTTTGGCAAAATCAGCCAGCAAAGCGCGGATGGCGCGTACATCCTTAGATGTGATGCCGAAGCCGTCGATGGAGGCCAGGATCACGGTGCCGCGCCCGCTGCCGTCGTTGAGCGCGGTGACGCGCACGCGTTGGTCATCCAGGATGACGGTGGGGGTTTTTTCGTCGATCACGGCGGTTTGGCCGTCGCCCACCAGCCCGCCGCCGACGTAATGCTTGCCGTCAAAGATGTTCTGCCCTTCGAGCAGGGAGGCGCTGGCATAGCCCAGGTTCCACTTTGCACCCGCTGCGGGGGCGTCCAAAAAGGTATCCATGCCGGGGTAAAAATCGGGGCTGGATACATATTTGCCGGGCAAATCCCCGGCGGGGAACAGCAGCCCGATCAACCGGATGAGCGGCTTCACAAGGCTGTCGGCAAGGTCATAAAGGAACTGCGTGGCGGTATCCGGCAGTGGCAGCGGGTCGGCGGCGGCCGCCGGTACTACGCTGACACCGAGTAGCAAGCTCAGGCACAGCAGCAGGCTCAGGATTTTGATTTTCATAAAGAACATCTTCCCTTCTCTCCCAATGTTGAAAGGAGCGGCAACCGTGGCGCCCCTCCGCACTATCATAGCACCCGGCACGGAGATTGTCAAGCCAACTGCAAAATTTTGTTGCCTTTATGCAAAAAGCAACGCCCCGCCGAACGGATTCGACGGGGCGTTGTTTTCCTTTAGTTAGGCGCTTGCTGCCTTGATTTTCAGCCGCAGCTTGTCTGCGATCATCGCAATGAATTCGCTGTTGGTGGGCTTGCCCCGGCTGTTTTGGATCGTGTAGCCGAAATAGGAGCTGAGGACGTCAATATCCCCGCGGTCCCAGGCGACCTCAATTGCGTGGCGGATGGCGCGTTCCACCCGGGAAGGCGTCGTCTTGAACGTCTTGGCCACGGTGGGGTAAAGCACCTTCGTGACGCAGCTGATCATTTCCGTGTCTTCAATGGAAAGTATGATCGCCTCGCGCAGATACTGGTAGCCCTTGATGTGTGCGGGTACGCCGACCTGGTGCATGATTTCGGAAACCATCATCTCCAGATCCGACTTCCCCCGCGCCGTGGAAATCGACGGCGGCATCGCCGCGCTGCCGTGCAACCCCATGCTCTTCCATGTGGTCAGCTGGGTGACGCGCTCGGCCAGCAGCTGCATGTCGAAGGGTTTCAGGAAATAGTAGTCCGCACCGCTGGAAAGCGCTTCCTGCTCAAACCGCGCGTTATCGACGCTGGAAAGCAGCAGGATCATCGGCTTTTGCGGCAGCGGCCGCAGCTTGATTTCCTTCATGACGCCCAACGCGTCCATGTGGGAAAGGAAGGTGTCCATAATCAGAACATCCGGCGGCGGTGCGCTTTCCATCCGCTTGAGCACTTCCATTCCGTCTTTGGGGATTACCTGCACCTCAAACCCGCTGCCGCGCAGCGTCTGTGCGCAGTTTTGCCCCAGGTCGTTCCCGTCTTCCGTGAGCAATACCTTTAGTGTGCCTGTCATTCTTCTTTGTCCTCTCCTATCTTTGTCTTAGTGTCGCGCTGCAACGCAGGGTACCATCGTTCCTATTAAGCGCCAAAAGCCGCAACATTTCCTACATAGGATAGCACATCTGGTAATATTTGTCAATAACTTTTTTCCAAGTTTTGCCGTATTATTTCAGCGAAGCGACAGGATTCCCGGTTACTGCGCCCGTTCCTGTGCTGTCTGCCTTGCGGTTTCCAGCATCGTTTGGGCAAAAATGCCGTAGCCTTCCAAAGGGCTGCTGACGAAAACATGGGTGACGGCGCCAACAAGCAAGCCATCCTGCACAAGCGGGCTGCCGCTCATGCCCTGGACGATCCCGCCGGTGGCTTCAATCAAGCGGGGGTCGGTCACGCGCAGGGTCATATTCTTCTGGTTGGCGTTGGCACTGAGCGAAACACGCGTGATTTCCACATCATAATAGTTCGCCCCGTTGCCGTCCACCGTGACCAGCACCTTTGCCGGGCCGGTCTTGACCTCCGTCTTCAGCGCGACGGGGAGGCTTTCGCCCTTGGGCTGCACCACCATTTCGCCATAGACGCCCGTGCCGCCGTTGCGTTCCAGCGTGGCGAGCTTGTGCGATTCAAACACGCCGCAAAGCTCGCCCGGGGTGCCGTCCACGCCGCGGTAGCAGCCCATGATTTTGGCGTCCACCAGTTCGCCGCCCGAAATCGGGATGACCTCGCCGGAATCCACATCGCAAATCGCGTGACCCAAACCGGCCATGGTGTTGCTTTCGCCATCAAAGAACGTGATGGTACCAATGCCCGCCGAGCTGTCGCGGATCCATAGCCCCGCCAGGTATTTTCCGTCTGAAGCGCCCCTGACCGGGGTGAGAACCACGTCAAGCTCGCTTCCGTCACGTTCAACGGTCAAATGCAAGGGTGTTCCCCCGCTGTTTTCGATGGCCGTGGCAATCGCGCTTTTGCGGTTGACGCCGGCGCCGTTGATTTTGGTGATCAAATCGCCGCTGCGCAGACCTGCCTGCTGCGCCGGGTTTTCGTTGCCGTTTTCTGTGCTGACCAAATCTGTTTTGGCCACAAGCACGCCGCGGGTATAGAGCTTGATGCCAAACACGTCGCCGCCCACCGTGACGTAGCTTCGCCTGGTGACGGTAATTTTGGCGGATTTCACCGGGAAGAGCCGGAACAGCTTCAAAGAAGCCTGTTGCGTCTGCTCCGGCTGCAAAGCCGAAGGTGCGCTTGCGTGCCTCGCGCTCCAACCGGGGATTGTTTCCGCCGCTTCCGCCGAATACGGCGCACTGAGCACCGGCAGCTGCCATTCGGTGACGGCAAGTTCTTCCGGGAGCGCCGACATGCCGTAGACAATGAATGAAAAGATCAGGCAGCAACAAAGGCTCAAAAACACGGCTGCGTGCCGGACTGCCTTTTTCACAGGTCGGTTTCACCTCTTCCTTCCCTGCTTTTTGGGGGGATCTGCGGCCTTGGCCGCACCATTACTTTGCTCCGCCATGGGTGGGATATGAGAGGGAAAACCCACCTGCCCCCACAAAGTTCCATTGCTTTTGGCGTGTTGCTTATGGTATGCTTGGGTCATGGCTGGCGGATATACAAAGAATGGAGGTTTATTATATGGAAAAAAGAATCAGAAAGCCACTTTCGTTGCTACTTACGGCTTTGCTGTTGTTCGGTTCGGCTGCGTACCTGATGCGGCAGGCCGTCGCTTCCACGGCGACGCCCTATTATGAATGGAAGCAATACGACAGCCAGTGGGGCGGCGATACGATCCGCAGCAAGACCATCAAGGAAGTGGGCTGCCTGGCGACGGCGGTCGCCATCCTGGCCGTCCATGCGGAACTCAAGAGCGAAAGCAACTATGACCCGGGTACGTTCGTCAAAAACATGAAGGCTGCCGGTGGGTTTGAATCCAACGATAACCTGATTTGGTCGGCTGTGCCGGAAGTTTTGCCCGGCCTGGCGGTGACGGATTACCGCGTGACCCTCAGCGGCACCCAGGCGCAAAAGATTGCCAAAATCAAAGGGTATTATGACCAGGGGTATTACATGGCCATCGCGGTGAAGAACGAGGGGCATTGGGTGGCGCTGCGCTATGCAACTTCAAGCGTCATCACCATGATGGACCCCGCCAGCACCGCCACGAACCTGTTTGAAAAGTATGACGCAGCGGGCTGCACGCGCCTGGCGCTCTTTAAGGCGGAAAAACCGGGCAACGCCTATTCCGTCAAATTCAACGCCAACGGTGGCACAGGCGCACCCGCCGGGCAGCTGAAGAGCCACGGCACGGCGCTCAAGCTCAGCGCAACCGCTCCCGCAAGGGCGGGCTGGAGCTTCCTGGGTTGGGGAACCAGCGCCACGGCCACAACGGCAGTCTACCAGCCCGGCGGCAGTTACACGGCCAACGAAAAAATTACGCTGCATGCCGTCTGGGGCAAAGGGGAAAGCGACAGCGGCGGCAACAAAGAAACGACCATCCCCGACGGAACCAACGCAGGGGAGGAAACGCCGCCGCCACAAAGCGGCAGCGCCATGGAACAAGCCTGGAACAACTTCCTAAGCAGCCTGTGGGCAATGTTCAACTTCCTCTTCCCAAATCTGATGCAGTTCCTGGGGCAAACATCTAACATCTAAAGTCTAACATCTAATATCTAACTTGGCAACCTGCCTAAAAAACACGCCGGAGGGCGGCGGGAATCTTTGCGCCGAAAGCATTGACTTCCACCGCTCCCGGCGTTATAATTATAGCTGTATCTTGCGGCCACAAGCCGACTGAAGAAAGGAAGCGAACACAAATGGCAAGAGTTTATAATTTTTCCGCAGGCCCCTCTATGCTGCCCGAATCGGTGCTGAACCGCGCGGCGGCGGAAACCCTGGATTACAACGGTAGCGGCCAATCCGTGATGGAAATGAGCCACCGCAGCAAGGTTTATGAGGAAATCATCTTTGGCGCGCAGTCGCTGTTCCGGGAAGTCATGGGCATCCCGGCCAACTATAAGGTGCTGTTTTTGCAGGGGGGCGCTTCGCTCCAGTTTGCAGCGGTGCCGCTGAATCTGCTGTCGGGTTCCGGCAAGGCGGATTACGTCGTCACAGGCCAGTTCGCCACCAAGGCCTACCAGGAAGCGCAGAAGTATGGCGAAATCAAGCTGGTGGCAAGTTCCAAGGCGCAGAACTTTTCCGTCATCCCCACCCTGCACCCGGCGGATTTCACCCCGGACGCAGATTATTTTTACATCTGCCACAACAACACCATCTTTGGCAGCAAGTGGGCGGAACTGCCGGAAACCGGCGATGTGCCGCTGGTGGCCGATATTTCTTCGAGCTTCCTTTCGGAGCCGCTGGATGTTTCCAAGTTCGGCGTGCTGTTCGGCGGTGCGCAAAAGAACATCGCCCCCGCCGGGCTGACGGTCGCCATTGTGCGCGAAGACCTGCTGGGCAAAGCCCGCAAAGATACCCCCGCCGTGATGGACTGGAAGACCACGGTCGAAAACGATTCGATGTATAACACCCCGCCCTGCTGGTCGATTTACATCTGCAAGCTGGTGCTGGAATGGATCCAGACCCTGGGCGGCCTGGATGCGCTGAAGCTGCGCAACGATTACAAGGCCAAGCTGCTCTATGATTACATTGACGGCAGCGCCCTGTTCACCAACCCCGTTTCGCCGGAATTCCGCTCGATCATGAACGTCACCTTCGTGGCCGCCAACGAGGAGCTGAACAATGCCTTCGTCAAGGCGGCGGCGGCGGAAGGCTTCGTCAACATCAAGGGTCACCGCTCTGTGGGCGGGATGCGTGCCTCCATCTATAATGCCATGCCGGTGGAAGGCGTGGAAGCGCTGGTGGAATTTATGCGCGCGTTTGAAGCGAAGAATTCATAAAGGGCTATACTTAAAATTTCAATCAACCTCTGAAAGGATCATGAAAAAGATGACGAATATTCAAACGCTCAATAAGATTGCCGTCTGCGGCCTTTCGCAGTTTGGCGAAGGCTATGCCTTTGGCGACGCAATCGCAAGCCCCGCCGCCATCCTGGTGCGCTCGGCTTCCCTGCATGAACTGCCCCTTGACCCCGCCACCCTGGCCATTGCCCGTGCGGGCGCGGGGGTCAACAACGTCCCCGTCGAAAGCTGCACCGCGCAGGGCGTCGTTGTGTTCAACACCCCCGGCGCCAACGCCAACGCCGTCAAGGAACTGGTGGTTGCCGCGCTGTTCCTTTCTTCGCGCAAAGTGGCCGAAGCCCTCACCTGGTGCCAGACCCTCAAGGGCAAGGGCGATGAGGTGGGCAAGCTGGTCGAAAAAGGCAAGGGCGCGTTCGGCGGCCCCGAAATTGCGGGCAAAACCCTGGGGCTGGTCGGCATGGGCGCCATCGGCGGGCTGGTGGCCAACGCCGCCGCCGCGCTGGGGATGCAGGTGGTCGGCTTTGACCCCTACATCAGCGAAGCGGCCAAGGCGCAGCTTGACCCCCGCGTGGAACTGACCGGCAGCCGCGAAGAGCTCCTGGCCAAGAGCGATTACATCAGCCTGCACGCGCCGCTGACCCCGGAAACCAAGGGCAGCATCAACGCCGCCGCCCTGGCGCAGAGCAGGGACGGCGTGCGCATCCTCAACTTTTCACGCGCCGATCTGGTCAACAGCACGGATCTGCTGGCGGCGCTCACAAGCGGCAAGGTTGCGGCCTACGTCACGGATTTCCCCACCGACGACCTGCTGGGCGTGCCGGGCGTGACGGCGATCCCCCACCTGGGCGCTTCCACACCCGAAAGCGAGGACAACTGCGCGGTGATGGCGGCGCAGCAGACCAAGGATTTCCTGGAAACCGGCGCTATCAAAAATTCAGTCAACCTGCCCGCCACACAACTCCCGGCAGCGTTCGCCACCCGCGTCACGGTGATCCACAAGGCGCAGGAGGGCTTGCCGGAAGCGATCCTGGCCACCCTGGGCGCAGCGCCGGTTGCCTTTGTGACCAACACCCGCGCCGCCGTGGCCTACACCGTGGCCGACCTTGCCGCCCCCGCAGCGGATGCAGCGGCAAAAATCGCCGCGCTAGACGGCGTTTTGCGCGTGCGCGTCCTGGGCTAAACGGAACCAACAAAACAACGCACCCGGGGGCGGCCAAGGCCGTTCCCGGGTGTTTTTATGTGCGCCAAAATCAACATATCAAAAAATTCCCAGATTTTGCTTGACAAATTCCCTTTACTGTGGTAAAATCGAAACGGCAAATATAGACATTATTTTTAGCACATGAAAGGTGGACATGCAATGAAACATCGTTTTTCAATCAAACTGGCGGCTTTACTCCTGGCGATCCTTTTGGTGGTGGGCGTGGTGCCCATGGCGCTGTTCTCCGCATTTGCGGCGGATTCCATCAAACCGGGTTACTACACGGCGGCGCTCAAAATCAACACGCAACCCAAGGATTTGACCTATCTGGTGGGGGTTGACGAAGTCCCTGCGCTCGATGGCCTGAACGTGACACTCAGCTACAAGACGTTCAGCAAAACCATCGATTACGGCAGCACAAGCGACGGCTCGTTTTCCAACAAAGACGGCTACGGCTATGTGTATCTTGCAGAAGGCGCCTATGAATGGGGCGTCGGCGCGAACACCACGTATGTTTGCGTGGAATACAACAGCAACGACGGCAAATACACCTACACCGCCAAAGCGGAGGTGACGGTGACGGGCGTTTCTGTTCTGACCAAGTTTGACCTCAAAAAGGTGACTGCACTCAAAGACGGCGTGGCGACGAAAGTCAGCGTGAAGGCAAATGCGAAGGCGGAACAACTGCCGCTATTGGCCTTCACCCCCGCCAAGGATGGCTACTACAGCTTCCTTTCGTCGAATATAAAATCCGGCGACCCCTATGCGGTGCTGTTGGACGCCAAGGGCAATGTGCTGCGCGTAAATGACGACCGCGTCCTCTACGTTCTGCCGGAAGGCACGGATGTTGACGCCGTTTTTACCAGTGATTACTATTATGACAGTTACGAAGGCTATTCCTATAGCTTTGATGGACTGGACTTCGGCGTCAGCGCGGAACTCAAGGCGGGGCAGACCTATTATCTGTTGGCAAGTGACGTCGGCGACAGTGCGGCTTCCTATTCGGTGACGGTTGCGCCCAGCACCTTCACCGTTGCGAAGGAACTGAAAACGACCTACCACAAGGCGGTGAGCCTGGATAGCCTGGTGCAGAACAGCACGTATGACGTGTTGTTCATCGATACGTCCGCGCTTTCCAACGGCTGGATTGAATACGGCCAGTTTATCGGTTCGGATCGCGGCACGGCGACCATCACGCTGAAAACGCCGGACGGCAAGCAGAGCGAAACGGTGAAAGCCAAGGTGGATTACGACTTCGGCCAGTGGCTGGCGGTGATCTTCCTCGGCGGCTGGGCATGGCTGGATCGAACCGATTACGATTACGGCTATGATTACGGCTATGATTATGGCTACAACAACTACTTTATTGACTGACCTGCCCCGGGGGTAAAGAAAGCCACCCCGCAACCGTTGAGGTTGCGGGGTGGTTGTTGGTTTGTGGTGGGGATTTACGCCAGCTTCGCCTTCAAATCCGCCAGGGAGGCTTGCATTTCGGCAGGTACCTTGCCTTCAAATTTGTCGTAGAACTCTGCGATGCCTTCCGCTTCGGCCTGCCAGAGGGCTGCGTCAACATCCAGCATGGAACGCAGCGCGGCGGGGCTGACTTCGCTTTCGATGCCTTCCAGGTTGATGTCCTCCGCCTTGGGCAGGTAGCCGATGGCGGAATCGCTTGCGTCCGCTTTGCCTTCGCAGCGGTCGAGGATCCAATCCAGCACACGGAGGTTATCGCCAAAGCCCGGCCAGAGGAAGTTGCCGTCATCATCCTTGCGGAACCAGTTGACGTTGAAAATCTTCGGGGCTTTTTCCGGCGCGAGGGAAGCGCCCATGTCGATCCAGTGCTGCCAGTATTCGGCCATGTTGTAGCCGCAGAAGGGGAGCATCGCCATGGGGTCGCGGCGCACGACGCCGACTGCGCCCGCTGCCGCCGCCGTGGTTTCGGAAGCCATGACGGAACCGACGAACACGCCGTGGTTCCAATCCCTGGCCTGGTAGATCAGCGGCGCGAGCTTCGCACGGCGGCCGCCGAACACAAAGGCGGAAATCGGCACGCCTTGCGGGTTCTCGAATTCACTGCTGATGCAGGGGCAGTTGACGGCCGGTGCGGTGAAGCGGCTGTTGGGCTGCGCACCCTTTTCTTCGCTGGTTTTGCCGTTCCAGGCGTTGCCCTTCCAGTCAATTGCATCGGCGGGCGGGTTTTTATCCAGGCCTTCCCACCAAACGGTGTTATCGGCGTTGTTCAGCACAACATTGGTGAAGATGGTGCCTTTCTTCGTGCTTTCCAGCGCGTTGGGGTTGCTCTTGGCATTGGTGCCGGGGGCTACGCCAAAGAAGCCGTTTTCGGGGTTGATGGCATAGAGCCGCCCGTCCGCGCCCTTGCGGATCCACGAAATATCGTCGCCGACGCACCAGACCTTGTAGCCCTTTTTGCGGTAGCTTTCCGGCGGGATCAGCATGGCGAGGTTCGTTTTGCCACAGGCGGAGGGGAACGCGGCGCAGATGTATTTCACGTCGCCGTCCGGCTTTTCGATGCCAAGGATCAGCATATGCTCGGCCATCCACTGTTCGCGCCAGCCCTGGTAGGAGGCGATGCGCAGGGCGAAGCACTTTTTGCCCAGCAAAACATTCCCGCCGTAGCCGGAATTGACGCTGATGATGGTGTTATCCTGCGGGAACTGGCAGATGTAGCGGTTTTCTTCTTCGATGTTGCAGCGGCAGTGCAGGCCGCGCACCCAGTCGTCGCTGTCGCCCAGGGCGTCAAACACCGCTTTGCCAACGCGGGTCATGATCGCCATGTTCAGCACAACATAGATGGAATCGGTCAGTTCCACGCCCGCCTTTGAAAACGGCGAACCCACCGGCCCCATGGAATAGGGGATGACATAAGCCGTGCGGCCTTTGTAGGAACCCTTTGCGATGCCGCTCAGCAGCGCATAGGCCTCCTCCGGCGCCATCCAGTTGTTGGTTGGCCCCGCCAGCTCTTTGGTGGGGGTGCAGATGAAGGTGCGGTGTTCCACCCGCGCAACGTCGTTCGTGGCTGTTCTATGCAGATAGCAGCCGGGCAGCAGTGTTTCACTGAGCTTGTGCAGCTCGCCGGAAGCACAGGCTTCCTGCCGCAGCGCTTCCAGCTGCGCCTGGCTGCCGTCAATCCAAACCACGCGATCCGGCTGCACCAGATCCAGCTTTTCGCCCAGCCACTGCAACACAGTGGGGTTTTTTGTCAGTTCTGCCATGGGTCATTACCTCCAATAGTATAGAATTACTTTAAGTATACAACAATTTGCCTGAAATTGCAATCCATTGGATGGAAATACTTCATTCCTGCGGCGATTTCGTATAAAATCACAAAAAACAGGCCTGGTTTTGCAGGAAACTGACCGTTGGGATGCAGTTTTGCTGCTTGACCATTGTCTTTTTTTGTGATATAATGGATAAAAAATTATGGAGGTCGTATTGGTATATGTACGGTGATTTGATGGACAGCATTGGCTTTGTGGCACAGCGGGACCCTGAGGTTGGCGCGGCGCTGGAAATGGAACTCAAGCGCCAGCGGCGCAATATTGAACTGATTGCTTCCGAAAATTTGGTTTCGCCCGCAGTGGTCGCCGCCATGGGGACGGTGCTCACAAACAAATATGCCGAAGGCTACCCCGGCAAACGCTACTACGGCGGCTGCGAATGCGTCGATGTGGCCGAGCGCATCGCCATTGACCGGGTGAAGCAGCTCTTTGGGGCGCAGCACGCCAATGTGCAGGCGCATTCCGGCGCACAGGCCAACATGGCGGTGTATTCCGCGCTGCTCAACCCCGGCGATGTGGTGCTGGGCATGAACCTCGCCCACGGCGGGCATTTGAGCCACGGTTCGCCCGTCAACATGAGCGGCAAGCTCTATCACTTCGTCCCTTACGGCGTGAATGCGGAAGGCTTTTTGGATTATGACGCGCTGGAAAAAAGCGCGAAGGAAGTGCAGCCCAAGCTGATCGTCGCCGGCGCTTCGGCCTACCCGCGTGTGATTGATTTTGAGCGCATTGCGGCGGCGGCAAAGGCCGTTGGCGCAAAGTTTATGGTGGATATGGCGCACATCGCCGGGCTTGTGGCGGCGGGGGAGCATCCTTCGCCGGTGCCGTATGCGGACGTTGTGACTTCCACCACCCACAAAACCCTGCGCGGCCCGCGCGGCGGCCTGATCCTTTGCGGCGCGGAGCTTGCCCCCGCCATCGATAAAGCGATCTTCCCCGGCAACCAGGGCGGCCCGCTGATGCACATCATTGCAGCCAAGGCGGTCTGCTTTGGCGAAGCGCTGCGGCCTGAATTCAAGGAATACCAGGCGCAGGTGGTGCGCAATGCCCGCGCACTGGCCGCAGGTCTGCTGCAACGGGGCGTGGCGCTGGTTTCCGGCGGGACGGATAACCACCTGATGCTGCTCGATTTGCGCAACCTGGGCATCACCGGCAAGGAACTGGAACACCGGCTGGATGAAGTCTATATCACCGTCAACAAAAATGCCATCCCCAACGACCCTGAAAAGCCCTTTGTCACCAGCGGCGTCCGCATTGGCACCCCCGCCGTGACCTCCCGCGGCTTCAGGGAGCCGGAGATGGAGGAGATCGCCGAAGCGATTCACCTGGCCGCAACGCAGTTTGCGCAAAAGGCCGATGCAATCCGCGCAAGCGTCAACGCCATGTGCGCCCAATACCCGTTATATGAATAATAAACAAGAGGTTCTGTTATGCCCGTGATCGGCACGCTGGGGGAACGCTCGCTCCATGCGGCGGTGAAGCGCTTTTGTGAGCCGGATGAAACCCGGCACGAGATCCCGCTGGGCAGGTTTGTGGCGGATATTTGCGGCGAAGAGGGGATCCTGGAGGTGCAGACGCAACAGTTCCACCTGCTGCGGGGGAAGCTCGCCGCGTTTTTGCCCGAATGCCCCGTGACGGTCGTTTACCCGATCCCGCGCACCAAGCAGTTGCAGTGGCTCGATTCCGAAACCGGGGAGCTGCTGCGCCAGCGCCTTTCCCCCCGGCGTGGCAGTGCATGGGATTGCTTCCGCGAGCTTTACCGCATCCAGCCGTTTTTGCCGCACCCCAACTTCCGCTTGCGGCTGCTGTTGCTTGATGTTGCAGAACAGCGGTATGAAAGCCGCAAAAACCGCAAGGGCTACACCCGCGTGGATTTGCAGCCGCTGCGCCCCCTGGAAGCCGGGGACGTGGAATGCATCGAACTGCGCTGCCCGCAGGATTATACGAATTTGCTCCCCGTCGCGTTGCCGCCGGCCTTCACCACGGCTGAACTCGGCAAAGCGGCGGGGATTCCCCTTGCGACCGCGCAAACCGCGCTGCGGGTGATGGCAGGCCTCGGCGCGGTGCAGTGCAGCGGTAAGGCCGGGCGGTGGCTGCTTTATGAACGAAACACAACACACGACACAGAGGGGGATGCACCATGATTTTATCGACGCAAACGGAGCGCCTGGCCGAATGGTTCGGGCTGGAAGAGGGGATACGCATCCTCTGCGAAGCGGGGTTTGATGCGCTGGATCTTTCGCTCTTCTTTATGCACGAAGACAGCCATGCGCTCAACGGGGCGGGCTACAGAGCGTATGCCGAAAACCTGAAGGCCGTCGCTGCGGCATACGGCGTTGCGTTCAACCAGGCGCACGCGCCGTTCGCTTCGCAGGTGGAGGGCGACGCCGCATACAATAAACGCACCTTCGGCCACATCGTCCGCTCCATGGAAGTCGCGGCCATCGCCGGGGCAAAGCAGATCATCGTGCATCCCTTCGGCACCAGGGATCCGGCGCAGACGCAGCAGCGCAACCTGGATTTCTTCAACGCCCTGCTGCCCTATGCCAAGGCGTTCAACATCAAAATCGCGCTGGAAAACATGTGGAAAACGAACGAAGTCACCAAGAAGATTATCCCCTCCGTGTGCAGCTATGGCAAGGATTTGGCTGCCTATTATGATGCGCTGGATCCCGCCCACTTCACCGTGTGCCTGGATCTTGGCCACTGCGGCCTGGTGGGCAGCGACGCGCCCGCCATGATCCGGGAACTGGGGGCGGGGCGGCTGTGCGCACTCCATGTGCATGATAACGACCATTTGCGCGATAGCCACGTTGCGCCCTTCTTTGGCAAAATGGATTGGGAGGGCATTACACAGGCGCTGGCGGAAATCGGCTACACCGGCGAATTTACGTTTGAAGCCGACAACTATTACGATTTGTTCCCGCGCGCGCTTGCAAAAGGCACGGCGCGGTTTTTGCACGACATTGGCCGCTATTTGATTGAACAGATTGAAAGCAGGAGGGTTGCACAGTGAAAATCAGTATCATCGGCGGCGGCGTGGGCGGGCTTGCCCTGGCGGGTCTGCTGGATGCAGCCAGGCACGACGTCACCATTTTTGAAAAAGACAGCGAAGCGGCCTTCAACGGCAAATACGGCTGGTACGATAACATCAACACCAACGATTTGGCGCGCCTGGGCTTTGCGCATCTGATCCCGCGCCATTTGCCGGAAGAAGAGGATCGCGTCATCGTTTCGCCCGGCAAGGCGAATGCGCTGGTGTTCCGCATCAACAGCCCCGGCGCATATGAGCCGGTCTGGCGGCCAAAGCTGCTTGCGCAGCTCAAAGCCGACGCGCTGCAAAACGCCGCGCTGCACTACGGCAGCCCCGTGCAAGCGCTGCTGGTGGAAAACGGCGCGGTTAAAGGCGTCGTCACCACAGAAGGGGAATTACGCGCAGATCTAGTGGTCGATTGCAGCGGGCTTTCCGCGCTTTCCAAGCCGCTGCTGGATGCAGACGGGCTGCGGTTGAATTCCTCGGAATTTTTCGTCGCTTACCGCGCAGTATATGAACACACAAGCAAAAAGCCCGCGCCGTTCATGGATAACATCGTCCTGAAGCACCTGGGCGAAACGGGCGTGGGTTGGTATAACGTGGATCCCGACGGCAACATCGATGTGCTGCTCGGGCGCATCGGGCAGCTAAGGCAAACGACGATTGACGAAAGTCTGCGCGATATGCAAGCCTGGGCTGCGCCCTGGTCGGCGCTGGGCGCGTGCATCCAGTCCAATATTTACACCATCCCCGTGCGCTACCCCCTGCTGCAAATGGTGTTTGACGGCTACGCCGCGCTGGGCGACAGCGCCTATATGACCATCCCGATGATGGGTTCCGGCGTGGTGAACGCCCTGCACGCGGCAAAGCTGCTGGCAAAGCTCCTCAACAAAACCGACGCACGCCGCGCAGCGACGCTCTGGCCATACCAGACGGCCTATTACAAAGAAGCCGCGCCCAACGCCTTTGCAATCGATTGCCTCAAACGCACCGCGCTGGGGATGCCCAACGACAAGCTGGAGCTGCTCATGGGCGCCGGCGTACTTTCGGGCGAAGATATTGCGGCGATTTTCACCGGCCACTTCATCCCGATGACGCCCGCCGCGCTGCTGCGCAAAGCGCCGGGCGGCGTCAAAATCCCGCTGGTGGTCGCGGAACTGGGCGCAACCGTCGCCAAAGCCCTCGCGGCGGAGCAGGTGGCAAAGCGCATCCCGCAAAGCTATGACCCCATGCGCATCGCCGCCTGGCAGCAGCGGCTGCAAGGGATCATGCGGAGCGTGTGATATGCTGAAGGAGGCTGGACACGGCGCGCCGTGTCCCTACAAACCGGGATGATACTATTTCTCGATTAAAAACATTGTTTTAAACCCCCGGTCGACTAGCAGTCGACCGGGGCTTTAAAATAATGTTTCTATTGAGGAACAGTGTGAACGCGATGAAGTCACAACAACAGCAAGGCAGAGTACGGCGGCGCCGTACTCTGCCTCTTTATTTTTCAGTTTAAAGCCTTACCACATCCAGATGAAGCCAAAGCACACAAAGAACAGCACATAATGCCACCATTCGCCGTACCATTTTGCATTGGTGCCGAAGATGCCCTTGGCAGGGATCGGGTCAACAGGCACAGGCGCATCTTTATAAGTCGCGGTCACAGTCGCCGCACCCGCTGGCATAGTGAAGGTCGTGCTTGCGCTGCTCGCGTCAGCAACGGTGCCGCTTGTGGTCATCCACTTGTCAAACACCTTGCCGCTGGGCGGGGCGTTTGCCACAATGCTCACAACTGCGCCCACTTCATAGTTCCCGCCGCCTGTGCCGGTAGAGCGGAAGAGCGACTAGTAGGGAAAGAGTGTTCAAGCGCTCGGTGTCGACGCACCGGGGGGGATGGTAAA
>JAITNG010000182.1 GCA_031290595.1 Oscillospiraceae bacterium
TCCGATCTCGGCGAGTAGCAGTGCTTTTCCGTTTTCTACCGCCAACACGTCCCACTCATAAGCGCCGAAGAGGTAGTCCTTCTGCCCTTTCGTCGGCACGGGCATAGGCTTTGGCATAGGCTTTGGCGTTGGCTTTGGGGCTGCGACTGGCTTTGTTTCCAATCCTGTTACGCGTTCGCTTAACTGCACGAATGCCGCTTCCAGCAACGAAAGACGCGTCTTGGCCGCACGCAGTTCCTCTGCAAGATTGTATGTTTCCGGCTGATTTTCCTGCATCTCATTACCCCTTCACTTTTTGTGTTGCGTTTATTTTATCACATTTTTCCTGGCAATACAAGCCTTTTGTAATCCTTTGATCAGCCGTCCGCATCCAGGCCGATCATCCCCAGCAGGAGGATGCCGACGTTATCGCGGTAGATTTGATCAAACTGCGTAAGCGGCAGCGGATTGCTCCCCTGGCCAACCTCAATGGTGTAACCCGGGCGGTTGAATTGCTGGATGAACCAATCCTTGTAGCCCGCATAGGCCGATTCCGAGGGCGTAACGCTTGGCAAATAGCCGCTGACCCCCTGCATCCGCTGGGCAAGGGCATAGGAACCCGCGGGGTTGAAATCCGCAAACTTCCAATAGATCAGCTCCCCCTGGGAATGGTAAGCCAGCGTCAGCCGGTAATCCGCTTGCAGGGTGTATTTGTGCATCGCCGCAGCTTCCGGGGCGGCGAGCGGCGCAGCGCCAACATAATCGCGGGGCGACGGTTTGTTGTAGCCCTGCGCAAACTTGATCTGCCGCGCTTTTTCCCACAAAGCGGGGTAACTCAAATTGAGGTCAACCCCTTCCACGTTGGCCTTCCAGCCGGAGGGGAAGGGGATGGACGGAAAATCGGCGGCAATGCGCTTGGCCGCCTGGTATTGCGGCGTGCTTTCGGCCAGCGCCCCCGTAACCAGGTCTACGCCATCCGGGTTCACAAGCGGAACTATATCCAGCCGGTAGTTCGCAAAAATGCGGCTGTAATCCACGCCGCCGATTTCGCCGCCCTGCACCAGCCCGATGGCGCACTGTTCCAGGAATTGCAGCAGCACGGGCGTGGTGATCCACTCATTGGCGTGGTGCGCGGCGTTGTAGCCCACGCGGTGCTTCCCGCTGCCGATGCTCAACTGATAAATCGGCCGCCCCATCACGCTGGAACCCAGCACCTCCACCGCAATGAAGGGGTAGCGCACCCGCAGCCCGTCGATGACCAGCGCCAGCAAATCAAAGCTCCAGCGGATGCCTGTGGGGACGACGGTGGTGGGCAGGGGGATTTTGAGGATGGCGGTGGGGCGCAGGTTTTCCGCCGCCACGCCGGGGTTTGCGCCCAAAATGGCCGCAACATTGCTGTCATAGCGCCCGGCGATGGCCATTAGGGTTTCCCCCGCCGCAATGGGGTGCAGCAAAAAGCCCGTCAAAAAGGGGTAAAGCACCGCCCAGGTCTGCGGCCCCACAACGCCATCCGCCGCCAGCGCGTGCTTTTGCTGAAGCGCAAGCACAGCGCCGACGGTCTTCGCGCCAAAAATGCCATCCGGCGCATCGCCCAGCAACCCCGCCCGGTGCAGCCCCAATTGCAGCAAATCCACCGTCGCGCCCCTGTCGCCTTCCCTGAGTGTACGCATCAAAAAAGCCCCCCACCGCTCCATAGAATCTTACAGGAAATTCTATGGCGGCGGGGGGCGGGTTAGAACCGGGGGGAGGGGAAATCCTGCCCCTACTTCCGCAGCAGCCCTGCGGCGGCGGGGTCCAGGTATACCAGCGTATCCGCGTGTTCGCGCAGCGCTGTTGCCGGGCAGCGGGGGCTGATTTCCCCTTCGAGCATCGCCTTGACCGCGTCCGCTTTGGCGCTGCCGGTGGCCACCAGCACAATGCGCTTTGCCCGCAGGATCGCCCCCACGCCCATCGTCATGGCGTGTTTGGGCATGGCGACGTCGCTGAAATATACGGAATTCGCCGCAATCGTGCTGGGGGTCAGCGCCACCTTGAAGGATTCAATGGTGAAGTTTTCCGCCGGTTCGTTGAAGCCGATATGCCCGTTGCGGCCGATGCCCAGCAGTTGCAGGTCGATGCCGCCCGCCGCTTCGATGGCCAGGCGGTAGCGCTCGCTTTCGGCAAACGCATCCGCCGCGTTGCCGTCGAGGAAGTGGCAGTTTGCCGGGCGAATATCAATTTGCGAAAACAGTTCCTGCGCCATGAAGCTGTGGTAGCTGTTCGCGTGTTCCGGCGGCAGGTCGCAGTATTCATCCAGGTTGAAACTTTCAACTTCTTTGAAGCTGACGTTGCCCGCCCGGTATTGCGCAATCATGCGCCGGTAGCTTGGCACGGGGCTTGCGCCGGTGGCCAGCCCCAGCACGGCGTTCGGTTTTTGCCGCACCGCATCGCAAAACAGATCGCCCACGGCCAGCCCGATGGCCTGTTCGTCTTCCAAAACATAAACTTTCATGCGTCCGTCCCCATATCTAATTTTTTTCAATGAATGATACAAATAACCCGCCGCGCTTGCTGGTTTCGATCCACTGTGGCAGCAGGAATTCCTTGGCTTCGCCCTGGTCGCAGTATTTCACCCGCTGCGTCTGCGCATCAAAGCCAATGACGGTCATCCAGTGCCAGCTATCCATGCCGCGCACGCTGCCGCTATCCAGGTTCAGGAAGGCGACGGGGCAATCCGCCAGCAACTTTTCCTGTATAAATGCCGCCGCAGCCTCCGGGGCGCAGTGATCCGGCGCAAGAAGCGCCCCCGCACCGTTCTGCGCAAGATAATCAAATAGCCCGGCGAACTTTTCGTATGTATTTACGCCCTTCCAGCGCGGGGTGACGTACCCAAACATCACCTGCATCAGCCGCACAAAATCGGCCTTGGCGCCATCGCCGGTTTCGCACAACCCGGCAAGGCTCGGCCGCGTCCGCGCCATATACCACACCAGCAGGGCGGCGTTGGTCGGTCCGCAGCCGGATTTTCGCTGCCAGAGCTTGGGGTACCATTCCTGGCTGCCGCCGATGGATTGCCCGCCCACCAGCAGGGCTTCGGGGTGTTTCAACTCAATCATCACAAATGCCCTTTCAATTGTTCCGCCAGCGCCAGGAGCGCTTTGCCCCGGTGGCTGACGCCGTCTTTTTCGACGGCGCTGAGTTCCGCCATCGCCCTGCCCGGGTATGCGGCGGGCAAAAAGACCGGGTCGTAGCCGAAGCCGCCCGTGCCAGCCGGTGCAAACGCGATGCTGCCCGCGCATTCCCCCCGCACGGCGATTTCGCGCCCGTCCGGGAAGATGCAGCAGACCGTGCAGACGAACCGCGCCGTGCGCTGCGCCGGCGGCACACCCTGCAACGCCGCCAGCAGCTTGGTGATATTCCCGCCGTCGTTGCCGTGTTCCCCGGCGTAGCGGGCGGAATAAACCCCCGGTGCGCCGCCAAGGGCGTCCACGCAAAGGCCGGAATCGTCGCCCACGCAGGGCAAGCCGCTTGCCAGCGTGCCGGAAAGCGCTTTGAGCCGCGCATTTTCGGCAAAGGTCACGCCGGTTTCCTTCACTTCGGGCAGGTCAATATCCTGCACAAGCGTGCAGCCCAGCGGCGCAAGGATGCGCTGCAGCTCCGCCAATTTCTTTTGGTTGTGGGTGGCAAGTATCAATTTCATCCTGTTTTATCCTCCAAACAGCGCGTCGGCGAATTCACGGGCGTTGAAGGGCTGCAAATCGTCGATCTGCTCGCCCACGCCGATGAACTTCACCGGGATTTGCAGCTCGTTTTTGATGTTCAGCACCACGCCGCCCTTGGCGGTGCCGTCGAGCTTGGTCAATATGATGCCCGTGACCTCCGCAATCTGCTTGAATTCCTTCGCCTGGTTGACGGCGTTTTGGCCGGTGGTGGCGTCAAGCGCCAGCAGCACCTCGCGGTCGGAATAGGGCAGCTCGCGGTCAACGATGCGGTATATCTTGCCCAGTTCCTCCATCAGGTTCTTTTTGTTGTGCAAACGACCCGCCGTGTCGCAGATGATCAGATCCGCGCCCCGCGCCTTCCCCGCCTGGATGGTATCGAACACCACCGCCGCCGGGTCAGCGCCCTCCTTGTGCTTGACGATTTCGACCCCGGCGCGTTCCGCCCAAATTTCCAGCTGCTCAATCGCCGCCGCGCGGAAGGTATCCGCCGCACCCAGGATCACTTTTTTACCCTCGGCCTTATAGAGGGCGGCCAGTTTGCCGATGGAAGTCGTTTTGCCCACGCCGTTGACGCCGATGACCAAAATAATCGCGGGCATGGTGATCATATCCACCTCTTCGCCGCCGGAAAGCAGATCCGCCACCACCGCGCACATGGCTTCCTTGACCCCGCTTGCGCTCTTGATCTTCTGCTTTTTCGCCCGCTCGCGCAGCTGCCCGATGATCTCCTCCGCCGTCTGCATCCCGGTGTCGCCCATGATCAGCGCTTCTTCCAGGCTTTCGTATACTTCTTCCGTCAGTTCCTCACTGCCCTCCATGGCGGCGTCAATCGCGCCCCCCATGGAATCCCGGCTCTTCTTCAACCCCTTGGTCAAGCGATGCAACAAACCCATGTGCGTGTATCTCCCATTCTATATGTTTATATAAAGACAATATAGCATGTTTGCGCACAATTGTAAAGTTTTTTTTGCAGCCGCATAACACAGCAACCGGCCGGGGACTGCGCAAGCAAATCCCCGGCCGGCTGTATTTTATTGTTGCTCCCTATGTATTCAGCCGTCTTCTTCCTTTTTGATTTTGAACAGAACCCGCAGCAATCCCCGCAGCGCTTTCGGGCTGCGCAGCACAA
>JAITNG010000194.1 GCA_031290595.1 Oscillospiraceae bacterium
GGGGTTCTGCTGGTGGCCGGTCATGCCGGTGATGCTGTTATCCAAAATAATCACAACGGAATTGCTTTGATTATAGGCGATGTTGATCAGCCCTGTCACCCCGGAATGGATGAAGGTGGAGTCGCCAATCACCGCGACGCTCTTCGCCGCGCCCGCCGGGTCGGCCTTGTTGCGCCCGTGCAGCGCGGAAACGGACGCGCCCATGCAGATGCAGGTATCCATCCTTTCGATGGGCGGCAGCGCCCCCAGGGTGTAGCAGCCAATATCGCCGCTGACGAAAACGCCGCATTTTTTGAGGGCGTAAAACAGCCCCCTGTGCGGGCAACCTGCGCAAAGCACGGGCGGGCGACCCGGGATCGGCAGATCCAGCGCCTGCACCGGCGCCGCTTCGCCCAGGATGGCTTTGCGCAGCAGGTTCTGCGAAAATTCACCCAGGCGCGGCAGCACATCCTTGCCATGCACGGCCAGACCCAGCGCACGGCAGTGCTGTTCGATGAAGTCGTCCAGATCCTCGGCCACATAGACGGTTGCGCACGCGGCGCAAAAATCCCGCAACGCCTGTTCCGGCAAGGGATACACGCAGCCGAGCTTAAAATACGAAGCGCGCGCGCCCAGCGCCTCTTTGGCATATTGATAATTGATACCGGCGCAGATCACGCCGATTGCTTTGTCGTTGTATTCCACCCGGTTGAGGGGCGTTGTTTCCGCCCAGGCACGCTGCTTTTCGATGCGCTGTTCGACCACCACATGCCGCCCCCTGGCCATGGCGGGCATCATCACATATTTGCCGGGGTTTTTGGCGTAGGGCTTTGCCGCCGGTTCGCTGCGTTCTTCCAGCGGCGCAAGGCTGCGGGAATGGGCGATCCGGGTACTCAGCCGCAGCAGCACCGGCGCGTCAAAGTCCTCCGAAAGGCCGAAGCCCAGCTTGGCAAAGGCCTTGCATTCTTCGGAATCCGACGGCTCCAGCATCAGCAGCTTGGCCGCGCGGGCGTACTGCCGCGAATCCTGCTCATTTTGGGAGGAGTGCATCCCCGGGTCATCCGCCACGCCGATGAGCAGCCCCGCGTTGATGCCGGTGTAGGATGCGGTGAAGAGCGGGTCGGCGGCCACGTTCAGGCCGACGTGCTTCATCCCGCAAAAGGAGCGCACACCGGCGATGGCCGCGCCCAGGGCGGCTTCCATGGCGACTTTTTCGTTGGGCGCCCATTCGGCGTCGATTGCGGCGTATTCCGCCGCAACCTCGGTGATTTCGGTGCTGGGCGTGCCGGGGTAACTGGAAATGAAGCGGCACCCGGCTTCCCAAAGCCCGCGTGCGACGGCCTCATTGCCCAAAAGCAATTGCTTTTCTTGCATAGCTCATTTCTTCTCCTGCAACAATTTCGCCAGTTCATCCATAAAGGTATTAATGTCTTTGAATTCACGGTAGACGGAGGCGAAGCGGACATAGGAAACCTCATCCACCCGCTTGAGCTGCTCCATCGCCAGGCTGCCGATGGCTTCCGTGGGGATCTCGCGTTCCATGGAATTGTGCAGCGTCTGCTCGATGTCGTCCACGATTTGCTCCAGCTCATCCACCGAAACCGCGCGTTTATCACAGGCACGGCGCAGGCTGTTGAAGAGCTTTTGCCGGTCGAAGGATTCACGCGATTTATCCTTTTTGATGACGATCAGCGGCACGGTTTCAATGATTTCATATGTTGTGAAGCGCTTGCGGCACTCCGTGCATTCCCGCCGCCGCCGGATGCGTTCGCTGAAATCCGTCGGGCGCGAATCGATCACCTTGCTCTCTTCACAGGCGCAATAGGGGCATTTCATACGTGATTCCTCCTGTTTTTCTGTTCGTTCTCTTCTTTTAGGTGGCTGCGGATCGCCAAATAATTTTCATAACGGCTGCCGGGGATCTCCCCCGCTTCCGCAGCGGTGCGGACGCCGCAGCCCAGTTCTTTGGCGTGGGCGCAATCCTGGAAGCGGCACCCCCCCAACAGGGGCGCGAATTCCCGGAAGGCCAGCGGCAGGTTTTCCTTCGTCAGTGCGGCCACGCCCTCGGCTTCCAGGGCGGAAAATCCGGGCGTATCCGCTACCCAGCCCCCCGCGACGGGGAACAGCTCCACATGGCGGGTGGTGTGCCGCCCGCGCCCCAGCTTCTGGCTGATCTCCCCCGTGGGCAGCCGGAGTTCGGGCGCAAGGCGGTTGAGCAGGGTGGATTTGCCCACCCCGGTGTTGCCGCAAAAGGCGCTGATTTTGCCGCACAGCAGCGCCCGGAGTTCCGCAATCGCATCTTCTGAGGCAGGTACAACGGCGTGCGCGCTGAATCCGCAGGAGCGATAGAGGTTCACCAAAGAATCCGCCGGGGAAAGGTCGGCTTTGGTGAACACCAGCACCGGCTCAATTTCCGCGGTTTCCGCCGCCGCAATCAAAAGATCGAGCAGACGCAGGTTGGTCTTGGGTTCCACGGTGGAACACACGAGGAAGAGCTGATCGAGGTTGGCCAGGGGCGGGCGTTCCAGGCAATTGCGGCGGGGCAGCAAATCAACAACGGTGCCGGTGTTATCCGCCTGCACCAGGATGCGCACCCAATCCCCCACCAGCGGGGTGCGGCCTTCCTTGCGGAAGAGGCCGCGCGCGCGGCATTCCACAATGTTCATGCCCACGCCCATGCCCATGCCGCCCAAAGCAATTTCGCGCATGCTATCGGTCGTGACAGTAAAAAATCCACCTAAAGAACGGATGATTCTTCCTTCCAATTCCATATTTATCTGTTCACGACCAGCACGATTTCCACATCGGCCGGGTAAGCCAAAATCGGCACGGGTCGTTGGGCGGCCACAACGCCGCTCTGCGTGAACAGCCCCAAAAAGGGCGCGTCCTGGTCCTCCCTGGTGATGTGATCGGCGCTGAACCCGGCTTCCACCAGAGCAATCACTGCGTCTTCATAGGTTTTGCCCAGAACGCTCGGCATGGTGTAAGTCACCGGCTCCGGCGGCTTCTGCTGGATTTCATTCACCTGCGGCGGGGTTTTGGTGAAGTCGATTGTCGCTTCATAGATGGTTTCGTTATCCTGCGTCACCAGCAGCTTTTGCCCTGCGCCGTTGCCTTCCACCTGGAAGGAATAGCTGCCGCTGCTTTGCAGGACGACCACTTCGTTTTTCTTTTCGCTATCCAGATAGATGCGCAGCGTCGCGTCCGCCCCGCCGTTGTTGGCCACCTGCACGGTGATGCTGGCCTTTTGCGTTTGCGGGATGCCGGAGCTGATGTGCACCTGGATGGAGGTGCCCATATAGGCCTGGGTACCGGCTTCAATCCCCTGCCAGGTGATCTGCCCTTTGGGCTTGCTACTGGCTTCTTCAATGATTGACTTTTCATTCACGGTGAAGCCCAGGGGCGCCAGCGCCTCTTTTGCCTGTTCCACCGTCCAGCCGATAATATCCGGCACTTCTTTCATCAGCTTTGGGTCCTCTTTGACCGCAACATACACGATCACGGTTCCCTTCGTTTCCAGCTTGTTTCCGCCGGTCGGGTCGGTGCGGATCACCTTCTGCGCTTCCATATCCAGCCGGATTTCATATTTTACTTCGACCGTGAAGTTCTTCTCAAGCAGACGAACCGCTTCCTCCTCACTCTTGTAGCGGACGTCCGGCACCGTGAGCCACGCATCGGCCACCTTGAGCGTCACTTTGACCTTGCCGTCTTCGCCGGGCTTGCGCTTGGCGCCCTTTTCAGGATCCTGGCTGAAAACGCTGCCCAGGGGGTAGTTGTCATTGATTTCGGTTACAAATTCGAACTCGTATTTGGCTTTGTACTCTTCGTTTTCCATGATTTCGGCTCGCTGCTGGCCAAAGAAGTTATCCACCTGCACAGTAGGATCCCCTTTGTTCAGCATGATCACCACCAGGGCGATTGCGCCAAACAGCACGATGACGCCAATGATGATCCCCAGCATCATCGGCACCACATGGCTGCGTTCCTCTTCCTCTTCGCCGCCAGCCACCGCCACGTGGGCGGGCGCCACCGCCGCCGGAGCTGCGGGGCGTGCGGCACGCTGGCGATCCATGGGCGAAACATATTTGGTCGGCTCGCGGTCCACAAAATACGAATATTCAAAGCGGATCAGCGGGTTGCGCTTGAATTCCTCAAGATCCAGCAGCATTTCGGCTGCGGATTGGTAGCGGTCGGCGGGGTTCTTCTGCATTGCGCGGATTGTGATCTGTTCCAGCCCCAGGGGGATGGCGTCGTTGATTTCGCGCGGACGGCGGGGTTCGCTTTGCAGCTGCATAATCGCCACCGAAACCGTGGAATCCGACTGGAACGGCAGTTCGCCGGTCAGCATTTCATAGAGCACCACGCCGACGGAATAAATATCGGTTTTTTCATCCGTGAAGTCGCCTCGCGCCTGTTCCGGGCTGATGTAATGCACGGAACCGATGGCGTTTTCGCTCATGGTGCGGGTTTCGCTGCGGCTGAAGCGGGCGATGCCGAAATCCGTCACCTTGATGTTGCCGCTGTGCAGCAGCATGATATTTTGCGGCTTAATATCCCTGTGCACCACGCCGCGGTCATGCGCGTGCTGGAGCGCACGCAAAATCTGCGTGAGGAAATGCACCGCTTCCTTCCAGGGGATCACGCGGCGCTGCTCAATATATTCCTTGAGCGTGATGCCTTCCACGTATTCCATGACGATATACTGTAGCCGGTCGCCATAGCTGACGTCATACACCTTGACGATGTTGGGGTGCGACAGCATCGCAATGGCCTTGGATTCGTTTTTGAACCGCCGCCGGAATTCCTCGTTGGCCAGGTATTCTTCCTTGAGGATCTTCACCGCCACAGGCCGGTCGTCAATGTTGTCATACGCCCGGTAAACAACGGCCATGCCGCCGATGCCCAGCACCTCCTGTATTTCATAGCGCCCGTCAAGTATTTTCCCTACATAGTAATCCATATGCTCCGCCTTTCAAAAAGCTCTAAGATCATTCGTTGGCAATGGCGACCACGGTGATGTTATCCGGCCCGCCGTTTTCGTTTGCCAGCGCCACCAGCGCTTCCGCGCAAGCGGCAAACCCGGCCAGCTGCATCGTGCGCTGCATCTGCTCCGGCTCCACGGCGTTGGTCAGCCCGTCGGTGCAAATCAGCAGAACGTCGCCCGGCTCAAATTCCTCTTCGCAGTAATCCACATCCAGGCTTTCACCGACCCCCAATGCGCGGGTGATCAGGTTCTTGCGCGGGTGCGTCTTCGCTTCGGTTTCCGTGATCTGCCCCGAATCCAGCATCGCCTGCACCACGGAATGATCCTTCGTCAGCTGAAGCAGACGCTGTTCGGCAAAGATATAAGCGCGGCTGTCGCCCGCATGGGCGATGTAGACCGTGTGGTGCGCCACCAGCGCGGCCACCACGGTGGTACCCATCCCGCTCAGGCTTTCGTTGGCGACGGAGAGGTCATAGATCCGCATGTTTGCGTTATCGACCGCCGCAATCAGCAGGTTCCGGATGGAGCGGCTGCTCATCTGCTCCTGATAGGATGCGCTGATGCTCTCCGAAATCAGTTTGACCGCCGTCTGGCTGGCGATGTTCCCGCCCGCCGCGCCGCCCATCCCGTCGCAGATCACAGCCCAAACCATGCCGTTAGGAAGTTCCCCGACGCTGTAACAATCCTCGTTCATCTGGCGAACCTGGCCGGTGTCGGTCTTTGCAGCAACGCGCATGGAATCATCCCTCCTGTCATTTTATGTTGCGCCGCCGGCGCATAACCATCTATATTTATAATTCACCGCCCACGCTTGCCAACCACAGTGCAGCGAATTAAGTTCTTTTTGTTTGATTGCGCAGCTGCCCGCAGGCCGCTTCAATCCCCCCGCCCAGGCTGCGGCGCACGGTCGCGTTGATCCCCCGCCGTTCCAGTGCGCGGGCAAAGGCTTGCACAGCGGCCGGTTCACTGCGGGCAAAGCCGCGTTCCGGCACCGGGTTGCCCGGGATCAGGTTGACGTGGCAGAGCATCCCCCGCAGCCGCCCGGCCAGCTCTTCAGCACAGGCGACGCTGTCGTTGACCCCGCGGAACAGCGCATACTCAAACGAAACCCGCCGGGAACTGCTTTGCGCATAGCGTCTGCACGCCGCCAAAAGCGCTTCCACCGGCCAGCGGCGGTTGACGGGCATCAGCGCACTGCGGATCGCATCGTTGGGCGCGTGGAGCGAAACCGAAAGGGTCAGCCCAAGGTGTTCGCCTTGCAGGCGGTCAATCTGCGGCGCCAGGCCGCAGGTGGAAAGTGAAATCTTCCGCTGGCCGATGTGCAGCCCCTCCGGGTGCGAAGCCAGGCGGAGAAAGCGCAGCACGTTTTCATAATTATCCAGCGGTTCGCCCGTGCCCATCAGCACGATGTGCGAAATTTCGACACCCAGGTCGCGCCGCGCCGCGTGGATTTGCCCCAGCATCTCGCCGGGCAAAAGGTTCCGTGTGAGGCCGTGCAGCCCCGAGGCGCAAAACGCGCAGCCCATCCGGCAGCCCGCCTGGGTCGAAACGCAGAGCGTGTTGCCGTATGCATAGCGCATGACGACGCTTTCAACAGTTTCGCCGTCTTCCAGGCGCAGGAGGTACTTTACCGTTCCATCCCGTTCGGCGGCCTGTTTGTTTGCGATTGCGCAGGGGGCGATGCGGAAGTGTTCGCCCAAAAGCGCACGGTCGGCCTTGGGGATGTCCGTCATTTCCCCCAACTGTTCCGCGCCCCTGCGCTGGAGCCAGCCGAAGATTTGGCGGCTGCGGTAAGCTGGCGTCCCGAAGGGTTCCAGCGCTGCGGCCAGTTCTTCCGGCAGCATGGAACGCAGATCAAGCAATGCTGGCATGTGTGTTCCTTTTCGTGAATTTGGCGATGAAGAAGCCGTCCGCCCCGTTGATGTGGGGCATCAGGGTCAGCCACGGCTCCCCTTCCCTGCGGTAGCCCGGAACCTCCGGCAATACGCTTTCCGCCGTGAACGCCGGGTGTTCTTGCAGGAAGCGGCGGCACAGTTCTTCGTTTTCCGCCGGGTGCAGCGTGCAGGTGGCGTAGACCAGCGTTCCGTCTTCCCGGAGGCATTCGGAAGCGCTACACAATATATGGTACTGCATTTTTGGCAATTTGTCAATATCCGTCTGCGTTTTCTCTCGAATATCGGGCTTTTTTCGTAGCACTCCCAGCCCGGAACACGGCACATCGCACAAAATTCGCGCCGCTTTGCCATGATTTGCCAGGATTTTTGCTGCGTCAGCGGCGTCCCCCTGCTCGGCGGCGACGCTGCGCAGACCCAAACGCTGCGCACCCTCGGCGATCAGCGCAACCCGTGCGGGGTGCAACTCCATGGCCACCACCCGGCCTTGGTCCTCCATCATCTGCGCCAATGTGAAACTTTTGCCCCCCGGCGCGGCGCAGAGATCAAACACCGTTTCGCCCGGCTCCGGCGCAAGCGCCCGGCAGCAGAGCTGCGCGGCGGTATCCTGCACATGGAACCAACCCTCGCCAAACCCCGGCAGCTGCGGGATTGCGCCGCTCTTTGGCAGCAGCAGGGCTGCGGGCAGCCACGGGCTGGCTGCACAGGCGACCCCTGCGCCTTCCAGGCGTGCGCGCAGCTGCGCCGGGGTGCAGCGCCGGGTGTTGACCCGCAGCGCCAGGGGCGCTTGTTCCAGCGCTGCGGCCAGCAGGGCTTCCGCCGTTTCGCCGCCGTAGCTTTCCACCCAAAGGCGGCAGAGCCATTCCGGGCAGCTGTAGCGGATACTTAGCCAGCGCAGCTCGTCCTCCCCCCGCACAGGCAAGCGAAGTTCGCGCCCGGCGGCGCGGCGCAGCACTGCGTTGACCATCCCCGCCGCAAAAGCGGCCTTGCCGTGCTTGACCAACTCCACACTTTCGTTGATGGCGGCGTGCGCGGGGATGCGCTGCATAAAATACAATTGATACAGCCCCAGTTCCAGGGCGATTTTGGCTTCGGGCGGCAGCTGGCGCAGCGGTTTGCGGAGCAAGTCTTCCAGCTGGTATTCCAGGGTGCGGCGGCGTTCCGCCACGCCATAGACCAGCGCTGCGCAGAGCGCGGAATCCGCTTCGCTTAAATTTTCGCGCCCCAGGGCGGAATCCAGCGCCAGGTTGGCATATGCCCCGTTTTGTTCCATGCGGCGCAACAGGCGGAAGGCCACCAACCGGGGCGTTGCATGCCCGCCCATCAATTCCGCCGCCGATAGCGCAGCACCAGCCGCAGCAGGTTCGCCAGCGAAACCACCAACGCCGCAACATAGGTCATCGCCGCCGCCCGCAGCACGGCGCGCGCGCCCTTGTATTCCGCGCCACTGAGCAGATCCTGCGCTTCAATCGCCTTGAGCGCTCTGCTGCTGGCGTTGAATTCCACCGGCAGCGTCACCAATTGGAAGATCGCCACCAGGCTGAACAAAATCAGCCCCAGGGTCACAAGCTCAAACATGCCCACGGCAAAGCCAATCACCACCAGCGGGAACCCCAGCGTGGAGCCGATGTTGCACGCCGGGAGGATCGCGTTGCGCACCTTGATGGGTACGTAGCTTTTGGCGTGCTGCACGGCGTGACCCGCTTCGTGCGCGGCGATGCCCACCGCCGCCACGCTCGCGGAAGAATAGACGCCTTCCGAAAGGCGGATTGTGTTGCTGCGCGGGTCAAAATGATCGCTCAACTGGCCGCGCGTCGCTTCGATGCGCACGCCATCCACGCCGTTGCCTTGCAGCACCCGCGCCGCCGCTTCCGCGCCGGTCAAATGCCGCCCGTTTTGGATGCGCGACATCTTGCTGTAGGTGTGCTTGACCATCAGCTGCATGACCAGCGAAAAGAGCATGGCAGGGATGATCAGCAAAATAAAATACTGGTCGATGAAGCTATAGCTGCTATAGCCAAGGTGTAGAAACATGGAAAACCTCCTTTATTTCGGCGGGCAATCGAAGCGCAGCGCACCTTCCCGGTGCAGACCGCGCATGAATTCCGCCGCGGGCATGGCGCGTTTGCCTTCGGGTTGGAGTTCGAGCAGTTCAAGCGTTCCGCTGCCGCAGGATACCAGCACGCGGCCGCCTTCCACCCATACCGTGCCGGGTGCGCGGTCGGCGTTGGCTTCGCTTGCGGCACGGCTCTTGCGGAGTTTCAGCCTCCTGCCGCCCAAAACAGCTTCTGCGCCCGGCCAGGGGTGCAGGCCGCGCACCTGGTTGTGCAGCGCTGCGGCCGGCCGGTTCCAATCCAAAGGCGAAAGCGCCTTGCTGAGCATCGGCGCATAGGTGGTCTGCGCATTCCCCTGGCTTTGGGGAACCAACGCCCCTGCCGTGAGCAGACGCAGGGTTTCGGCCAGGGCATCCGCACCCAAAACAGAGAGCGTCTTGTGGAGTTCCCCCGCATCCGCGTCTTCCGGGATCCCACAGCGCCTTTGCAGCAGCATATCGCCTGTATCCAGCCCTGCGTCCATCTGCATGGTGGTGACGCCGCTTTCGCTTTCGCCGTTCAGCAGCGCCCACTGGATGGGCGCCGCGCCCCGGTATTTGGGCAGGAGCGAAGCATGGACGTTGATGCAGCCGTGTTCCGGCAGCGCCAAAACTTCCGGCGGCAGGAGCTTGCCGTAGGCGACAACGACGATCAGTTCCGGGGCATAGCCGCGCAGCTTGGCGAGCGCTTCGCCGCCGCGCAAAGCGGCGGGCTGTTCCACCGGGATCCCCGCCGCCCGGGCGCATTCCTTCACCGGCGGCGGCGTCAGGAGCATCTTGCGCCCCTTGGGTTTATCCGGCTGGGTGAAGACGGCGGCGACTCCATGCCCGTCATGCAGCAGCCGTTCCAGGCAAGGGACGGCAAACTCTGGCGTCCCCATAAAAACAATTCTTTTCACTGTGTTGAATCAACCTTCTTTGAGATTTGCTTTTTGGGGTGCTATTTGGAGGGTGAACACATACACCAGCAGGTAGGCCATGGCGGTCAGCGTCGCAAAGAGAACCATCGTCATCAGCGCCCGGCGACCCAGCGCCTCCATGATATAGGCTGCCAAACGCCCGGGGCGGGTGAAAACATCCCAGCTGTTCAGGCGCAGACAGCGGCCGATCCACACCCCTACGCCGCTGAGGGCGCACACACCGCCCACAAAGCCCCAGCCCGCCAGGCTCCCGTGCCGCGTGCGCACAACGCTGTGCAGCAGCCGCAGCGAAAGCATCCCGACGGCAGCCCCCGCAGCCACGCCGGTGACCATGTGCAAAAGCCCAAACCAGGCCACCGGGTTATCCGTGAAGCCCACGCCGCTGATATAAAATTCATACCAGCGCAGGTGAATCAAATCGGTGAGCATATAGGGCGCGTTGGGGAAGAAGAAAATCCACAGCAGCCACAGCGGCAGGGCAAGCAGCCGTTTGGCCTTGCCGCCCTGTTGCGCTTGCCAATAGAGGCCACAGGCGAACAAAAACGGAAGGCCGGAAAGGAAGATGTTCCACAGCATCATTTTGCGCATCGCCAGGCTGCTATAAAACAACACCAGCGTCCCCGTGACCGCGACGGCCATGCACGCCAGCAGCGCCAGCGGGGCAAACAACGCTTCCGGGAGCCAGCGGGGATAGACCCTGTGCAGGATTTTGTTCATCGTATCGTTCCTCAGCCCTCCCGGATGACGCGGCTCTTGAAGGTGATGCCATCCAAGTGGTCGATTTCGTGGCAGAACGCCCTGGCCTTGAGGCCTTCGGCTTTATAGAAGCACCAGGTACCCTGCCGGTTTTGGGCGCGCACGCGCACCACCGCCGGCCGCCGGGTGATCCCGTGTTCCCCGGGGAACGAAAGGCAGCCCTCCTGCTCCTCCTGCTGCCCCTCCTGCCCGATGATCTCCGGGTTCACTAGCTCCAACAGACCGTCACCCGCGTCGATCACCGCCACGCGCCGGAGGACGCCCACCTGCACCGCCGCCAGACCGCAGCCTTCCGCGGCGCGCATGGTTGCGGTCATGTCGTCCAGCAACTGACCGAGGCGCTCGTCGAAGCGCTCGACCGCACGGCTCTTTTTGTGCAGCACGGGGTCGCCGTTTTTGATGATCTGACGCCTTGCCATGTTGCCACATCCTTACTACAATACTATACTATCGTTTCCGGGTTCATATCCGCATATGCAGTGACCTTTGCGAAACGGCTTTCCTTCCCGAAGGCGGAAAGCACATCCGCAACCATCCTGCGGAATGCCGCGCTGCTGTGGCACTTGACCAGCAGCCGCCAGCGGAACCTGTTGCCCAGCTTGCTCACACGGGCGGGCATCGGCCCGAGTACAATGATCTTTTCGCCCGCAAAAGCGCCGTCTTCCGCCGTGCGCTGCCGCAGCAGTTCCAGCAGGTATTTTGCACCCTGCCGGGCGAGGGGTTCCAATTCAGCAACAACGCCGAGCAGACAAAAATCACAGTAGGGCGGGTATATCAGGAGCTTGCGCAGCCGGATCTCCGTCTGGAAAAAGGAGCGGTAGGCTTGCCGGGCTGCCAGGCGGATGATCTCGTTTTCCGGGTTGATGGTCTGCACCAGCGCCAGGCCGGGGTATTGCCCCCTGCCCGCCCTGCCCACCACCTGGGTCAGTAGCGCAAAGGCGCGTTCCTGGCTGCGGTAATCGTCGAGGTACAGCTGCTGATCGATGGAAAGCACGCCCACCAGGGTTACGTTCTCAAAATCCAGCCCCTTGGCCACCATCTGGGTGCCGAGCAGCACGTCGTATTGCTTCGCCGCGAAGCCGGAAAGCAGTTCTTCACGCGCACCCCGCGCCGCCGTGGAATCCGCATCCATGCGGGCGACGCGCAGCCCCGGCAGCAGACGGAGCAGCTCCTGCTCCAGCTTCTGCGTCCCCGCCCCGCCAAAGCGGACGGTGGGCTGGCCGCATTCCGGGCAAGCCGTGGGCGCCGGGCCGCTGAAGCCGCAATAATGGCACATCACGCGCTCATTGGCCAGGTGATAGGTCAGCGAAATGCTGCACTGCGGGCAGGTGATCACGCGGGAACAGCTGTCGCAAGCCAAAAAAGTGTGGTAGCCCCGCCGGTTCATCAAAAGGATTGCCTGGTGGCCTTCGGCCAGCACGCGGCGCAGTTCTTCAAGCAGTTCCCCGCTGAGTAGGCGGTTCTCCCCCGCCCTGCGTTCCAGGCGCAGGTCAACGGTGCGCACCTCCGGCAGCGCGGCGGTTCCGTAGCGGTTTTCCAGCGTTTCAAGCCGATAACGCCCCCGGAGGGCGGCGGCGTAGCTTTCCACACCCGGCGTGGCGGAGGCCAGCAACAGCAGCGCGTGGTTTTGCGCCGCCCGCCGCTTCGCAACATCACGGGCATGGAAGCGCGGCGTCTGCTCCGATTTATAGGTATGTTCATGCTCTTCATCCATGACGATGAGGCCGATGTTTTCCAGCGGTGCAAACACGGCGCTGCGGGTGCCGAGGGCTATGGTGGCTCTCCCTTCCCGCAGACGGTTCCATTCATCCATGCGCTCCCCCATGGAAAGCGCGCTGTGCAGCAGCGCCACCCTGCTGCCATACCTTGCGGTGAAGCGCCCCAGCAGTTGGGGGGTCAAAGCGATTTCCGGCACCAGAACGACCACGCCGCGCCCTTGGGCAAGGGTTTCGTCAATCAGCCGGAGGTAGACGCTGGTTTTGCCGCTGCCCGTCACCCCAAAGAGCAGCGCCGTGCCGGGTGTTTCGCTTTGCATCGCCCCGCGCAGGTTATCGAAGGCCTGTTCCTGCTCTTTCGTCAGTGCAATTGGCGTGGCTTCCCCGGCCTGGTTTTCGGCCACGGGGCCGCGCCAGATTCGCTTTGCCCAGCTGCGCAGCACGCCCTTGCGCTCCATCGCCTGTGGCACCGCCGGGGATGCGCCGGTGTAGGTGCAAATTTCCTGCATCGAAGCCGCGCCGCACTGGGCGAGGAACGCCCACACCTCCCCCTGTCTGCCCGTCAGCTTCCCGCCGGCTTCGGCAGATTCTTCCGCCGGGGCAAATATGCGCTCGGTCAGTTCCCCCGCACCCCGCAGGGCGTCGGTGTTGCGCAAAAGGAAGCCTTTTTCCGCCAGCAGCTCCGGCAGCATGGAATCCACCGGCAAACCGCAGCTCTTGAGCAGCGTTTCCTTTGGGTGGTAGCTCTTCCGGCTGCGGGCGGTGCGCAGTTTTTCGAGGATCCGCCGCTCGTCTTCTTCCAGCAGCGCCTCCGGCGGGCAATGCTCCGGCGGCAGGGCGCTGAAGGTCGCGTGGATTTTTTGATGCAGCCCGGCTGGCACCATTGCGCGGAAGGCTTCGTAATAGGTGCAAAAGCAGTGTTCGCGCAGCCAGGGGATCAAGCCGACCAGCTCCGGCGGCAACAGGGGCGATGCATCCAGGAGGATACGAAGGCTCTTCAGGCTGCCGTGCGCTTCCCCTGCCGTTTCGCGCAGTTCCAGCACCAGGCCAACACAATCCTTGCCACCGCTGCCAAAGGGGACGCGCACCCGGCAACCGGGCAAAACCGCGCCTTGCAACAGAGGAGGGATGGCATAGGTATACAGCTGGTCAAAATGGAAGGCTGCCCGTTCCACCGCAACAGCGGCAAAGCAGACCGCCCGCTCGTTTTCTATCATATTTTGATTCGGCGCCCTCAAAAATCCCGTATCTCTTCCGGCTCCAGGAGGGCATAGCGGCCTTCCAGGAAATCGTTCAGCGCCAGGGTGACGGGCTTGCCTTCCACCCAGACCTTGTCGCTATCGGCCTCGTTGACCAGTTCCCGCGCCCGCTTTGCCACGGCTGTGACCAGGGAATAGCGGCTGGTGTGTTTGCCCATGATGCTGCGCACGTCAATATTTAGCATTGATTGTACCCATACCTCTCTTATTTTATGAAAAAAACGCCACAGATGTTCTATTGGATTTTTGTGACCTCTTCAATCATATATTTCCTGCGGCAGGTGCGCTGGCGTTCCGCCCGGATGATTGCGCGGAAGTCGCTGACCGCATAATCCAACTCGTCGTTGAGGATCAGATAATCGTAATCCGATGCGTGGCGCAACTCGTCCGCCGCAATCTCCATCCGCCGCAGGATTTCCGATTCATCCTCGCTCTTGCGCCCAAACAGGCGCTGCGAAAGCACTTCCAGCGAAGGGGGGAGCAAAAACACGCTGACGCAATTGGGGTAAAGGCTGCGGATGCGCTTTGCGCCTTCGACTTCGATTTTCAGCACAACCGTTTTGCCGTTGGCAAGCCATTCATCCACCGTCGTCTTGGGCGTGCCGTAATAGTTCCCGCTGTAGCTGGTGTGTTCCAGCACCTCGCCGTCCTTGAGCTTCTGCTCAAAGTATTCCCGCGTCACAAAGTAATAATGCGTCCCGTCCGCTTCCCAGCTCCGGCGCTGCCGGGTGGTCAGGGAAACGGAAAACTCCAAATCGTCATCGGCATGGGCGGCCAGCTCGCTGAGCAGGGTATCTTTGCCGGAGCCGGACGGCCCCGAAAGAACGATGAGCAGACCCTCTCTGTTATTGCGCATGATCTTCCTCCTCCACTTCTGTCGCCCCCTCGGCGTGCATACGGCTTGCGATGGTTTCCGTCTGGAGGTAACTGAGTACCGTGTGGCCGCTGTCGAGCAACAGCACGGCGCGGGTGCGCCGCCCACAGGATGCATCCACCAGGGTGCCGGCCGCCTTGGCTTCCTGCGCCAGGCGCTTGACGGGCTGGGAATCCGGCTGCAAAACCGCCAGAACACGCTCCCCGTTGAGCAGGTTGCCAAAGCCGATGTTGACCAATTGCATTGCTTGTTTCCCCCGTATTATTCCAGGTTTTGAATCTGTTCGCGTATTTTTTCCACCAGCGCCTTGAGTTCCACCACCCGCCGGGCGATGGCAATATCCTGCGCCTTGGAACCGATGGTGTTGGCTTCGCGGTTGATTTCCTGCACCAAAAAATCCAGCTTGCGGCCGATGGGGTCCGGGCTATCAAAAAACGCCGCCAGCTGTTCCAGGTGACTGCGCAGGCGAACCGTTTCTTCCGCCACGGCGGTTTTATCGGCAAAAATGGCGGCTTCGGTCAGCAAACGCTGCTCTTCCACTTTGGCGTCGGCCAGCAGTTCGCGCATCCGCTGCGCCAGCTTTTCGTTGTATTCCAGCACGGTTTGGGGCGAGCGCTCTTCCACAAAGGCCACATGCTCCAGGATCTCCCCCGCCCGCGCCAAAATATCCGCTTGTAGGCGCAGCCCCTCGGCTTCGCGCATGGCCAGGAACCTTGCGGCGGCTTCCTGCACGGCGGGCAGCGCCGCTTCCCAAATCGCGGCTTCATCCGCCGTCCGTTTTTCCACTGTGAAAAGCTCCGGCAAGCGCAGCAGCGATGTTGCGGTGAGGTCGTTGCGCACGCCGTAGTCCCGCTCCATTTCCGCAAAGGCGTCCAGGTACCCGCGCAGCAGCGCCGGGTGCAGCCGCACCGCCAAATCCTGCTCCCGCAAGGATTCCAGCATCAGCCCGCACTCCACCTTCCCGCGGGAAATCAGGCCGCTGAGGAAGGTCTTGAGCTTTTCTTCCAAAAAGCCGCAGGAACGCGGCACCCGTGCGGAAAACTCAAAATAGCGGTGGTTGACGCTCTTGATTTCGCAGACGGCACGGTATTCCCCGTTGCTGGTTTCCGCCCGGCCAAAGCCCGTCATACTGCGCACCATATTGCAAAACCTCCCCATCCTCGCTCTATCGTATAATTTTAGCACATTTCCGCCGGTTTGTCAAATGAATTCGCATAGAATCCCGCGCCGCCGCATATATCTGCAATGCTTCCCTGTGCAAATCCTGCCCACTAGAAAGGCGCGTGAATTTTATGTTTGTGTATTCCGTCAAATCCTCCAAGCTCAAGCTGGCCGCCCTGCTCCTTGTGATTGCCGCCGCCGTGCTGGCGCTGGTCTTCCTCACCCGGGGCGAAAAAACGCCGGTGAAGGGCGGTAACATCCGCGTCGCCGCCTCCAATGCCGCCGAGCGCCTGGCCTTCCTTTCCCAATTCGGCTGGGAAGTTTCGGAAGACCCCATAGAGGTCAGCGAAGTGATCATCCCCGCAACATTTGACGAAACCTACGAAAAGTATAACGAAATCCAAAAGGCGCAAAGCATGGATCTTGCCGCCGTGGCGGGCAAACGGCTCAAGCGCTGGACCTATGAGGTCAAAAATTACCCCGGCTTTGAAAATAAGCCCGGCGTGGTGCAGGCCAATTTGCTGATCGAAAACGGCGTCGTCATCGGCGGCGACGTCTGTTCGCTGGAACTCGGCGGCTTTTTGCAGGGCTTCGACTTCCCCGCCGCCGTGCCAAAGAATTGACAATGTATGCCCTCCCCCGTTTGCAGCATACTAATCCTGAAATGTGCATAAAAAAGGGGGAACGCAGCGATGCAGTCGCCAAGCAACGATTATACGCCGCCCGAAGTGAACAACCCGGATCCCGACGGCGGCGACGATGAACCGCACGAGCGTAAACAGAGCCAGGAAAACGGGAACATCACCCTGGAAGGGCGGCGGGGGCTGATCCACTGCCTGACCGTGATCGGGCAGATTGAGGGGCACACCGAACTTTCGGCTGAAACGAAGACCACCAAGTATGAACACGTGATCCCGCAACTGGTGGCCATTGAAGAGAGCCGTGAGGTGCGCGGGATGCTGATCATCCTCAACACCGTGGGGGGCGACATTGAAGCCGGGCTTGCCCTGGCCGAACTGATCGCCGGGATGAAGACCCCCACGGTTTCGCTTGTGCTGGGCGGCGGGCATTCCATCGGGGTGCCGCTGGCAGTGGCCGCCAGGCATTCGTTCATCACGCCCTCGGCCACCATGACCATCCACCCCGTGCGCATGAACGGCCTGGTGCTGGGCGTGCCGCAGACGCTTTCCTATTTTGAACAGATGCAGGAGCGCATCGTCCACTTTGTGGCGCAGAATTCCCACGTCCCCCCCGACCGATACCGCCACATGATGCTTGAAACCGGGGAGATGGCGATGGACTTCGGCACAGTGCTGACCGGGGAACAGGCGGTGCGCGAAGGCCTGATCGACCGCCTGGGCGGCCTTTCGGATGCACTCGACGCACTGTATGAGATGATCCCGGCATGAGCTTCGCCGACAACAACAAGCCCCCATGCACCTTGGTGCATGGGGGCTGCAAGTCCTTGTTCGGTTAAATCATTCGGTCATCGTCCATTTTTTGAACGCCGGGCGGTGCGCTTCGGCGTATTCAGCAGAAGCGTTCAGCAATGCATCGACAGTCATATCCTCGAAAAGATTATCCCGTCGCCAATCCGTGTAATTGAATGGTTCTTCGGCTTTTAACGTGAACACAAACATCTCCGCACCTACCGTTCCTATAAGCATTATTTTAAAGCTCCGGGCGACTGCTAATGCCAATCGCGGGTTGGATTGCTGTTTTTAGGTTGCCCGGCGCACTGCTAGTGCTGCCCTATGCAGCACCATGTTCACAAAACAAAGGGTATACCCGATTCATAATCGCCAAGGAAAGTAGATCAAAAACCTGCGTTGGGGGCTATGAGCCGGGAAAAACGTTGCGGGAATTCGCAAGCCGCTGATAGGGCAGCGCTATGAGCGCGCCGGGGTCACACAAACTTGTGCATTAACGCACCTGGACACGGCACGCCGTGTCCCTACAAACCGAGATAAAACGCCAACGTGCCTCTGTATTTTTATGTACCTTTGTAGGGACACGGCGAGCCGTGTCCAGGTACATAAAAATAAAGCATTGCTTTTAATTGCGGAACAATATTAATTATAACATAGGTTCTCTGAAATAAAGAAGTTTTCAAATTTTGGGAATTTTGTGCAATTTCTAGCCCCCATGCACCTTGGTGCATGGGGGCTGCCGCTGCTGTGCTTGCAAGCTACACCTGCATTTTGGTCAGCTTCACCTGCGGCTGGGGCGGCTTTTGTGCCTGGGGTAGCATCGTTTCGCTGTATTCCACGCCCAGGCCGTATGCGCCGCTGTGTTCCTTGACGATTGCCATCACTTTGTTGTAGGTGTCCTTGTTGTTCCAGTCCCGCTGGAATTCGAGCATCACCTGCTGCCATGTGACCGGCACCACGCCCGCCTGGATCATGCGCTGCATGGCCAGGTCGTGGGCTTCCTTGGTGGCGCCCCCGCAGGCGTCCGCCACGGCGAAGACCTCGAAGCCGTCTTCGCGCATACTCAGCGCGGGGAAGGTGACGCAGGCCTCCGTCCAAAGCCCGGCGAGCAGCAATTTGCGCTTGCCCGTGCCGGTGACGGCCTTTTTGAGGTTCTGATCCTCCCAACAGTTGATGCAGGTGCGGTCAACCGGCACGCTCTGGGGGTAGACGTTCTGAATCTTCTGCGCCAGATAGCCGGAAAACATCTGCGCTTCCACGGTGGTCAGGATGCAGGGGACGTTGAACGCCTGGGCGGCCTTGGCCAGGGCGGTGACGTTGTTGAGGATACAGGCGCGGTGGTGGCTCTCGACGCCGAAATACATCTGCGGCTGGTGGTCAATGATGATAACGGCGGCCTGGGTGGGGTCTAGCAAAGATTGCTGATAGTTGCGCATGGGGAAAACACTCCTTCGTTTTAAAATCAAAGGTAGTGTTTGCCGGGATGTTGCTCTCTATGCACGGTAAGTCTTAACAATCGCCGTCAGCCCGCCAGAGCTTTGGTTTCACGCGCAATCATGATTTCTTCGTTGGTGGGCAGCACAAAGACTTTCACTTTGGAACCCGGCGTGGTAAGCTCCCCCTCTTTGCCCCGGATCATTGCCGCGTTAGCGGCGGGGTCAATTTCCAGCCCCAGGTAGCTGAGGTTGGCGCAAACATCCGCACGCAAATCGACGGTGTTTTCGCCGATGCCCCCGGTGAAGACGACGGCGTCCACGCCATCCATCGCGGCGGCAAATGCGCCGATGAACTTGCGCACCTGGTAGCGCTGTATCCTGCGTGCCAGCGCGGCGCGTTCGTTGCCCGCATCCGCAGCGGCCTTCAAATCGCGGTCGTCGCTCGATACGCCGGAAATCCCCAGTGCGCCGGATTTTTTGTTGAGAACGTCGCTGGTTTCATCCGCCGTCCAGCCCTCCTTTTTTTGGAGGTACAGAATCGCCGAAGGATCCACCGCGCCGCAGCGGGTCCCCATCAGGAAGCCGTCGAGGGGGGTGAGGCCCATGGTGGTATCGATCACCCGCCCGTTTTGCACGGCAGTGATGGAAGAACCGTTGCCCAGGTGGCAGGTGATGAGCTTCAGCTCGCCAAGGGGCTTGTCCATCACTTCGGCGCAGCGGTAGCTGACGAACTTGTGCGAAGTCCCGTGGAAGCCATAGCGCCGCACGTTGTATTTTTCGTAGTATTCATACGGGATGGGGAACATATAGGCTTCCGGCGGCATGGTGGAATGGAACGCGGTATCAAACACCAGCACCTGCGGCACCGCCGTGCCGAACGCGGCCAGGCACGCGCGTATCCCCTGCACGTGGCCGGGGTTGTGCAGCGGCGCAAGGTCAGAGATGCGCACGAGTTCGGCAATGACTTCTTCTGTCACCAACATGCTCTGCTGCAAATGCGGGCCGCCCTGCACCACCCGGTGCCCCACGGCGTGGATTTCATCCAGCCGGTCGATCACCTTGCTTTCGCCTTCGGTGAGCGCCTGCTTCACCACATCAAAAGCAACCGTATGATCCGGCATCGGCGCCGTGCGCGTAAAAACTTCGCCGTTGGGGAGCTTTGCTTCCAGCTTGCTGCCTTCCAGCCCGATGCGTTCGCAGCCGCCTTTGGCCAGCACACGCTCGTGCTCCATGTCGATCAGCTGATACTTCAGCGAAGAACTGCCCGCGTTGATCACCAGAATATTCACCCAAAAACCCTCCTGCATCTTTCTTTATGTTCTTATTTTATGCTCTTCTTGATTGCCGCCAGGCCGCCCTTGGCCAGGGTCACGACGGATTTCAGGCGCTGTTCTTCGTTGAAGAGGTTGCACAGCGCATCCGCCATTTTGGCCGTGATCATCCCCTGCGACCAGGCCGCCATGGTGCGCACCGGCATTTCCATCGCGCCGGCCAGGATGGCGTCCACACTGCCCAGGTCGCCGAGGAACCGCCCGGCCAGGGGCAGCGCCTTGTTGAGCAGGTAGGCCACGCCGCGCCCAAAGCGGGTCTGCTGCGCGTCCTCCAGCGTGCTATCCCACCCCAAACGGTGGCCGCCTTCGGGGTAATGGCTCGGCGGGAGCCGGAAGCCGAGCAGAGCTTCAAACTCCGCCGCCTCCACCTTTTGGGCTTCGCCGGTGCGGTAATGCGGCAGCGGCAGCGCCGCATAGGGCGGAGGCGCGTCGATGCCGTTTTGCAGCCTGACCACAGCGCTCAGGCGCAGGTCGCGGCTCGAAGCTGCGGCAATGATGCGGTATTCGCCGCTTTCGCTGTACCAATCCCCCAGGCCGGTGTGGTAATAGGCGAAGGCGCGGGGTTCCAGCGTGAGCTGCACGCGGCGTTTTTCGCCCGCTGCAAGGAAGATTTTTTCAAACCCGGCCAGTTCCTTCGCCGGGCGGAAGGTTGCGCCTTCCGGCGGCGCAACATAGATTTGCACCACCTCCGCCGCATCAAAATCGCCGGTGTTCTGGATCGAAAGCGAAACCGTCAGCGCTTCGCCGGCGCCAATCCTTTTGGCTGAAAGTTTGAGGTCGGAATACGCAAACGTCGTGTATGTTAAGCCGTGGCCGAAGGGGAACAGCACATCCTTATCGGCGCTATCGTAGTAGCGGTAGCCGACATAGATGCTCTCGCGGTATTCCACCGTCAGCGGGTTGCCCGGGAAGTTGGGGTAACAGGGGGTATCCTGGAGCCGGAGGGGAAAGGTTTCGGCCAGCTTGGCGCTGGGGCTGTAATCGCCATAGAGCAGGTCAATCTGCGCCGCGCCCACGGCTTCCCCGGCAAGGTAGGCTTCCAGCACCGCCGCCGCGCTGTCAATCCACGGCATCCGCACTGCGGAACCGTTGTGCAGCACCACCACCAGGTTCGGCTGCACCTGCGCCACCTGATAGATCAGCTCCGCCTGGCAGGGCGGCAAATCGATGTGCGCACGGTCGGCGCCTTCGCTATCCATGCTCTCCGGCAAACCGGCAAATATCACCGCGACGTCGCTCCGCCCGGCCAGTGCAACGGCCTGTTGCGCCAGCACGGGGTCGTATTCATAATCCGCCGTGCCGTAGCCCTCGGCGTATTCCACATGGAGGCCGCCCCGCGCCGCCGCAGCTTCCAGAGCCGAAACAACTTGGAAGGAATTGACGTGCGAACTGCCGCCGCCCTGGTAGCGGGGCTGCTTGGCGAACCCGCCCAAAAAGGCCACTTTTTGCTCTTTTTTGAGGGGCAGAATCCCTTCGTTTTTGAGCAGCACCATGCTCTCGCGGGCAAAAGCGCGGGCGGTTTCATGATCCTGCGCCCAATCGGAGGGCGGGCATTCCACCGTCTGCGCCGCTTCCACGGCGCGCAGCACCAGCGCAAGCACCCGCACGCAGCAAGCGTCGATCTCGGCTTCGGTCAGTTCCCCGGCGTGGATGGCCGCGTGCAGCTTGCCCATCTGCAAATCGCCGCTGCACGGCATTTCCAGATCCAGCCCGGCGGCAACGCCGTTTGCGCGGTTGCTCACCGCGCCCCAGTCGCTGACCACCAAGCCCTTGAAGCCCCATTCCTTGCGGAGAATATCGGTCAGCAGACGCTTGTTTTCAGAACAGTATACGCCTTCAAACAGGCGGTTGTAGGCGCACATCACCGTCCACGGGTCGGCACGCTTGACCGTCTGTTCAAAGGCGGGGAAGTAGATTTCGCGCAGCGCACGCTCATCCACCACGGAGCGCACAGTCATACGCCGCTTTTCCTGGTTATTGGCCGCAAAATGCTTCAGGCTCACGCCCGTGCCGCGCGATTGCATCCCCTGGGTGTAGGCCACCGCCATTTCGGCTGAAAGGTAGGGGTCTTCCGAAAAATATTCAAAGTTCCGGCCACAGAGGGGGGAGCGCTTGATGTTGACCGCAGGTCCGAGCTGCACGGCGACGTTTTCCTTCCGGCATTCCGCACCCATGGTTGCGCCCAGCTTGTGGAGCATCCCCCGGTTGAAGGAGGCGGCCGTCCCCGCCGCCGTAGGGAAGCACACGGCGCGGATGCTGTCGCCCAGCCCCAGGGCGTTGGCGTTTTCGGTCTGCTTGCGCAGACCGTGGGGGCCGTCGCTGAACATGATGCTCGGCAAGCCAAGGTGTTCCAGGTCAAGGGATTTCCAGTAATCCTTGCCCATGAGCAGATGCAGCTTTTCTTCCAGGGTCATTTGCACCAGAATCGCGCGGATCTTTTCTTGCATGATCGTAGCTCCTCGCTCTGTTATTTTTATGGTACCATTCTTAATTTAAGCAAGCTGCACGGTGACCCGGTGTTCCCCCGCGCCGCCGCCGGTGAGCAAAAGCCGCAGCCCTGTGCCGCCGGGGATCGCTTCTTCCCGCCAGGTGAAGCCCTCGGCTTCCACGCTTTTCAGCGCGCGGGGGAGGTAAAGCTCCGTGGGCAGCGCGGGGTCAGTTGCGGCGCTCTGGGTGAAATCCAGCGTAAAGCTGCCCGCTTCGGGCGCAGACTGGAAGCGCACAATTTCCCCGTTCACGGCCACCGGGTAGGGGCGCGAAAGCAGGCGCATGATCGGCTGGTTGAAAAAGTTCTTGCCATAGGTAAAATAGACGTTGCTCCACTTGAAGGAATCAAAACGGTCGAGCAGGAAGGCGATGTGCGGGAAGAAACTTTCGCCCTCGCCGCCGCCGCCCCATTCGCCCACCAGCACGGGGGTGTTCAGGCGTTCCTGCGCACGCCGCGCCTCATCAAACATGAAGCCCACGCGTTCGTTGCTTGCATATTGGTAGGCCGGTGTATCGACCGTAAAATCATAGGCGTGGGGCGAATAGACGACTTCCTCTTTTGCGCCCCCCTGCGTGGGCGCTTTGCCCGCAAACGGCACGCCCAGGTTGGAATAATAGCTATGTTCCATGAAGATAACGCCGTTTGGCGTGACCGCCCGCAGCGCATCGGTCATCCGCTGCACAAAGGGCGTGTATTTTTCGGTATCAAAACGTTGCACGAGCTTCCCCGCCGCCGTGGTCACTTTATAAAGCACATCGGTCGTCAAGACGTCCAAAGCCGCGTGGGGGCGCGTCGCTTTGTTGGCGCCCCCCTTGAGGAACTGCACCCGGTGCACCGCCGGGCTGACGGCGCACACGCGCACGAGCTTGCCCACCAGCTTGCGGAAGACCTTGCCGCCATCGCTGCCCGGGAAGGGTTCGTTGAGCAAATCAAAGCCGAAGAAGGCCGGGTGATGGGCATAGCGCTGCGCCAGGAACTGCCACAGCTCCGCCATATGATCCTGCAAGCCCTTGCCCAGGGTGGGGTCGTTGTTCCAAAAATGATCGAACGCCGCATGGACTGCCTTGCTGAAAAAGTAGCCTTCCGCCCAAACGAGCCGGGCTTTTTCCGCCCGCTTGCGGCCGTCGGCCAGGGTCGCCCAGGCAGGTGCGCCGTCGCCGTTGCCCACGCCGAAGGAAGAATACAAATCCTGGTGCAGATCCAAAAAGACATAGACGCCGTATTGCGCCGCCAAATCGAAAATCACGTCGATCTTGCGCAGCATCTCTTCGTTATACTTCCCTTTTTCCGGCTCCAGGTTCTCCCAGCAAGCCGCAAGGCGCAGGCAGTTGAAGCCAAGCGCAGCCGCGCGCCGGAAGAAGTCTTCATCCAGCAGCCCGTAGTTTTCGTAGCCCTTCAGGTTCACGCCATGGAAAATACGCTCGCGCCCCTGTGCATCCAGGAAGCGAAGCCCCTCTGTTTTGATTGACTGCATGTTACTCCTCCATTTCCCCATAAACCGATAAATTTTTTTCAAAAATATTATACAACAGATTCCTATGCGAACGCAAGCAAAAATTATTCTTTTATCTTGATTTCCTGCTCCACCTGGTGATCAACCCCCGTGAACCAGGCCGTAATGCCGCCATTCAAAAATTCCAGCGCCGTCGCGGTGCAGCTGCCGTCCTTGCGCGCACGCAGCGGGCGCGCACCGATGAGCAGCGGGTAGTTCTGCCCCGCGCAGCCCCCGGCGGGGTAATAGGCCAGCAGATGCTCGTGGCCGGTGAGCGCCACGTCGATTTTCATTTGATTGGCCAGTTCCACCCATTTTCGCTGCGTAGCCGAAACATCGCCCAAGGGGATGTGGACGACCAGCAGACGGTATTCCACCCCGGGCGCGTCATATTCATTGGCAGCGTTGGCTACCACGCGTTCAAAATAGGCGGTTTCCTTCGCCCGGTAGGCGTCAAAATCCGCCAGGCCGCTGTATTCCGCATGGCCGTCCTGCTTATCCTCGCCCGCGTCAAAGACGGCGAGCCACAGCGCCCCCAGCCGGGTGGTGAAATAATAGCGATCCGCGCCGGGCGTACCGACCCAGCGGCTCAGTTCCAGCGCATAATTGCTGCGGGTTTCATGGTTCCCGCGGGTGTAAAGCACGGGGCGCGTGCCGTGGGTGACGGCGGCGGCCAGCTCCAGCACGCCGCGGAGCTGGCCGCGGCTATCCACATCGCTGATAATATCCCCGTTGAGAATCAACAGATCGAGCTTTTCGCCCCAATACGCCGCCACCTGATCCGCCGGGCGCAAAAGGGAATGGTTATCCGAAATGTTATAGATTTGCAGCCCGTCGGTGAAATCGACGGGGCGGAAGGCATAGGCCTTGCGGATTTCCTTGCCCTGCAAGAACTTGTAGCCTTCGATGCGCACAATCATGTGGCGGTACTGGATCTCGTAGCCCCCGGCTGCATCCAGGGCGCAAAAGGGGACTTCCACTTTATGCACTTTTTGATCCCAGCGGATGTTCCCGGCCAAATGATCGGTGTAGCGCACCCCGCCCACGGTGACCCGGGCGGTGGATTTACGCGCAGTTTCCCACACAATCTGGTAGCCGTCTTCGGCAACAAAGACGGTCGGTTCCGTGCGGAGCCGGTTCGGCAACCAGCCGAGGCCGACAAACAGCGAAAGCGCCGCCCCGCGCACAAAGGCAAAGAATTGAAGAACCTGTTCACACCACATGGGGACGCCTCCTGCGTTCTTTTGCATCAGCCCAACATAATATCCGCTTCATGATCCGGGCTGTCGTCATAGATGATCGAGAGCAGGAAAGCGGGCAGACTTTCCGCGCCGATTTTGCTCCACACCTTTTTCAGCGGGAGGTTGAGCCGCCCCGCGATGGCCAGCAACGCCTTGCCGGTGTCGGTTTCCAGGCTGTAGTTCTCTTCCCCGGCATACATGTTGCGGATCAGTTCAAGGAACAGCTCCTTGAAGGAATCGCCCCGCACGGCTTTGGGGATTTTGTGGCGGCAGGCCAGCAGCGTGCCGAGGCCGCCGAGCGTGACGCGGTTGATGAACATCCCGGCCAGGTGCAGCGGGAACTTCAGCTTGTAGGCTTGCTCCGGGCTCATGCTCATGCCGCCGACGGAATGGGCGAAGCGGTCGTAATCCGCATCCATGCTTTCGACGATGTTGCGCAGCATAAAATCAAAATCCACCGTGACTTGCTCTTGCAACGATTTCCCTTCCCAGGTCAGTTCCGGCGGGCGACGGGTTTCCACATGCAACAGGCCGTTATCCGCCAGGGTCAGCACGCGGTAAAGCATGGGAAACTGCCCGATTGCGCCGGTGTTCACATCCCAGTAGGGGTTGCCTTCCGGCGTTGTGACGGGCGCAATGTTGTGCATGTGCGAATGCCCCGTGAACAACACGCGCAGCCCTGCGTTGGCCAGGCGGCGGGTGTTTTCTTCGTAATTGCCCAGCATGTCGCGCTTGGAAATCAGGGGATACACAGGGGAAGGCGGCTGCGACGGGTGGTGCGTCATGCCAAAGATGTATTGCCCCTCCGCCTTTGCTTTGGCGATCTGTTCCAGCGCCCAGGCCATCTGCGCTTCGTCAAAGCCGCAGAATTCACGGCCGTCGCCGTCGTCGTTGAGCGCCAGCAGACGTACATTTTCGCTCAGCTGCGCCACGTAGGAATTTTTCTCATATTCCGCAATGGCCGTGCGGAAACCGAATTCGTCATACAGCCCGCGCAGGTCGCTTTGGTAGACCTTGCCGTCCGGGCGCCCCAGCGGGTCGCTGCCGTCGTCGGGGCAGGGTTGGAGGAAGCCCAGGCCATAGTCGTGCGTGGCGGTGATCACATAGACCCGTTTGCCCTGCGCCTGCACCCGGCGAAGGCGCGGGAGCAGCGCAGCGTGTTCCCTGGCGCGGCCATTGCTGCTCAAATCGCCCGAAATGAGCAGAATATCACAGTCCGCTTCAGCCAAAAAGGCTTCCAACACTGCGTCAAGCAGCACTGCGCTCCTGTCGCTCTCCGAAAAATGGGTGTCGGTCAGATGCCAAATTTTTAGCATACGGATACCGCCTTTCTTATTTTGCTATTGACAAATCGGCTGAAATTTGTTACGCTACTTTTATCCCGTAAAACAGAAGAAGGAGCATACATCATGCAATATGAATTCACACTGCACAGCGCGAACCTGGCCTATGAGGACGGTCTGCGCGTTTGGCAAGGCAACGACCGCAAAGCGCAGTTCCGCCCCGAAGAGATCGCCATTGTGGTGGTGGATATGTGGGACCGGCACTGGAGCGCGGGCGCTACCCGCCGCGCCGCCGCGCTTGCGCCACAGATGGATGCAATCCTGCGCCGCGCCCGCCAAGACGGCGCACTGATCATTCACGCGCCCTCCGACTGCATGGAGTTTTATGCCGACCACCCTGCGCGCAAACGTGCGCTGGCGCTGGCGCCGCTACCCTTGCCCAACGTGGTAGAGGTACCGGACGTCCCCGCGCCCGTAGATGCGGGCGACGGCGGCAGCGACTCGGAGCGGGACGACTTTGAAGCCAACACAAACGTATGGGTGCGCCAAAACCCGGCTATTTTCATCGATGAAGCGCGTGACCTCATCAGCGACAACGGCGAATTGGTTTATGCCCACCTCAGGGCGCGGGGCATTGCCCTGGTGCTTTATGTGGGCGTGCACACCAACATGTGCATTTTGGGTCGCTCGTTCGCCATCAAGGCGATGCGCCGCGCAGGGCTGCAAACCGCCCTGGTGTGCGATTTGACGGACGCGATGTATAACCCCGCAAGGCCGCCCTACGTCAGCCACGCAGAAGGCACCCGCCTGGTGATTGCGCACATCGAAAAATTCTATTGCCCCACCATCACAAGCGATCAGCTGTAGCTCACCACTCCGCAACCGTGCCGTCAAAGTTGCGCCAAAGGGGATTCTTCCAGTTGTGCGGCGTTTGCGCGGCGCGGCGCACGGCTTCTTCGTCAATTTCCAGCCCCAGCCCCGCCCCTTGCGGGATCGTGATGAAGCCGTCCTGATACACATAGATGGACGGGTCTGCCAGGTAATCCAGCAAATCGCCGCCCTTGTTGTAGTGAATGCCCAGGCTCTGCTCCTGAATGAACACGTTGGGCGTGCAGGCGTCCAGTTGGATGCACGCGCCCAGCGCAATCGGCCCCAGCGGGCAATGCGGCGCAACGGCAACATCATAGGCTTCGGCCATGGCGGCGATTTTTTTGCATTCGCTGATTCCGCCCGCATGGCTGGGATCCGGCTGGATGATGTCCACATACCCGGCCTCAAAGAGGTTCTTGTATTCCCAGCGGCTGAACATCCGCTCGCCGGTGGCAATGGGGGTGGAGGTGTGGTTCGCAATTTCGCGCAGCGCCTCGTTGTTTTGCGGCAAAACGGGTTCTTCAATGAACATCAGGTGATATTCATCCAGCGCCCGCGCCAGCACCTTTGCCATGCTTTTGTGCACGCGGCCATGGAAGTCCACCGCAATATCCAGCCCCGGCGCGGCCGCCTGAATGGCCGCCACACGCTCGCACACCGCCGTGATTTTGGCAAAGCTATCGATGTAATGCATCTCTTCCGTGCCGTTCATCTTGATGGCGCTGTAGCCCTGGGCTTGCGCTTCCCGGGCTGCGTTTGCAATATCCGCAGGCCGGTCGCCGCCAATCCAGCGGTAGACCTTCAGTTTATCACGGCAAAGGCCGCCCAGCAGGTTATACACCGGCGTGTTAAAGAATTTCCCCTTAATATCCCACAGCGCCTGGTCGATGCCCGCAATGGCGCTCATCACCTCCGCCCCGCCGCGATAGAATCCGCCGCGGTACATCGTCTGCCACAGATCCTCAATTTTCATCGGGTCGGCGCCCTTGAGCAGGGGCAAAAACTCCTCCACCGCCGTGCGCACAGCATCCGCCCGGCCTTCAATCACAGGTTCGCCCCAGCCGGTGATCCCCTCGTCGGTTTCCACCTTGAGGAACAGCCAGCGCGGCGGCACTTTATAAAGCGTAATATTCGTAATTTTCATTTGACCACCCCTTTTTGAATCAAGATATTCGCCCCCGGCGTTGTATCCGCCGTGACGACAATGCCCACGGCGTTTTGGGCGCACGTATAGAAAGCAAAGCGCTCCACGCTTTTTATTTTCCCCTGCCCCGCCAGCGCCTCGTATTTGGCCAGCGCACCGCTCTCGGTCGCCTTTTGCATCACGGTGCAGGGCTGTTCCACGGCGGCGTCCAGCGGGTAAAAGCGCAGAATATCGCCCAGCAAAGCCGAAATGTCCTCCACGGGCAAATAAAGTATGGGAACGCCCCCGCGTGCATTTTGCACCGCGGGGTAATTTGCATCGGCCAACAGCAGCGTTTCGCCATGACCCATCGCCATCAACAAACGCAACAGATCCGGGGTAAAGATTTTGGGGATGTGCATCAGCATCGTTCTATTGCCTTTCTTTTGCAAATTAAATTTGGGAATCCAACAATTCTTCCACCAGGCACGCCGTCGCAAGGTCGGCCTGTGTGTGCGCAGCATCGTATTTGCCGCCTGCACGCACGGCTGTGATGAACAGCGCGTCCTCCTCCCGGTAGCCGTAATAGTCCTCGTAGCGGTCGCTGCCCGCAATGGCCTTGCCATCCAGGCGCAGCACCTCGGTTTCACCCGCCCCCATGGCGGAAAGGCTCTGCCTCCCCTGCCCTTTGGCACGCACGACGGTCGCCGCGCAGTCGTTTTCGGTCGAACCCAAATCCACAAAGGCGCTTGCGCCGGGGGCGTGGAAGGCAAAGCCGTGCGTCCGCCCCCCGGTGGAATAATGGGAGCGCACCACCCCTGCCGCGCCGTTTTCAAATTGCAGGATGCTGTGCCACGCATCCCCCTGCGCACTGGCAAGGGTGGCGCTTTTGGCGCTGCCGCCCGCCGCACCGCCACAGGCGGCGTGCCGCACCAGATCCACCACATGCACCACATCGCAGGTGAAAGCGCTGGCGCAGCCGCCATAAAATGCGGGGGAGCTGTTCTTATAAAACCAGCCCTCCGCCAGCGTGATTGCGCCCTGTTCGCGCACCAGGCGCAGCGCTTCGCTCACCAGGGGGATGTAGCGCCGATTGTAGCCCACCTGGAGCAAACGACCCTGCGCCTCGGCCTGCGCTTGCAGCGTTTTGGCCTGGTAGGCCGTGACGCCCATCGGTTTTTCCATGAACACGGCCTTGCCCGCCGCCAGGCAATCGCTTGCCACGCGGAAGAGCGCATCCGGCTGGGTGAGGATGAACAGCGCATCAAGTTCCTCCCGCGCCAGCATTTCATAATACGACGTATAGGTATGCGCAAAACCGAAGCGTTCCGCCGCGCCCTGCGCACGTTCTTCGCGCAAATCGCACACGGCTTGCAGCTGCACGCCTTCCAGCCGCGCAAGCACCGGCAAGTGAATCCCGTTTGCGATGCCGCCCGCGCCGACTACGCCGATGTTCACTTTTTCCATCAAAAGATCCTCGAATCCCTTCGGTTTTCATAGTAATCCGCGCTGTCGCCGAGCTTTTGCCACACCGGCAGACTCAACGCGTCGATTTGCGCCGCCACCGCCTGTGGCAGGGCGATTTCGGTTGCGGCGATGTTTTCTTCCAGCTGCGCCACGGTGCGGCAGCCCGCCAGCGTGCTTGCGATAAAGGGCTTTTGCAGCACCCAGGCGACGCTCAGCTGCGCCGTCGTGATCCCCTGTTCCGCCGCTATGCGTTGCAGTTCCGGCAGCAGCGCAAAGATTTCCGCTTCCGCACCCGCTTCGTTGTGGCGGCTATCCTGCGCCGGGTCGCCGCCGCCGACGCCGCGCGATTGTTGATAGTGCCGCGAATGCGCTTGCGGGGGCGGCACATCATCGGGCGCGGCAAAAGCGCCCGCCAGTAAGCCCTGCTGCAAGGCCATGGAGCCGACGACCGAAATATTTTTGGCAAGGCAAAGCGGCGCGATTTCCGCTTCAATTGCCCGCGAAACGATGTTATACGCAATTTCGTTGATGCACACCGGGCAGCCGGTTGCAAGGGCTTCTTCCAGCTGGGTTTTGCCAAAGTTACTCACGCCGATGGCGCGCACCTTGCCTTTTTGCACCATGCGCTGCAAGGTATCAAAAATTTCGGATACCTGCGGCAGCCGCGCATCGCCTTCGCCGCCAAAGTGCTTGAGCGCCAGCGGGTTGACCGGCCAGTGCAGCATGTAAAGATCGACATAGTCCGTTTGTAGACGGCGCAGCGAAGCATCGAGGTGGCCTTCAATATCGCCACAGTTGGAGGGCGCAATCTTGCTGGCCACAACCGCCTGTGTGCGCTTGCCCCTGAGCGCCACGCCAAGGGATGTTTCGCTTGTGCCGGCGTTGTAGACCTCTGCGGTATCAAAAAAATTCACGCCGCGCTCCAGCGCCGCCGCACAGATGTTGTTCACCTCCGCCTGGCTTTGCTCGCCCCAATAGGAACCGCCGCCAAAGGCCCAGGTGCCCATGCCAAGCGGGTGGATTTTGATGCCGGAGGTTCCAAGTTCACGCAGCATTTACACGCCCTCCGCCAGCAGCGCCTGTGCCAAAATTGTTTCCGCAATCTTCATGGTGCGCAGGTTATCCGTGAAGTTGCACTGCGGAACAACAGCTTTGCCCAGGCAAGCCAGAGTAAAATCCTTTGCCGCTTGCAGGACGCCGCTTTTGGCATAGGTTTCATCGCTGCCCGCGCTTTCGGCGCAGTCATAGACGGTGGGCGTGGTGCTGCCGTTTTCGTAAAGATAGCCCTTGGTTTCGTGTTCGGCTTCAACAAAGACGCCGGGCGCGTGCATCTCCACGGCAAAAATGCGTTTGCCGGAACTCCAGTTGTTCATCAAATGCCCCACCGCGCCGTTTTCAAAGGTCATCTGCGCCATGATGTAATTTATATCCACCGTGCCGACGCGGCGGCACACGCTATCGATGGATTTGATCTCCGACCCCACCATCCAGCGCAGGGTATCAATGGCGTGGACGGTGTCGTCCATCATGTGATCCCTTGCGCCAAGGAAATCATCCTGGTTGCACTTATAGAATTTGCACACCGCGTGGGTGACTTCGCCGTGTTCGCGCACCTTTTCGTGCAATTGCACGATCATGGGGCAGTGGCGGCGTTGCAGGCTCACCTGCGTCACCAGGTTGTTGCGCCGCGCAACGGCTTCCAGCGCCCGCGCCTGGTGGATCGACAAGGCAAGGGGCTTTTCAACATAAAGATGCAGCCCGTGGCTCAGGCACCACATCCAGATGTCATACATGATGTGCGGCTGACCAATCACCACGGCAGCGTCCGGCTTTTGCTCCTCGATCATCTTCTGGTATTCATAGACATAGCGGTTGTCGCCATATCGGTTTTGGATGTTGTATTTATCCGCCGTTGTGTGCAAACGCTCCGGGTCGATGTCGCAGATCCCCACAAATTCAACAAGCCCCTGTGCGCTCAAATCCGCAAAGGAGGGGTAAATCACATCGTTTGCGCGGCCGCCCGCGCCGATCATCACAATTTTCAGCTTATCAGCCATTGTTGTTTTCCCCTTCCAAACCGGCTTTCACGGCAATCAAATCTTCCCGGGCAAACTGTTCCACATGCGCAATGGCGCTGTCGCTGTATTCTGCGGGCAGGCAAACCGTGCCGCTGTAGCCCCGCTGCCGCAAATAGGCAAGGGCGCCATCCCAGTCGCACATGCCGTGCTTTGCCGTCGTCCAATAGGCGTCCCACTGCGCCGCTGCGGCTTCCGGCCCGTTTTTGCGCTGCCAATAGGCTTGCTTGAAATTCACCATGCACAGGTGCTCCCACAGGCAATCCAGGGAATGCGCCGCATTTTCAAAGCAAAGCCCGCTGTGACCCGCATCCCACACCGCCGCAACATAGCGCGGGTCGTAATCCTTGAGCAAAATATAGCTGTCGTAGCTGCCGATCAGCCCTGTGCCGTGCATCATGTTGTGGTGCATTTGCACGCCGAGGCACACGCCGTATTTTTCGCCCAGCCGCGCCGCAACATCGTAGCGTGCTTTCAGGTGTTCAATATTTTCCCAAAAGCTCTTATCCTGATCAAAGCCCTGGCAGATGCGCAGGATGGGTACGCCCGCTTCTCCCATGGCGGCATAGAGCGCTTCCGTTGTGCCAACGGGTTCGCCGCGCCCCTGTTCCACCGCAACATCGATGCCCGCGGCCATGCTGGCGACCTTTACGCCATGCTTCCCCAGGTTTTTGACCAGGGCTGCGATGTCCTTGGGTTCCTGCGCCTGGTAGCCTTGCCGCAGCGGGAATTCCACCGCATCAAAGCCCATGGCGCGCACGGCTTCCCCCAATTCATCGACGGACTCCGTCTTCCACGGCTTTGTGAAGACTGCATACTGCAACTTGTTCACGCAAAATCTCCTGTTCTTTATTTTGTGGCTTCCGCCCAATGCGGCACAATCGCTTTGCCCTTCACCGTGGGCAAAGCGCCCTTGCCCAGTTTCACCTGGGCTTCCGGCGCGAGGATGGTGAAATTTTCCAACAATTCTTTGTTTGTGCAAAGGTAAAACGCATAATCGCCGATGCTTTGCAGGGTGGAGGGCAGGGTGAGCTGTTTGAGTTCGTCGCACTGGATGAACGCATCGTTGCCAATCGCGGTCAGCCCCTCCGCAATGGTGATTTCTTCCACGGCGGAATGAATGAACGCGCTATCGCTAATTTCGCGCAGGCTGGCGGGGAACGTGACCGCACGCAGCCCCTGGGTTTTCATGAAGGCGTTGTGGGCAATCGTCCGGGTTCCTTCCGGCACGGTGTAATCCGCCTTTTTCTCCAGGCTTCCGTTGCGCTCAAACACCACGTTTTGCCCATTGGGGTAGGCCACCAGCACGGTTTTATCCTTGCTGAACAGCACGCCGTCCTCGTCGCAGTAATTCGGGTTATCCGCCGCCACAAAGATGTTCTTCAGGTGCTGGTTGAGGATGATCGCCCAATCCCGGATTTCCGTGACATTGGGGCCGATCACAATTTCCTCCAGGTGTTCTGCGCTCTGGATGGCGTATTCCCCAATCACCGTGACGGGCAACCCGTTGAACGCGTTGATTTCGAGCTTCGTGTAGTTCTGGGTGTCGCTAAAATACACCAGCGTGTAGGATTTCCCGTCCTCGTTCAGGGTGTATTCCGTGTGGTTTTGCTTGTCGCTTTCGCGGCCAAAGCAGCCGGTGAAGGTCAGCGCCATCAGTGCGCAGGCCAGCAGCAGCGCGGCAATGCGCTTGCAGTGGTTTGCTTTCATACCAAATCGCCCCCTTCCGATTGTTCTGCAGCCGCAGCGCCCTTTGCCCGTTCCTCCAGATCCGCACGGATTTTTTTCAGCTTATCCGGCGTAAGATCCCAGAAGGCATAGGGGATGAGGCTCAGCACCGCGCCGATGATTTCCAGAAGGAGGAACAGGTTGATGTAGTTCGTGCGCATCGTGGCATTATACAGCAGGTCAAAATCGCCCAGGAAGCCGAGCTGCCGCATCAGGAAGGGCGCAACCGCGCTGACGGCAAAGCCGACGGGCGTTGAAATCAGGTTGAACAGTGCGCCGGAGGCTTCCATGCGCTCGCCGGTGCGCCACTGGTGATAATCCCACGTGTCGCATTCCATGGAACTGGTGATGGGGGTCGTGGCGCAGGCGAACAGGTTGCGCGCCCCGAGCATGACCAGGATGAGGACAATCTGCACCACGGTGGAACCGTTGATCCCTTGGCGGAAAGCGAACACCAGCGGGAGGGTCAGCAGTGTTGTGAGGGCGTTGAGCGTCAGCATCGCCCTGCGGTTGGACCAGCGTTTGGTGAACAGCGGGCCGAGCAGGTTGCCGGGCGTACTGGTGGGCAGCTTCATCAGGTTGAGCGCGATGCCAAACATCCATTCCATGCGGGAGCCGAAAATCAACATCAGCTTGATGATTTCCTCCGCGCCGCCGGCCACAAAGCTAAACCAACCCCTGAGCCGGAGCAGCCACAGGTATTTGTTGGTGAAAATCGTTTTAACCGAGCTGAAGAATTTGATTTGCGGCACATGCCCCGGCTCTTCGATCACCCGCTCCTTCACCTTCAGCACCGTGAGCAGGATCACAAGAGAAACCCCGCCATAGACGGGGATCAGCGTGCGATAAATGCGGATGTCCCGCATCCCGCCGCCATAGAGGCTGGCGATGATGGGGAACAGGATGCTGTAAAGCGAGGACGCCAGTCCGCTGATGATGGGGATAACGCTGAACATCCGCGTGCGTTCGCGCGGGCGGGTGCTGACGCGGATGTTCATATCGCCCATCGCTGTGGGCGACATAAAGCAGTTGACGAGGCCGGACATGAAGTGCGTGATCAAAAACAGGTTGTTGTAGCCCAGGGTTTTGTAAGGGATAAACGTCATAAGCGTCCCCGTGAGGATCAGCAGGGGGCCGTAAATGATTTTGAAGGGCTTATATTTGCCGAAGCGTCTGCTGAACAGCCGCAGCACCACGGCGGTGAGCGCATTGCTGAACACCACAAAAAACAGGTTGATGGCGATGTGCTTAAAGAAATCCGGCATCAGGCTATCGAAGGTTGCGACGGGCAAGAACCAACAGATGGCCGCAAGCCCCAAAATCCCCGCGCCGCCCAGGAGCAGCTTGCGGGTTGTTTTGCGCGGGAAGCGCCCCAGGTTATCCGTGATATACGGCGCAATGGGGGTGAACAAATACCCCACAATGCCGGTGACCACGCTGTTCATCCAAAAGTGCGTCAGGCGCAGGCCAAAGATCATAGAAGCCAGCATAGCGCCCTGCCCAAAGCCAAAATACCCGGTGATGGCCGTGAGCGCACGCGAGCCGAGGTTGGCGGTATTCAGCATCACAAGTTCCGAACCAGAAAGATCGTTGCCTTCTTTGGGGTGGCTCCAGTGCTGAAAGAATGCTTTGAACGGGTTTTGCTTTTGGGCTGTGGCTTGTTCTGGCATGATGTCCTCCTTCACGAATGTTTTTGCCCTGGGGATTATTGCGCAATTCTGCCTTTTATTTTAACATGTCTTGTTGGACTTTGCAAGTCTTTCGTTGCAAAAATATGAAAAATTGTTTATTTTCGCTGGACAAGGGTTTAAGGTAGTGACAACCCAGAAGGGGCAGCCCGCAAGCTGCCCCTGTGTTTTTGATACATGCACTTAGTTTTGGATGATCCGCTCCACCACCAGCTTGCGGAAGTCCTTGGAAAGCGTGGAAAAATAGACCGAGAAGCCGGTGATGCGCACGATCAGGTCGGGGTATTTTTCCGGGTGTTCATAAGCGTCCAAGAGCTTGGCGGAATCGATGATGTTGATGTTGACCAGACTGCCGCCCAAATCGTTGCAATAGGTGAGCAGCCAGGCCAGGATGTTTTCGATGCCCTCTTCGCCCTTGGCCAGCACGGGGTCAATTTCCAGCTGGATGGGGGCGGTGTTGCCCCAGCGGGGCTGCACGGCGGCGACTGCCACGCCCATGGCCGTCAGTGCGCCGGATTCGCGGAAGCCCGGTTCCGGGTTTGCGCCGTGGGTGACGGGTGTGCCGGATTTGCGCCCGTTGGGGGTGGCCATCACATCCCTGCCCATGCCGATGGTGTTGGCCCACGAGAACAGACCCGGGATCATGTTGAAGCCCATGGGGCTTTTGCTCTTTTTGGTGTGGTGCGTCAGGCGGTTGACGATTTCGACCGCATATTCATCCGCACGGGTGTTGCCAAAGCCGTAGCGCGGCGTGGCTTTCATATAAAGCCGCATGTCTTCCCGGCCCTCCCAGTCTTCCCGCAGGACGGCGAAGAGGTCTTCCCAGTTCATCACTTCTTCGTCTTCCACCGCGCGTTCCATCGAAGCGAAGCTGTCGGCCACCGTGCCGAGCGCCACAAAGTCGATGCAAAAGTTGTAATTATCCACACCGCCGTTGGAAACATCCAGCCCGCGCTCAATCGGCCCATGGCACATGAAATTCAGCGCCATTTCAGGCCGCATATAATGATAAAACTTATATTGCTGGTCAACGGTCTTTTTGATGACGTCAACGGCAACATCCAGGTGCTTGTCAAACAGCTCCCAGGCGCGCGCGACGGAAGGGGTTTTCTCTTCCATCAAATCGAGCATGGCGAGTTCAAAGAGCTTGCCCATGTTGATCTTGACGACGTCGTTGAGGGTGTATTCGGTGCCGGGCAGAGCGCACCAGTTGCAGCCGACCTTGGCGCGGGTACGGGCGACTTCGGCGGTGTAGCCGTTCTTCATGAAGCCTTCAACCATGCAGCGGTCGCCGATGTAGGAGGGATTGCCGCACTTATCCTCAAAGAGGTATTGCACGCTCTTGCGCAAAAAGGCGCGGTCGATGCCCTCGTGCACCCGCAGGCAAATCGCCGTGGGGATCTTGAGCCAGTGGGCGGCCTCAATGGCCATATAGCTGATCTCGTTGGTGCGGTCGCTGCCATCCGGCCAAACGCCGCCGATCTCGTAATACTGGGTATCCTTGAGGAACAGGCACGCCAGGTGGTACGTCGCTTCTTCCTGCGTGATGCGCCCGGCGGCCAGGTCGTTGCGATAGAAGTCCGTCAACAGCTCTTCCAGGTTCCCGCCCGCGCCGGAGCCGTTGAAGATGCTCGATTGCACCAGGAACCAGGTCAGGAACTGACAGGCTTCCAGGAAGGTGGCGGGCGGCGCGTCGATCAGGCGGAAGTTGATCTCCGCCATGCGTTCCAGGTTGGCCTTCAGGTCGGGGTCGTCCTGCGCTGCTGCTGCGGTCTGCGCGGCTTCGGCGTTGTGGCGCACCCACAGTTGGATCCCCCGGATCACCTTTTCTTCGCCCTTGAGGAAGGCCAGCTTTTCCGCGTCGTCCTTGTGGACTTCCTGGTAATGGCGGATTTTTTCGAGCAGCCCCTGCCAGCCAAGCACAAAACCGATGTTCTTCACATCGTGGTGGAAGTGATGGCTCCCGCCCAGGCCGGAAACCAGGCTGTATTTTTGATGCAGCGCACGCAGTTCAGCCAGTTCCGGGGGGTTGAATTCCGGCTCCGGCCGCCAGCCGCCCCAGCTGTGCCACTCCAGTTTATCCATATAAGCGCCCGCCAGCGAGCAATAGGGGTCGATGTAAGGCGGGTGCACGTCGAGCATCCTGTAAAAATTATCCGCCCATGCTTCCGCGCCAAAGACGCCGTTGGGGTGGTTGAACTCCATTTCAAATTTCCAGTCGTCCGGCGGAACCACCCAGCCTTTGTCGTCAGTATCAAAAAAGCCGGGGCGGGTGAACGTCTTGACCTTGCGTTTGGTTTCCTCCACCTTTTGTTTGCGGAGAACATCCACTTTTTCCTGATAGGTGAGCATGGGGAACCTTCCTTTCCTGCACTTCAATTTTAAAATCAAGATTTATGATGCTTTTAACACTATACGCCGTTTTAACCCAAAAAGCAATAGTTTTTTGTTAATTTTTTGTGTTTCACAGCAAGTAAATACAAGTAAAACGAAAAATGCTTGACATTCACCCGTGCGGCTGTTATAATGTTTAGGCCGCATGTTCCTGGGTCTATCAAGCGTTGCGTTCCTTTGGGGATGCATCCACCCTTGGCAGCGAGTTCATAACGAGAGAGGTACCGCAAAACCATGGCTTACGCTATTTTTGAAACCGGCGGCAAACAGCACAAGGTCGAAGTCGGCCAGGCGCTGTTTGTGGAAAAACTGGAGGTCGAGGAAGGCGCTGAGATCACCTTTGAAAAGGTTCTTGCCGTTTCCGGCGACGAAAGCCTCACAGTCGGCAGCCCCTATGTTGCGGGCGCAGTGGTGAAGGCCAAGCTGCTCAAGCATGGCAAGGGCAAAAAGATCATCGTGTTCACCTACAAAGCCAAAAAGAACTACAAGCGCAAGCAGGGGCATCGCCAGCCCTATTCCCAGATTGAAATCACCGCCATTGAGGCCTGAATTGACCCAAGATGAAAGGATGAAACTACTATGGCACATAAAAAAGGTATGGGATCCACCCGCAACGGGCGCGATTCCGCATCCCAGCGCCTTGGCGTCAAACGCGCCGACGGCCAATTCGTTCTGGCGGGGAACATCCTCATGCGCCAGCGCGGCACCAAAATCCACCCCGGCAACAACGTCGGCAAGGGGAAGGACGACACCCTCTTCGCCCTCATCGACGGCAAAGTGAAGTTTGAACGCCTGGATAAAAACCGTAAAAAGGTCAGCGTCTACGCCGCCGAATAACCCTTTGCGTTAAATTTGCAGGTATTTGCGCAGCACATACCCGCAGCAGTCTTCATGTTCGGCATATTGCCATTCGCCCTCCCGGTGCAGGAGCGTCAGCTCCGCCCCGTTGGGGATCGTTTGGAGCATTTCGGCTTCCTTGTGTGGCGCACGGCGCAACGCAAGGGAGCCGTTTGGCGTGCGCACCACAGCGCTGCGCCCGGCAAAGGGGGAGACGCAGGGAACCCCGAACCACTGCGTCACCGCTTTGGCCAGCGCATGGGCAATCCCCCCGGTGGATTGCAGCATCCAGACCGCGTCTTCCGGGTGATCGCGGTACCCAAGGCGCAGTTGCACGGCGGGGCAGCGCGCCATGCGGAAATCCGGCAGCTGGGGCGACGGCAACAGGCGCACCGCATCGGGCGACGGGGCGACGCACGCCAGGCTCCCCAGCAGACGTTCGGCCAGGGCGCGGCTGCGCTTGGCGGCGGGGTGGAAGCAAATATCAGCCCCGCGCTGCTGCCCGGCCTGTTCCGGCGGCGCGGCGGAAGACCCCAGCAGGAGCAGCAAAGCGGCGTTTTCGCGGTTGGCGACGGAGGCCACGGCGTGGCTGGGCACCTGGGGCAAACGCAGAGCGGTCTGCAAGCCGCTGGCAAGCAAATATTCCGCCAGCCGGTTGAGGATCGCTTCCGTCACAGCGGATTCCGTCGCACCGTTGCAATATTCCGCAGCATCGTTGCCGCAGGAGGAAAGCAGAACGAATGGCATCGGGCATACCCCTCTCTGATTCTGTCACATACGGGCAGTTGTTCAGCTATACATATGCCGAAAGCGCAAAAAACTTGCCTATTTCCGCACTTTTTCCTGCCGCATGGTATGCGCCGCGCAAAAATGCAGATAATACCAGCAAAGCCAACCGAGGGGAGCGTTTTTGTGGGGCAGATGCAGCTTGTTGTTCTCTATGGTGATTTGCAGGATACCACCCTGACACTGCCGCTGTGCCGCACGCTGGCGGCGCTGGGGGGCGTGCTGTATTGCGGCGATGGCTGCACCGCCGTGTGCGGCGACCCCGGTGCGGCAGGGCTGCGCTTTGTGCTGCTGGAAACGGAGCGGCTGCGCAGCTGCGGGGCGGAAGACACCCTCGTGATCTGCAAGCTGGGGGCGGCGTTCCCGCAAAGCGCGGGCTTTGCCGAACGGCTTTACGCCCTGGCTGCGGCGCCGCCCCCGCCCCCCGCCGAAGGGCTGGAATGGCTCGGCTGCGCCTGCGGGGAAGAAAGCACGCTCGCGCTTTCCAGCCTGCGGGAAGAAAGCGCGGTGGTGGAACTGCGCCGCACGCTCCCCCTGCCCGGCGGCGGGGCGCTGGAACCGGGAGAATTCCCGGTGCGGCTCCGTGTGCCGACGGAAGGCTACCCCCTGCTGTGCTGCTGCGGGGTGGAACTGCTGTTCGGCGGCGGCGGGCGGTGAGGTGAGGCTGTGATGCTTGCCAAAATTAAAAGTTTATTTTCCACCCCGGCGTGGCCA
>JAITNG010000206.1 GCA_031290595.1 Oscillospiraceae bacterium
ACGTTTTCGATGCGCAGGTTTTTATCCACGGCGTGGATGGTCATTTCGGTTTCAATTTCAAAGCCCGTGGAAAGCACAGGGAAGCTCTTGACGAACGCGTGGCTGAACGCCCGCATCCCGGTCAGGATGTCTTTGACGTCGCTGCGGAAGAACAGGTTGATGCTCTTGCGCACCAAAACATTGCCGGAATTGTGGAACCGGCGCTTGTTTTCGGTGAAATAGGTGGAAGAAAGCCGGTCGCCCACCACCATATCGGCCTGGCGTTCGCGCACAAGGCGCACCATTTCCGGCGCGGAATCGGCGGGGTAGGTGTCGTCCCCGTCCGTCATGAGGTAGACCTCGGCTTCCACTTCGCGGAACATGCGGCGGATCACATTGCCCTTGCCCTGGCTGTATTCGTGGCGCACAACGGCGCCCGCGGCTGCGGCCAGCTCCGCTGTGCCGTCGCTGGAATTGTTGTCGTAAACATAGATCACAGCCTCCGGCAGCGCGGCGCGGTAATCCTTGACCACGCGCTCCACGGTGAGGGCTTCGTTGTAGCAGGGGATCAGGACGGCGAGTTTATCCATGGGATGACCTCCTTTTCAGTTTTGGGATTGCGGCGGATACACAGTAGAACAACGCGCACAGTAGCGCGAGCAGCGCAATCAACTGGTTGCGGTAGGTGAACCAATAATGGACGTAGGAATGGTTCAGCACCGCCAAATACCAGGCATAGGGCAGCAGCGCCAGCGAAAACACCGGCAGCGCCTGTAGGGCGCGGCGCCGCGCTTCCCGCCGCAGCAGGCAGAGCAGCAGCACAGCGGCAAGCACCACCGCCAGGGCAATCAGCAGCCTTGTGTGCATGAAAACACGCGCATTTTCGCCAAGCGCATCGAAGCGCCCCAATGCGGGTGCGGCGTCCTTTGCACGGTCATTGCTCACGCGCAAAAATATGCGATCCAGGCCATCGCGGAATTGGTTGCGGTGCAAAACCAGGCTTGCTATCCCCCATTTCGCCAGCCACAGCCCCACATAACCGGCTGCCCAGGCAACGCCGCCTTTGATCATAAAGAGGAAGTTTTGCCACAGCGAAGGGGCGGGCGCATCCTTTTCTGTGCGCAGACGCACGAGCAGTAGGAAAACCAGGGGAACCCCCAGGGTGAGCAGCGGCGTTGTGAGCAGATCCAGGAAGACCGTGAACGCGCCTACTATGAAGAAGCCGTAGGGCATTCGCCGGGCAAACCAGGGCTTTTGGCAAAAGTGCAGCGCGGCAATCACCGCCAGCTGCATGGTGATGAACATCGAGCTATATTGCAGCGAAAACGGCACATACAGGAACCCGACCGCAGCGAGCGTTATGGCATAGATCACCGCATTGCCCGTGCCCAGGCGCTTGTTGACCAGCGACAGCGCGGCGGCCAGCAGGGCAAGCTGCAACATCCCCAAAAGCCAGCGGATCATCGGCAGGTGCACCACCGCCAGCAACGGCCGCAGCGCCACCTGGTACCCATGCCAATAGCGGGCATAGATCGGCACCATCGCCCGGCGGAGCAGCGAGGTTCCTTCTTCCGCCGTGGCCATTTCCAGCATCAGGTCATCGGTGAAGGAATCCATCAGAATGACGTGATCATCCCGCAAGCGGTATTTCATGCCCGCACCTGCATAGAAGCGCGTTTGATAGTAGCCCCTCCGCGAGGGCGCATTGCCGTTTTCCTTGGCCAGAACCTTACGCGAAAATGCCGCGTTCTGTGCAATCCACCGGTTTGGGATTGCATAGGCGGCGACCATCAGCCCGGTGAAGAGAACCGTCAGGCCAAGGAAGAGCAAAAGCCACCCCCTAACCAGACGCAGGAACTGTTTCATCATGCAATTCTCCTTTCTTTGGCAAACATGCGCACAGCAGCGCGAACACCAGCACCGCCAGGTTGCGGTACGTGAACCAGTAGTGGATCGTCGTGTGCTGCCCCAGCGCAAACATCCAAAGCAAAGGCAGCAACGCCGCAAGTTTTAGCTGTGTTGCAAGGGGCTTGGCGCATTTTCTGCCCTTCCTCCGGGCGTAAATGGCCAGACCCGCCAGCAACAGGAAGAAAAGCAGCAGCTCCGGCACGCCAATCGAAAACAATGCCTTCAGGGGGGCGACGAAGCGGCTCAAAATGCCCGTTGCGCGCCACTGCTGGAGCTGCGCGTCTTCGCCCAGATCAATGCGGATGTAACCTTCGCTGCTTGCGCCGGTGCGGAAGAGGATCTGTTCGATGGAAATCCTGATCTCGTTGCGGCGCAGCACAAGGGAGGCGATGCACCACTTGGCAAACCAGAGCGCGGTATACCCCGCGCCCCAGGCGGCTGAAACGCCCAGCACCGGCAGAACGCCTTTCGGCGGTTCTGGTTCCTTTGCCCGGAGCAAAAGCAGAAGCACCAGCGGGACGCCCAGGGTGACGACGGGCGCGGTCAAAAGATCAACAAACACGGTGAACGCGCCGATGCAAAAGAAGAACTGCGGGATGCGCCGCCGGAACCACGGTTTATCATAGAGCAACAGGAGCAGGTTTGCGGCGGGCAGCAGAATCAAAAACACGCCGGAATACTGGAACAGCAGCGGCACGGCGGCATAGCCCGCCAGCGCGAGTGCAAGCGCAAGGCAGATGGCGTAGCGCAGCCCCAGCCGTTTGGCCAGCAGCGCCAGCAAGCTCAGCAGCAGCGCGGCCTGGAGGAGGGCGTTCCCCCAGCGGATTTGCCGGAGGGAACCAACCGCCAGCGCCGGGCGGAGGTACGCCTGGTACCCGTGCCAATAGCGGGCATAATGCGGCACCATCGCGCGGGTGAAAATCCCCTCGTCCGCTTCGCGCAGGGCGTAGCCATACATGCGCTTTTCGGTGCCGTAATCCAGAATAATGGCGCGGCTGCCGAGCTTGATCCTGTTGCCCGCCTTATCTTCCGCCCGCAGGGTTTGCAGGGCGGCGTTTGTGCTCTGCGCAATCCACCGGTCCGGGATCGCGTAAGCGGCGACCATCAACCCGGTGAAGAGGATCACCAAACCCAGGAAGAGCAAAAGCCAGCGGGTTGCCAGGCGAAGGATGCGTTTCATCATGCATTTCTCTTTTCTTTGGCAAAGCCCCATAGGCACCCCATCGCCGCCAGCAGCGCAAACACGCTGACCTGGAGGTTGCGATAGGTGAAGTAGTAATGAATGACGGTTTGATTCCCCAGCACTGCCAGCCAAATGAAGGGGATTGCCGCAACAGCGCAAAACGGCAAGAGCTGCGAAACAACAAACCCGGCCTTGCGGGCACGGATGAGCAGGTAAACCCCTGCCGCCAAAATGCAAACAACTGCAACCGGCAACGCCCGTTTATCCACTATCAGGTCAACGGAACGAAAAAGCGCTATCGCCCGCGCACCCAAGCCGTTCATTTCCGGCAAGTCATAATTTTCCGGGCTAGTGCTTTCCACCCCAGCGCGAAATAAGACCTGCTGAACGGCTTCACCAACCGCATTGGTGCGCAAAACAGCACTGGCAGCCACCCATTTGGCCGCCCACAGGGAAGCGTACCCGCTACCCCAGGCCAATCCCTGCCAAAAGATGGCTTTGAATCCGCCAACGGTTGTTTCCTGCCCGTCGCGCCGACGCAGCAGCAGGAGAATCACCAACGGTATGCCAAGCGTCAGAATGGGCGCCGTCAAAAAATCAATGAAGACCGTTATTGCGCCCACAACAAAGAAGAACTGTGGCAACCGCTTTCGGAACCAGGGTTTATCATAAAGCGACAGCAACAGAATCGTGCTAACCAGCATGATGAGAAAGACGCTCGAAAACTGGAAGGAGAAGGGGACGACAACCCAACAAACCGACGCCAGCGAAATACCGAATAGCGCGGCAAAAACGGTGTGCAACCGTTTGGCCAGCAGCGCGGCGAGGATACAAAGCAGCGTGATTTGCGCAACGGCGTTCCATTGGCGTAGCCGTGCGTAATCCCCCAACACCAGCGCCGGGCGGAGGTAAACCTGGTACCCGTGCCAATAGCGGGTGTAGCTTGGCACCATCGCGCCGCGCAGCAGGGGTTCCTCCCCCCGCAGAGCGAGTTCCAGCATCCAACGATCCGTAAAGTGATCCATCCTCACATCGGAAGCGCCGACATGCATGTAGCGATTAAAGCCTTCGCTTTCCAGCATTTCGATGGAATTTGCTGTGTTCTGCGCAATCCACCGGTCCGGGATCGCGTAAGCGGCGACCATCAACCCGGTGAAGAGGATCGCCAGACTGAGGAAAAGCAAAAGCCAGCGGCTTGACAGGCGAAAAATGTGTGTCATGACGGATCCTTCTCCTTCTCCTTCTTTTTCACCTGCAACCAAAAGCAACACGGCAAACACAGCAGCGCGAAGCCTGTAGGTAGCAGGTTGCGGTAGGTGAACCAGTTGTGGATTGCCGTGTGCTGCCCCAGGAGCAGGAGCCAGAGCGGGGCGATGAGCGCCACGGCCAACAGCGGCGCGGCGTCGGGGATTGCGTTGCGGGCGCGGCGGCTGAGCAGGCAGGCCACCAGGCTCGCCGCCAGCACGGCGGCCACAAAGAGCGAAAGCCAGTTCAGCTCCATCCAGGTTTCGATGGCGCTGCGGAAGGCCGCAAAGCGGTCGAGGTTTTCATAATCCCCCCAGGTCTGCAAATCCGCGTTTTCCCCCATGCTGATGTAGATGTATCCATCCGCGCTGGTGCCGGTGCGGAAGAGGATCTGCCGCAGGGAAATCAGGATCTCATTGCGGTGCAGCACGACGCTGGCCATCAGCCACTTGCTGAACCAGAGCGCGACATAGCCCGCCGCCCAGGCGACCCCGTTGCCAATCAGGGCAAGGAAGCTGCGCAGCGGGTGTTCGTTTTTCCCCCGCGCCCGGAGCAAAAGCAGCAGCGCCAGCGGCACGCCCAGGGTGATGACGGGCGCGGTGAGCAGATCGGTGAACACCGTGACCGCGCCGGTGATGAAGAAGAACTGTGGCATTCGCGCCTGGAACCACGGCTTTTCGCACAGCGCGAGCAGCGCGATGGAAGCCGCCAGCATTACCAAAAACACGCCGGAAAACTGGAAGGAATACGGCACGACCAAATAATCCACCAGCGCCAGCGATGCGCCGAAGCACACGGCAAACACCGGGTGCAGCCGCTTGGCCAGCAACGCCGCCAACAGGCAGATGGCCGCATATTGCACCAGGGTGTTGACCCAGCGCAAATCCTGCAAATTGCCCAGCGCCAGCGCCGGGCGCAGATACACCTGGTAGCCGTGCCAATAGCGGGCGTAATGCTCCACCTGCGCCGTGCGGATCACGCCGACGCCCTCCTCCCGCTCCGCAAGGGTGAGCATCAGCTTGTCGGTGTAATAATCCATCAAAATGCCTTTGCCAAAGGGGAGCTGGGGGTTTAGGCTATCGGATGCTTCCAGCAACGCCCGCGAGGCCTGCAAATTCGCGTCAATCTTGCTTTGCGGCACCGCATAGGCCGCCGTGATCAAAACAAAAAAGACGATGGTCAGCACCGCAAAAAGGCAAAGGAATTCCACAGCATGCCGCAGCAGCCGGGGGAAAATTTTTTTACATGCGTCTTTGAATTTGTTCAATATACTTCCCCTTTTTGGCGGCTGCGCCGCAATAATCAGCCGTTCAACGCCGCCGCCACCGCGTCGCCCATGGCGGCTGTGCCGCATTTTTCGTAGCCTTGCTGCCAAATATCCGGCGTGCGCTTTTCGGCCAGCACGCGGTTGACGGCGGCTTCAATTGCATCGGCGGCGGCGGGTTCGCCCAGGGTGTAGCGCAGCAGCATTGCGCCGGAAAGGATCGTCGCCAGGGGGTTCGCCACGCCCTGCCCGGCAATATCCGGCGCGGAGCCGTGGATGGGTTCATAAAGGCCAAAGCTGCCGCCGCCGTTGCTGCTGTCGCCCAGGCTCGCCGAAGCCAGCATCCCGATGGAGCCGCTGATCATCGACGCTTCATCCGAAAGAATATCGCCAAACAGGTTGGAAGTGACAATCACATCAAACTGGCCGGGGTTGCGCACCAGCTGCATGGCGCAGTTATCCACATACATGTGGCTCAGTGCAACGCCGGGGTATTCCCTCGCCAGGCGGTTCACCGTTTCGCGCCACAGGCGGGAAGATTCCAGCACGTTGGCCTTATCCACGCTGCAAAGCCGCCCGCTCCGCTGCTGCGCAAGGGTGAAGCCCACGCGGGCAATGCGCTCAATTTCCGGCACGGTGTAGCTTTCGGTGTCATATGCGCCAGGCACGCCGCCTTCTTCCCGGCGGCCGCGCGCGCCAAAATAGATGCCGCCCGTGAGTTCCCGCACCACCATAATATCCAGGCCTTCGCCGATGATGTCTTCGCGGATCGGCGAAGCGCCGCGCAGCGGTTCAAAGATTTTGGCCGGGCGCAGGTTGGCATAAAGCCCCAGCGCGGCGCGGATGCCGAGCAGCCCGGCTTCCGGGCGCAGGTGACCGGGCAGGGTATCCCACTTGACGCCGCCGACTGCGCCAAGCAGCACAGCGTCGCCGGCTTTGCAGATGCGCACGGTTTCATCCGGCAGCGGCACGCCCGTCGCATCGATGGCGCAGCCGCCCATCAGGCAGGACTGGTAGGCAAAGCCAAAGCCAAAGCGTGCGCCAACACGGTCAAGTACCTTGATGCACTCGTCCACAATTTCGGGGCCGATGCCATCGCCTTTCATCACAGCAAGTTGGTAGGTCTTCATACAGGGTTCCTTCTCTCTCTAGTTTGATATATCAGCCGCTTTCGCCTCACACGTCTTATATTTAAAAGAATTATACCATGAACCGGCAAGGAATGCAACCGCATTTTTACTTGACACATCCGCCAAAATGCATTACAATAGAGTTGTGAGTCGGCTGGGCAGTCGCGCGCGGGTCAAACCGCGTGAGGAAAGTCCGAGCTCCGCAGAGCAGGATAACGGCTAACGGCCGCCGAGGGTGACCTTAGGGAAAGTGCAACAGAGATATACCGCCAGTTATTTGCTTTCTTGTTGGTTAGCGGGTCTAGCATCTACTATCTAACATCTAGCATCTAACTTGGTAAGGGTGGAAAGGCGAGGTAAGAGCTCACCGACGCTGCGGGGGACCGTGGCGCCCTGTAAACCCTATCCGGAGCAACACCGACCGGGGACGCGTGTTAAAAGCGCAGCGCTTGCTCGGCGCATTCCCCAACGGGTGGCAGGACCGCGCCAGCAATGGCACGGCAAGAAAGATGATTGTCTTCAACGACAGAACTCGGCTTATACGCCGACTCACACCAACTTGGAGTTCTGCTGCAAATTTCGCTGTATTCCCAATCCGCCTCCCCTGCATATAATAAATTAAGCGACACGGCAAACACGGCGCTTAATTTTTTTGAGGGGGATGTGATTCCTGTGTTCAACGTGATCCTGTATGGTCTGCTGATTTTCTTTTTGCTGCTGGGCATTGTTGCAAGCGTATACCTGCTGATGATGCGGCTGCTGCACCCGCGGGCGGCGGGGCGCTTTGTGGTTGTGATCCCCGGCGGGGCGGATGAAGAGGACATGGCGTCGCTGCTCTGCGCGGCGCGGATGCGCCTGGGGCTGCTGGGCGACGTCGCCCGCAGCGAGGTAATTGCCCTGGATTGCGGTCTGCCCGCAGCCAGCCGCCGCCAATGCGAAGCCCTTTGCCGCGAGATGGAGCAGATCCGCCTGTGCACCCCCCGGGAATTGTTAGATGCGCTGAATTTTGGTAACACGGAGTAGCCAGCAAATGCCATGAAAAACCAATCTGCCGCTTTGCGCCGCCTGCTCCTCCTTTGGGAGCGGGCGCTGTTTTGGATTTTCCCCCGGCGCTGCGCCTGGTGCGGCGGCGTAACGGAGCCGGATTGCGCCCTGTGCACCGATTGCGCGGTGGCGGGCGAAGGCGCTCTTTCCTCCGCTTTGGCGGATGCCGTGCGCGTCTTCAGTTGCTACCAATACCGCAGCCCGGCCAGGCGGCAGTTTTCGCAGCTGAAGTTCTATGGCAAGCGGGGGCTTGCGCCCTCCCTTGGCCGCACCATGGCCGAATGTCTACGGCAAAGCGCCGCGCCCCAATTTGACGGCAAAACCAACGACTGGCTGGTCACAGCCGTGCCGATGACGCAAACGCAGCAGCGTGCGCGCAAGTATAACCAGAGCTTGCTGCTGGCGCGGGCGGTTGCGCGGCAGCTGGGGGCGCAGTTCGCGCCCAACCTGCTGCAAAAAACGCGTGAAACCGGCACCCAGCACGGCTTGCCCGCCCGTGCGCGTAAAGCCAATGTGGCAGATGCATTTTCTGTTGGCGAACCAAATGCCGCCCGCGGCCGCCGCGTTGTGCTTTGCGACGACGTCGTCACCACCGGCGCAACGCTGCGCGTGTGCGCAGATGCACTCCGCGCGGCGGGCGCTGCCGAAGTGATCTGCCTGACCCTTTTGCAAACCGTGCAAACGTATGATATTGCGACCCACATCCGGCCATCCTAACAACAGCGGGGATACAGCCGGCAGTTTGATTATTTTGTTGTGTGTTATTAAAGAGCATCGGAAGGAGCCATCGAAAAATGCCGGGGTTGCAAATTGGCATTGATCTGGGGACGACCTCCATCCTCGTTTATGTGCGGGGCAAGGGGGTTGTGCTGCACGAAGCATCTGTCGCGGCGCTGGATGCAAAGACCGGCGACGTGCTGGCGCTGGGCAACCGCGTCTATCAGATGGTGGGGCGCAACCCGGATTCCCTGCGGGTGGTACACCCCATGCGCGATGGCGTGATCTCGGATTTTTCGGTGATCCACGCGATGATCGCCTATTATATCAAGCGCATCTGCGGCAACCGCATGTTCAAGCCCAGCGTGATGATCTGTATGCCCGCCTCCGTCACCGGGCTGGAACGCAGCGCCATTTTGGAGCTGGCCATCGCCGCCGGCGCTGGCCGCGCTTGCCTGGTGGAAGAACCCCTCGCCGCCGCCCTGGGCGCGGGGATGAACATCGCCTACCGGGGCGGGCAAATGATTGTTGACATCGGCGGCGGCACAACCGACGTCGCCGTGCTGACCATGGGAACCATGGCGCTTTCGCGCAGCGCGAAGGTGGCGGGCAACGCCCTGAGCGCCGCCATCCAGCGCTATTTGCGCCGCGAGCGCAACGTGATGGTGGGCGACCTCACGGCGGAAGAGATCAAGCGCAAGGTGGGCTGCGCCCGCCTGCGCAGCACGGAGCTTGCGATTTACACCCGCGGGCAGAGCTACATTACGCGTCTGCCCACGCGGTTGGAGGTGAGTTCCACCGAAAGTTTTTTGGCCATGCGCGAGCGCCTGGATGACATTATAGACGTGATCCACCGCGTGCTGGAAGAAACGCCGCCGGAAATGGCGGGCGACATCGCCGACCAGGGCGTGGTGCTGACCGGCGGCGGCGCACTGCTGCGGGATCTGGACGCCCTGCTCCAGGAACGTACGCAGCTCAGGGTGCGCGTAGCCAAAGACCCCGTCAACTGCGTAGCCCTGGGCTTGGGCGTGATGATGGAAAGCCAGAACATCCTGGAAGAAAACAGCTACTTTTACCGCACGGACGACGACATTGGCGAATACGCACGCAATCGGAACCTGTAGAAACTGTTCCACATCTTAAAGCGGACCTCGCTGCGCTCCGCGCCACCACCCCGCCGCTGCGCGGCACCCCTCCCACGGAGGGGAATTTCCGTAGCCGTTGGGTTCGTGTGACAATTCCCCTCCGTGGGAGGGGTGGCGCGAAGCGCCGGGGTGGTGGCGCGGAGCGCAGCACGGTTGGCTTTTAGATAAGGAACAGCATAAGAGGGAATACTACAAACGGCCTATGGCTAGGGCTTTAAAACATACCCCCCGCCGCCTGCACCCCCTTCAGCCCTGCAACCTCCGCCGCCGTCAGTGGTCTGCACTGCCCTGGCTGCAGCTCGTCTTCCAGGCGCAGGCTGCCCATCGCTGTGCGGTGGAGCGCCAGCACTTCGTTGCCCCGCTGGGCAAACATCCGGCGGATTTGGTGGTATTTTCCTTCCCGCAGCGTCACTTCTGCCCGGTTGCCCGGCAGCGGAATCAGTTTGGCGGGTTGGCAGTCCTCCGGCGGATGGCCGTCCGCCGGGGGCAGGTGCATCCCGGCGGCAAAGGCGGCGGCGTCGGCGGGCGTTGCGGCGGCGGCCAGGGTGGCGACGTATGTTTTTGCCACATGCCGCCGGGGGCTGAGCAGCGCGTGCGCCAGTGCGCCGTCGTTGGTGAGCAGCAGCAGCCCCGTGCTTTCCTTATCCAGCCGCCCGGCGGGGAACAGCCCCCGTCTGCGCCACGGTTCCGGCAGCAGATCCAGCACCGTTGCGGCCTTGGGGTCGCGGCTGGCGCTGATCACCCCCAGGGGCTTGTGCAGCAAATAATAGACGTAATCTTCCAGCGCCACCGGCTCCCCGCGGAGGGTGACGCTGTCTTTTTCTGTGTCGATTTTCTGATCCCCGCCATGGGCGGCGTTGCCGTTGACCCGCACCGCCCCCGCTTTGATCAGTGCGGCGGCGTCCTTGCGGGAACCGCAGCCACGGGCGGCCAGCAGCTGATCCAACCTGCGCACCGGCATGGGCGGCACCTCCTCAAGTGTTTTCAGGCAAGCCTAGGGCTTGCCGCAGCCTTGCAATATCCCGGTCGGCGAAGCAGTGGCCTGTGATGCCCACCGCCGCCGCGCCGTCGATGTTCGCCTGCACATCGTCAACGAAGAAGCAATCCTGCGCTTGCAGGTGAAAGCGCTCCAAAAAGGCCAGGTATATTGCGCGGTCCGGCTTGAGCATATGCACTTCATACGATGCGAAAATGCCGTCAAAGGCATCCAGGGTCGGGATGCGCCATTTTTCCCGCGCAAAGGCGTAGGGCGCGTTGGTCAGCAAAAAGAGCTTTTGCCCCATCCCTTTGAGTTCGCGCACCAGGGCGTTGGTTGCGGGGAGGGGCGTGAGCGCCTCAAAATAGCGGGGGATCATCGCCCGCACGGGCGCGTGCAGCCGCTCCGGCAGCAGGGCGCAGATGGCCGCAATCATCCCTTCTTCATCAAAGTCGCCGCGATCCATCCGCGACCACAGCCCGCTGTCATACTGCGCCGCCCGGATGGCCTCCTGATCCGCCGCCGGGAGGTCGCCGTAAAACCAATCCATCAGCCGCTGCACCGAAAAATCCAGCAGCACGCCGCCCATATCAAAAATGATGTTCTGGTGCATCAAGTTCTCCTTGCCTGTTTTTCTTTATAGTATAACACATTGCCGTGGAAAATGCAATCGGCCTTGACAAATCCAGCGGACGGTGTTAAAATGAATATAGCGTAAACAACGAGGTTTGCTGCGGGTTTTGCCGCAGCAATTTTTATTGATCCAGAAGCGGAGGGATGGCGCATGGCATTCAAAGGGGCGCTTTTTGGCGAAACATTTGTGTTTGATGACGTGAAAACGGTGCTTGCCCGTGCGGGCGAAGAAAAAACCGGCGACCAGATGGCCGGCATCGCCGCCGGGAGCGTCACCGAGCGCGTCGCGGCCAAAATGGTGCTGGCCGATTTGCCGCTCAGTGTGCTCTATGAAAACCCGGTCGTCCCTTATGAAGAGGACGAAGTCACCCGCGTGATGGTGGATGGCCTTGACCCCTTGGCCTACAACGCAATCAAGGGGTGGACGGTGGGGGAACTGCGCGAATTTTTGCTTGCCGCGCAGCCGCAGCGCCTGCGGGCGGTCACGCCCGGGCTGACGGGGGAAATGGCGGCGGCGGTGGCGAAGCTGATGAGCAACATGGATTTGGTGTATGCGGCCAAAAAGCTGCCGGTTGTTGCCGAATGCAACACCGCCATCGGGTTGCCCGGCACGTTTTCGGTGCGGCTCCAGCCCAACCACCCGACGGATTCCGTTGCGGGCATCCTGGCTTCCACCTGCGAGGGCTTGAGCTATGCTTGTGGCGACGCGGTGCTGGGCGTGAACCCCAGCACGGATGACCCGCAGCGCGTGCGCGAGATCCTCACTGCGCTGACGGATTTCCGCACGCAGTGGGCGATCCCCACCCAGAGCTGCGTGCTGGCGCACATCACGACCCAAATGGCCGCCCTGGCGCAGGGTGCGCCGATGGATCTGATGTTCCAAAGCATCGGCGGTTCCGAAATCACCAACAGCAATTTCGGCCTCAGCATGGAGCTGTTGGACGAAGGCTATGCCATGATGGAGGAGCAGCGGTCTTCCGTTGGCGCCAATTTTATGTATTTTGAAACCGGGCAGGGTTCTGCGCTTTCTTCCGACGGGCATCACGGGGCGGATCAGTTGACCATGGAAGCGCGGGCATACGGTCTGGCGCGGCATTACGATCCTTTTTTGGTCAACACCGTGGTGGGCTTCATCGGGCCGGAATACCTCTATGACGGGCGGCAGATCACCCGCGCCGCGCTGGAAGATCATTTTATGGGGAAGCTGCTGGGCTTGCCCATGGGTGTTGATGTGTGCTACACCAACCATGCCCGCGCCGATTTGAACGACATGGATAACATCACCCTGCTGCTGGCGGCGGCGGGCTGCAATTTCATCATGGGCGTACCCGCAAGCGATGATATTATGCTGATGTATCAATCCACCGCGTTCCACGATAGCGCCGCCGCGCGTGAACTTTTGCAATTGCGCCCCACTGCGCCGTTTGAAGCGCGTATGGAGGAACTGGGTATCCTGCAAAACGGGCGGTTGACCGGCCGGGCGGGCGACCCCGGCATTTTTGGGCGCAGCGCCGCACAGGCCAAAAAGGTCACTTCCGCCAGGGTTGGCGTGGGGCGTGCGGGCGCACGGATGCGCACCGCCACCAACCTGCAACTGCGGGCGGATCATTCGGTGGCGATGGACGCGGTCTGGAACGACAGCGACTGCCCCTGTGTGGATCCCCTCGGCTTTTACCGCATCCGGAGCCTTGTGGCGAGCAAGGAAGAATACATCCGCCGCCCGGACCGCGCACGCTGCTTCACGCCGGAAGCCCTGGAAGCGTTGTACGCACACGCTGCGTTTGCCCCCGATGTGCAGGTGATTGCCGCCGACGGCTTGAGTCCCCGCGCCATCGAAGCCAATATAGAGGAGATGTTCGCCCTGGTGCGCACCGCCTGTGCGGAGCGCGGGTATACCTTTGGTACGCCCGTTTTTGTGAAGTATGGCCGCGTGGCCACGATGGATAAAATTGCCGATGCGCTGCAAGCGAAGGTGACGCTGCTCTTCGTTGGCGAGCGCCCCGGCCTTGCCACCAATGAGAGCATGAGTTGCTACATGGCCTACGAATCCAGCGCCGCAAAGCCGGAATCCCAACGCAACGTGGTGTCGAACATCCACCGTGCGGGGCTGCCGGTTGCGGCGGCGGCGGCGCAGATCATGGCGCTGGTGGAGCAGATGTTTGCCTATGAAACCAGCGGCGTTGCGCTCAACCATATTTTGCGCGGCAGCGGGGTGCTGGCTGCCGATTGAAGAAATCCGGCAATTATTTGCAAAAAGCCCTTGCGTTTCCCGCAGGGCTGTGTTATAATGGTATTAATGATGATTTGCTGGAACATGAACTAAGATGAAGCTAGAGAGTGGGCATAGCCCGCTCTTTGTTTTGTGCCAGCGCAAGAGCGGAAGGGTATGGTGGAAAATGCCGGAAATCACGCCGAACAGCGGCAACATTGCACTGCGTGTGCGCACCCTGGCGCAGCCGTTTGCTGCGGAACTGGGGCTTGACCTTTGGGACGTCCGCTTCCTCAAGGAAGGCGTCAACTGGTACCTGCGCCTGTGGATCGATAAACCCGGCGGCGTAGGGCTGGAAGACTGCGAGGCCATGAGCCGCGCCATCGATGCGCCGCTGGATGAAGCGGATTTCATCCCGCAGTTTTACTTTTTGGAGGTCTGCTCGCCCGGCATTGAGCGGGAACTGACGCGGGAGGAACACTTTGCGCAGTACACCGGCAGCCAGGTGCGCGTGCGGCTCCAGCGCCCGTTGGAAGGGCAGCGGGAACTGACGGCGGTGCTGCGTGCCTACGAAAGCGGCAATGTTACGCTGGAACTGGAAGACGCAAGCGAAATCGTACTGCCCAAGAAGGCCTGCACCAGCATCCGGCTGGCGGAGGATGTGGCGCAGCCGGAAGAAGAACCGGCTGAAGAAGAGAATATTTAAAAAATATGCAGAAAATGCATTATTTGAGAAAGGATGATTCACGACATGGTAAACCCGGAATTTTTTGAGGCGCTCCGCCTGTTGGCCAAGGAGAAGGGCATTGCACTCGACGCCCTGTATGATGGCATCCAGCGGGCAATCGTGACTGCGGTGCGGGGGGATTACAACAACAAGGATGTGGTTTTTTGCGAGATCCTGCCCGTGACGAAGGAGATGAAGGTTTACGTCCGCAAGACGGTGGTCAGCGAGTTGGCTGACCCGGATACCGATATGCTGCCCGAAGAAGCGGAGCATCATAAGCCCGGCGCACAGGTGGGCGACATCATTGAGATGGAGCTGGACACCAAGGAAGTGAGCCGCATCGCGGCCGAAAAAGGCAAGCACGTCCTGCGCCAGGGTTTGCGCGAAGCCGAACACGGCAAGCTGCGCGAAGAATTCCAGAGCCGCGAGCAGGAAATTGTGACCGTCAAAGTGCAGCGGGTCGAACCCAACGGCGATGCTGTGGTCGAAATCGGCAAGGTGGAAGAAACGCTGCCCCTGGCCGAGCAGGTGCCGGGTGAAGTGATCACCGCGGGCGACCTGATCAAGGTGTATGTCGCCGACATCAAAGGCCTTGACCGTAAATACCCCCGTGCGACGATTTCACGCGCACACCCGGGGCTGGTCAAGCGCCTGTTTGAACTGGAAGTGCCGGAAATCAAGGAAGGCCTGGTGGAAGTCAAGGCCGTGGCGCGGGAAGCGGGTTCGCGCAGCAAGGTGGCCGTCGCCAGCAGCGAGCCGGATGTTGACCCCGTCGGCGCGTGCATCGGCGCGCGCGGTTCCCGCGTGGAGCGGATTGTGGATATTTTGGGCGGCGAAAAGATCGACGTCGTGAAATACAGCGACGACCCGGCGGAGTTTGTGGCGGCAGCCCTCGCCCCGGCGGAGGTCATCAGCGTGACGGTGATCGACGGCGACGAACACACCTGCCGGATCACGGTGCCGGATTCCAAGCTGTCGCTCGCCATCGGCAACAAGGGGCAAAACGCCCGCCTGGCCGCCCGGCTGACCACCTGGAAGATCGACATCAAATCGGACCTTGCGCAGCCCGCTGAACCGGCGATTGCGTTGGAAGCGGCATTGCCGGAAGCAGCGCAGCCGGAAGAAGCGGAGGATGAATGAGGAAAAACCCGGTTTCTACACGCGCTTTTGGCGTGTTGCTGGCAGTGTTGATGCTGCTTTCGGCAGCGTTCGTTGCCCCGCGTGCGCAAACGGCGAAACCGCTGACGAAAACAGAGCTTTACGCGGCATTCCTGCAATACGAGGGGCTGTTCATCTATGACGCGGCGCCGCTTTACACCGTGCGGCATTCGCTCGACCTCCTGCTGGCGTATGAGGAGAGCTTTGACCGCTACGCGCAGCTGTATCAGGTGCCGAAATCCCTGGTGGAAGTTTCCGTGCTGCGGGAACTGTTCTATTACAATTTGTTGGATTGGGGCGCGGATATTTTTGTGAGCGCCTATTACGAAACGGCCTTGTTATCCGAAAAACGCGGGACGCAGGAAGCGTTTGCGCAGATCGAGCCGCTGTTCTTCAAGCAGGATGCAAGCACGGGGGTTGCGCAAATCTTTGTCACCACGGCCTACAACAACGCGATTGACGTGCTGAACTGGGCAGCGGAAACCGGGGTGCGCCCCGGCGGGCGGGTCTATGACGCGGCCAATGTGCAGGATCGTTACGACCTCTGGTTTGCGCTGAAGGACGACCCGGATTTCAGCATTGAGGTGATGACGCTGATCCACCTGCGCAACGCCTTGCTGGCGGACCCCACGCAGGGCTTCCGGGCGGAGGACTTGAGCGAAGACGAGATCAAATGGATTTTCGCCCGCTTCAACACCGGCACGCTGGATTCAGACCACACGGTGGATTGTTACGCGTATTTCCTGCTCTTTGAGCAGTATAATGCAAGCGAAATTTAGGAGTATGCTTATGCCAAACCCGCTGGTACCCAAGAAGATCCCCCTGCGCAAATGCGTGGGCTGCAACGAAATGAAGCCCAAGCGCGAACTGATCCGCGCGGTGAAATCCCCGGCGGGGGAAATCGCGCTGGATTTGACGGGCAAAGCGCCGGGCAGGGGCGCCTACCTTTGCCACGACCCGGAATGCCTGCGCAAGGCACGCAAGCGCAAGAGCCTGGAGCGGGCATACAAATGCGCGGTGCCGCAGGAAGTATATGAACGGATGGAAGCGGAGATGACGGATGATGCGGGATGAAGCCAAGCTGCTCTCCCTGCTGGGGCTTTGCCGCAAGGCGAACCTGGCCGGGTTTGGGCATGACGCAGCCAAAAAAGCGCTGCGCGACAAGCGGGCAAGGCTGTGCCTGCTGGGGAGCGAGGCTTCCCCCAGGCTGCGCGAAGAGTTCCGCGCACTGACGGCCGAAGCAAACGTGCCGCTGCTGGAACTTGCGCTCACGGCGGCGCAGATCAAACAGGCGGCGCAGGTCCCCGCCGGGGTGATCACCATCAACGAAAAAGGGCTTGCGCGCAAGATTTTCGATTGCGCACAGGAACCCGGCGAAGCATAAATTGTAACACAAATCATAGCAAAGCCCAATCACAAAGCAAAAAAGTTCACGTCAACACATCAAAAAGCCAAATGCAGCGCGGCAAAGGCCGCCATGGCGGCGGCAGGCACCAGAAAGGATGATTGTATGCTGGAAAAAATCAGGATCAAAGAGGTGGCCATTCAGTTGGGAACCACCAACAAGGATATTGTGGATCTGCTGGCCAAGTATTTCGACGGCCTGCGCAACCTCAATTCCATCCTGCAAGAGGCGGAGTTGGATGTGATCTTTGAACATTACACCCGCGCCCTGGCGGTGGAGAGCTTCGACAGCTACTTCGCGCTGATGGAACACAAGCCCAAGGCGCCCTCGGCGCCTGAGGCAGCGCCCGTGGCGGAGGAGAACGCGCCCGCAGCGGCGGCGGAACAAACGCCGCCCCCGCCGGAAGCGCCCGCCCAACCGGCGGCGGCTGCACAGCCCGCCGCAAAACAGCCGAATGCACCGCAGACCCCGCCGGCGGCGCAGCAGCCCAGGGGGGGCAAGCCGCCGCAAAAGCAGCCCAACCAACCCCAAGGCCAAAATCAAAACCAAAGCCAGAACCAGCAGCGCAGGGGGAAACCCACCAGCGCGGAGCGCGAAGCGAGCCTGGCGCTGGCCAACGCTGCGGCGGCACGCCGCCAGGGGCAGCAGGGGCAAGCACAGCCCGGCGCGGCGCAGCAGCCGCCCAAAAAGAAGAAAGAAGGCGTGGCGACGACGCCCCAATCGCGCACCAAGGGCGAAGCGCGGACGGTGGATACCCGTTCGGGCACCGTCAACCTGGAAAAATACAACGAGCGCTATGAACAAATTGCGCCCGGGCAGCAGAATGCAAAGAAGACGGATACCCAGACCAACAAGCAGAAGCTCAACCAAAAATCCCGTCAATACCGTAGGCAGGGGATGCGTTCTTCCCACAGGGAAACCGAATCCGAACGTCTGCGCCGCATCGCCGCCGAGCGTGCGCGTAAACCCCAGCTGGTGATCCGCGTGGGGGAAGAAATCACGGTCAGCGAGCTGGCGCTGCTGCTCAAACGCACCGCCACCGAGGTGATCCAGAAGCTCTTTGGTTCCCTTGGCGTGATGGCGGCGATCAACGACGCCATCGATTATGACACAGCGGAGCTGGTGGCGCAGGAACTGGGCGCACGGGTGGAGCGCGAGGTCATCGTGACGATTGAAGACCGGATCATTGACGACAGCGTGGATAGCGACGAAGCATTGCAGCTGCGCGACCCGGTGGTGGTGGTCATGGGTCACGTGGATCACGGCAAGACTTCGCTGCTCGATGCGATCCGCGACACCGCCGTGACCGAAACGGAAGCGGGCGGCATCACCCAGCACATCGGCGCATATAGAGTCGATTGCAACGGTAGGCAGATCACCTTCCTGGATACCCCTGGCCATGCGGCGTTCACCGCCATGCGTGCGCGGGGCGCCCAGGCGACCGATATTGCCATCCTGGTGGTGGCGGCGGATGACGGCATCATGCCCCAGACGGTGGAGGCCATCAACCACGCCAAGGCGGCGGGGGTGGCCATCGTGGTGGCGATCAATAAGATGGATAAACCCGGCGCGGAGCCGGATCGCGTCCGCCAGCAACTGACGGAATACGAATTGGTGGATGAGCAGTGGGGCGGCGAAACGATCTGCGTCCCGGTTTCGGCCAAAAGCCGCGAGGGGCTGGAACAATTGCTGGAAGCCGTGCTGCTGGTGGCTGAAATGCGCGAACTGCGCGCCAACCCCAACCGCGCCGCAAAGGGCGTGGTCATTGAAGCCAGGCTTGATAAAAGCTGCGGCCCCATCGCCACGGTGCTGGTGCAAAACGGTACGCTCAGAGCGGGCGACATCATTGTTGCGGGCGAGAGCGTGGGGCGCGTGCGCGTTATGACGGACGACAAGGGCAAGCCCATCACAGAGGCCGGCCCCAGCGTGCCGGTGGAAATCATGGGTATGGCCGAAACCCCGCACGCGGGCGATTCCTTTGACGCCGTGACGGATGAACGCCTGGCGCGTGAGCTGGTGGAACAGCGCAAGCACAGCGCCAAGGAGGAAATCTTCCGCCTGAACGAGCGCGTGACGCTGGAAAACCTTTTCGATTCGCTCAAGGAAGGCGAGCGCAAGGACTTGAACATCATCGTCAAGGCCGATGTGCAGGGTTCCGCCGAAGCGGTGAAGCAAAACCTGCTCAAGCTCAGCAATGAAGAAGTGCGCGTGCAGGTGATCCATTCCGGCGTGGGCGCGGTCAGCGAAAGCGATGTGATGCTCGCGGCGGCTTCCGGCGCGGTGATCGTCGGCTTCAACGTCAGCTCCGACCCCGTGGCGGCTTCCAATGCCGAACGCGACGGCGTGCAGCTGCGCACCTACCGCGTGATTTATAACATGATTGAAGACGTGCAGGCCGCCGTGAAGGGGATGCTTGCGCCGAAATACCGCGAAGCCGCCATCGGCCGCGCCGAAGTGCGCCAGGTGGTCAAGATTTCCTCCGTCGGCAACGTGGCGGGGAGCTACATCCTCGACGGCAAAGCGCAGCGGGGCGCAAAGCTCCGCGTGCTGCGCGACGGCAAGATCATCGCCGAAGACGAGATTTCCTCCCTGCGCCGCTTCAAAGACGACGTGAAGGAAGTCAACGGCGGCTACGAATGCGGCATCAGCCTGAACAAATACGCCGACTTCCGCGAAGGCGACATATTTGAGATGTATGTGATGGAGGAATACAGGGACTAGGAGGTTTTGCTGAATGGAAGAAAACTGGATTTGGAAGCCTGTAGCGTTTGATGAACGATGGCTTGCATTGAACACAGAACAGATTGATCAAGTGACACCTGTTTGGTTTGAAAAAAGAGCTTCCATCAAAGAGAGCAACGAGGAACTCAAGGCCTTTTTCACGCGGATCAAGCGCAGGCAGGCGATAGAAACAGGGATCGTTGAAGGCCTTTACAGCCTTAGCCGTGGAGCGACGGAAACTTTTGTTATGCAGGGGTTTGCGGAAGATTATTTGCAGCATGGCGATTCCAACCTGCCCAACGATGAACTCTTGGCACATTTGAACGACCAATACGAAGCGCTGGATTGGGTGTTTGATTTTATCAAAAGTGACCGGGATCTCAGCGTTGGATTTATCAAGGAACTGCACGCGCTGCTCACCTGCCACCAGGCAACGGCGGTGGGAATCACGCCGGATGGGCAGCGGATTCAAATCCCGCTGCTTCACGGTGAATTTAAGGTGCGCCCCAATAATCCTATGCAGTCTGATGGAGCAATTGCCTGCTATTGTCCGCCTATGCAGGTGGATTCGGAAATGGATGCCTTCATTTCTGTATATAGCAACGAAATGAAACAAGCACACCCCGTGGTTCGCGCAACATGGGCGCACTATACCTTTGTTACGATTCATCCGTTTCAGGATGGCAATGGCAGGATGGCACGGTTGGTTGCAAGTTTGATTCTGATACAGGGTGGATTGTTGCCGTTTGCTTTGGAACGAACCCAACGCCCCCAATATTTTGCGGCTTTGGAAAAAGCCGATGCAGGCATCTACCAACCGCTGTTGGATATGTTGATTGCTGATCAATTGGAAAGTATGGGGCCGGAAGTGGTAGCGCGGGCACTGGCAGGCAAGATACAAACCAGTGCGCAACTGCAAAAATTTGTTGCGCTGGAAGAAAAGCGAAAGGCAATCAACGCATATTCCAACGATATTGCAGTTCAAAAAGCGGAGGCAGTTAATCTGCAGCTCCAAGCGGTTGGAACAGCGCGCAGTTTTAAGGGGGTTGAAGAACCATCTATATATATAAATCTTATTACGCAAAGAAAATTCCAAATTCGCTTTACAAGCGGCATTGAGCGGGATACAATTGTCTTGCAATATGAGATGCGGGAAGCATTCCACTCCATTTCTACGGATGCGATTACTATCACAGCAGATATGGATGAAGAATCCGCAAAGTTGCTTGTTGAAGCGTTCATACAAAAGAAGCTGACCTGCGCTTTGCAATTCATCTCTCAATCTTTATAGATTGTCTTACAGGAGCAGCTGCGACAGCGACTGCTTTAGAGGAGGTACAATATGCCCGGTTATCACATCAACCGCGTGGCGGAGGACATCAAGCGTGAGCTGGTTGTTTTGCTGCGCGAAATGAAGGACCCGCGTTTGCATGGCAAGCTCTTGACCGTGGTGCGCGTGGCGCTGAGCGGCGACGGCTCCAGCGCAAAGGTTTACATCAGCGCAATGGAGGGCAAGACCGCCGCTGTGGAAGCCGTCAAGGCCTTGCAGAGCGGGCAGGGCTTTGTGCGCGGCGAAATCGGCAGACGGCTGCACCTGCGCAAAGCGCCCGAGCTGCGTTTTGTGGCGGATGACTCCATTGAAACAGGGACGCAGATCCTGCGCATGATGGATGCGCTGGATATTCCGGCCGCAGATGAAACAGTCGAAGAAGGACAGGGAAATGCAAATGAAGCGGATTGATGTGCGGCAGGCCGCCGAGCGCCTGCAAACAGCCCCCGCGCTGCGCATCCTGGTGCATAGCCACCCGGATGGCGACACGCTGGGCTGCGCCTTTGCCCTGGCGCGGGCGATGCATTGGCTGGGCAAGGACGTTTGCGTGTTGAGCGAGGATCCGATCCCCGAAATGTTCGCCTTTATGGCGGCGGGTCTGCCCCAGCGGGAGCGGGAATACGGGCTGCTGGTCTGCGTGGACGTCGCCGACGAACATCTGCTGGGCAAACGCCAGGTGGAACGCTTTGGCGGGCGCATCGCCCTCAACCTGGATCACCATGCCACCAACCCCCTCTTTGCCGCCGAAACGTGTGTGGACCCCGCTGCGGCGGCTGCGGCAGAGCTGGTTTGCGACGTCATCGATACGTTGGGTGTGCCGCTGGATACCGCCATGGCCTCCTGCCTGTATGCCGGGATTTCGACGGACACGGGCTGCTTCCGCTATTCCAACACCACCGCCCGCAGCCACCGCTGCGCCGCGCGGTTCATGGAACTCGGTACCCCCGCTGCGGAGCTGGACAGGGCGTTTTTTGAAACCAAAACCAAGACCTGCGCGGCGTTGGAGCGCATGGCGTTTGAGGGTCTCCGCTTTTATTGCGGCGACCGCGTGGCGATGATCGTCGTCACACAGGCGATGTTCCGCAAAAGCGGTTCCAACGAAGAGGAGTTCATCAAGCTCGTGCCGCAAACCCGGCAGATTGAAGGTGTGCTGGTGGGTGTTTCCATACGGGAACGCGAGGACGGCAGCTTCAAAATCTCGCTGCGCAGTCACGCGCCGGTGGATGCAGCGGAAATTTGCGCCCGCATGGGCGGCGGCGGCCACGCCAGAGCGGCAGGTTGCGCCAGCGAAAAGCCCCTGGGGGCAACAGTGGAAGAGATTGTGGGGTATATTGACGAGGCGTTGCAGGGGGTTGGCAAGGAATTCTGCTGAGGGGAGGGACATTGCGTGGGAAAAACGGAGCGGGATGTGTATATTTGCGCAACATACTATCACATTCTTATCGCAGCGATTAAAGGTTTGCGGGCAGAGGAAAAGCCGGATATTGTGATTTGCGATTTGCTTACAGATGACAACAATTGTGAAGCTGTAGCCAACAATATCCGATGCAGTCAGATTTTTCGCAATGTGACCGTGTTCCCGGAACTCAAGATTCGACTCTTTTTGGGGAAGGGAAGAATCCCAAATATCTGCTGGGGAACTGCAAGGCATGGACAACCATTGGACGGATGGGAACCTCTTGAAAATCTTCCAATCAAACACCTATTAGCTGACCACATCTTAATCAAAAAAGCAATCAAGGAATTTCAGCTGAACGAATATGCATTCCAGAACTATCGCAATGTCTATGCTTTTGCTGATCAACTGTTTGCCAGTGTTTATTTGCGTTATACAAAAACTGCGTATCACATCATTGAAGACGGGCTTGATCATTACAAGAATGTGTTTAAGTATTGTACGTTTTCATATAATAAAACGCTCCGGGAAAAGATTCTGTCGCCATTGCTTGAAGTGCATTATATCCATGGAAAATCAAAATACACGAAGAGCGTTGAGGTCAACGACGCGGAAGGCATTGTCCCAATTCCACCCCCAAAAGTGCACGTTCAACCGAAAGCAGCGCTGTTTTCCGCTTTGCATTCAGACGAAAAGCAAAAACTGCTGCGGCTTTTTACGGATGGATATGATTTTTCAGTTCCTGAAAGTTTGAATTGTATATTATTGTTGACAAGTCCATTTGTTGAAGATGGACTTTTAGCTACGCAGGAACAGCAGATACAGCTTTTTCGTGAAGTGCTTAACACCACCTGCGGGGGGGGGCAAACAGTCATTCTCAAGCCTCACCCGCGTGATTTTGATGGCGATATTTACCGCGAAGCATTTGCAGGTCAAAATGTGATTGTGATGGAAAAGAATATCCCTGTTGAAGTGCTTCTCTTTTTAGAGGGCGTGCATTTTGCGAAGAGTGTCACTGTTTTGTCTACTGCATTGGCACAGTTGGACTTTGTAGAAGAAAAGATTTCTCTTGGTTTCGATTGGCTGAACGCATGGAAGGAGAGAAACGGCGCATGAAGATAGTCGCATTTGTTCCATTGAAGCTCAATAACGAACGGCTTCCGGGTAAGAATCTGAAACCGTTTTTGGATGGACAGTCGCCGCTGTCGCTTACGCTTGCAATGCTGCAAAGGGTTCATTTGGTGGATGAGGTGTATGTGTTTTGTAGTTCAGGCAGCCTTCGTGACCAGATACCGGATTCCATACGTTTTATCCAAAGAAGCGCAGAATTGGATTCGGCAACAACGACCGGTAACGATCTTGTACAGGCGTTTGCGCAAGTTGTGGAAGCAGATATTTACGTTAAGATGCACGTGACGGCTCCCTTTATTGAACCCGCCAGCATTGAACGCGGAATCAACGCACTGCTGAACGAGGGTTATGATTCGGCTTTCCCGGTAACAACGCAACATGAATTCCTTTGGATAGGCGGTAAGCCGAATTACAACACAAAGCATATTCCGCGGACGCAGGATTTGATGCCCTTTCATATTGAAACCACAGGATTTTATGTTTATAAAAAAGAAGTGCTTTGTCGATGCGACAGCAGGATCGGCACAAAACCGTTCCTGATTCCAGTATCCAAGATCGAAGCAACCGACATCAACGATCCTATTGATTTCGATATTGCAAGTGCGATTTATAGCCAGGTCATCCTTAAACGCTAATACACCCGCCCCCGCATCGGCCATTGACGGCTGGTGCGGGGGCTTATTATATGCGCCAAGCGGCGAGCAGCCCCCCTACACCTGCTGCGTCACCCCGCTTGCGTTTGCCTTGTAGCTGGCTTCGATCATCTTCGTCATCACCAGCGCATCTTCCAGGCCGAGGCCTGCGGGCGCATCGACGCCCGCAAGGCAGGCTTCCACAAACTGCCGCAGCGGGGCTGGTTTGGCTGCGGGCAGCTCTTCCTGTGTGACCGGGCGTAGGCCTACGCCTTCGCTGCGCAGGTTTTGCGCCAGTTCGTTGCCGCGCAAGTAGACCGCGCCTTCCGTGCCGTAGACTTCGAGCAGATCCGGCACGCCGTTGGTGAGGAAGCCCGTTTCCATCGTGCCGAGGATGCCGCCGGGGAATTCCGCCAGGGCGATGGCGTTTTCATCCGAAGATGTGCCTTCGGGGTTGTTGAGCAGCGCCGTCAGGCGGGTGGGTGCGCCAAAGAGCCAGGCCAGGATGTAGACCGGGTGTGCGCCCAAATCCATCAGTGCGCCGCCGCCGGTCATGGCGGTGTCGAACCAATAGGCCGGCAGCCAGTTGTCGCTCACGCCGCTGTGGCTCCTGCGGAAGCGCGCCCCCGTGACCTTGCCCAGCGCCCCGGATTCCACCAGCGCCTTGATGTAAAGCGCTTCCGGGCTGCATTTGCAGGGGAGCGAAATGGTGAAAGTCACCTTGCTTGCCCGGATCGCCCGGCAAAGCGCCGCGCATTCCACCGCGCCGGGGGTCAGCAGCTTTTCGGTGAAGATGTGCTTCCCGGCGGCGGCCGCCTTGGCCAGCAACGCGGCGTGCATCGTGGTGGGCGCACCGCAGGCAACGGCGTCAATGTCTTCACGCGCAAGGAATGCGTCATAGTCCGCCTCAAACGCAACGCCCAGTTTTTCCGCCCATTCCTGCCCCCGTGCGGGCAGCTCATCCCAAACGGCGGTGATCTCGGTTTCCTCCCAGGTATCCAAATCCTTTGCATAGCCCGGCGCATGAACGTGCCAAAAACTGATCAACCCAATGCGAAGCATAGCGATGTTCCTTCCTATCATATGAAAATACAGGTACGGCCAAAATGATACCACAAAACGGGGCAATCGTCAATCTAATATTTTTGCGTATAAACCCCGCGCTTTTCGCTTGCATTTTGTGGCAAGCTGTCGTATAATGTTTCCATCAGGCAAATGAAGCGATAAAGGGGTGGGGCGGGTGTTGGAAACATTGAAAACACTTTGGCTGGAGAATTGGAAAATCATCGTAGGGGTTGTTGTAGTCGTGCTGGGATTGATTACGACCTACATTACGTTGAAAACAGCACAGGTAAATCACAAGGCAGCAAAAGAGAAGGCAGCAGCAGAGAAGCAGGAGCGCGAAGAACGGCAGAAGCGCGAAGCGCAGCAAGCGCAGCCCGCCGCCCCGCCTGAAATCAAGCCAGCCAAGCCAAACTTTGCCTTCAACCAAGGCGAAGCCTTTTACGAAAAAGGCGATTACAAAAATGCGCTGGTGGCGTTCGAGAAATCCGTGGCAGTATATGAAGCCGACGAAAACGCGCAACCCATCGATCTTGCAAAGGCATATTATTTGGCAGGGGTGTTGCATTATGAACTTGGGGAATATGATGCAGCATATAAGCGCTACATCGCAGCAGAGGGCATTTATAAAAATGACGCGAATGCGAACCAGTTGGAACTGGGAGCGATTTATACTGCCCACGGCAACGTGTATGAAAAACAGGGCAAGTGGGATACGGCGCTTATTTGGCACAAAAAAGCGTTGTCTGTTGACGAGAAAATATTGGGAACAGGAGATTTATATACGGCAACGGACTACAACAACATTGCGGTAGTGTATAAAAAGCAAGGTGAATATGAAGAAGCGTTGGAATGGCACCGCAAGGCGCTGGTTGTTCGCGAAAAGGTATTGGGCAAAGAACATCCAAGCATCGCAGCGAGCTATAACAACATTGCGGTTGTGTATGATGAGCAAGGCAAATATGAAGAAGCCCTGGAATGGTACAGCAAGGCGCTGGTTGCAAAAGAAAAGGCATTGGGCAAAGAACATCCAAGCACCGCAATGACCTATGGTAACATTGCGATTGTGTATAAAGAGCAAGGCAAATATGAAGAAGCGCTGGAATGGTACCGCAAGGCTTTAGCTGTTTGCGAAAAGGCATTGGGCAAAGAGCATCCAGATACCGCAGCAACCTACAACAACATTGCGAATGTGTATGAAGAGCAAGGCAAATATGGAGAAGCGCTGGAATGGCACCACAAGGCGCTGGTTGCAAAAGAAAAGGCATTAGGCAAAGAGCATCCAAGCACCGCAGTGACCTACAACAACATTGCGAATGTGTATGATGGGCAAGGCAAATATGAAGAAGCGCTAGAACTATCCGTAAAGGCCTATCGCGTTGGTGTTGTTAAACTGGGCGAAGATCACCCATACACACAAACGTACCTTAACAATATGCGTAACACCTACGCCCGCTGGCGCGCCGACGGCACCCCGCCTTTTGAAGCCTGGTTGGCTGCGCAGATGAAAGACAACATTCTTTCGTAGGCACAACATCGCCCGCTGTGGAATTCTTTCACCCCGCGCACCCTTTCTGCATACCATGGAACAGTATCATTTCGTGTGCAGGGAGGCTTCAGAATGGCATTGGATAGGGCGCGGATGTTGCAGCTCCGTGCGGCGGTGTGCAGCACGCCGGTGATTGTGCCGCCGGATCCGCAGGTCGATGCGCAGCTGGATTATACCGGAACCAACTTTTGCTCCAACCCGGGTGCGCCGGATTCGGCTTACATGATTTCCAACGCAGGCGGCGGACACAATCAGTTTTATTATATCCCCGCCACGGTCAACGGTGTGACGCGCTGGGCGCTTTGCCTGGATCACACATTGGGCGGGCCGGAGGGCAGCTTTGAGAACATATCGGCGGCGGATGCGTTGCCGGGTTCCACCGTGCAGCAGCAGTTGGCGGTTGCCTTTGTCGCCGTCAACGCCCCGGCGGACGGGGCGGACACAACGGCGGCAGATAACCTTTTCACTTTGCTGGGGGTTGACCCCACCGGCTTGAATCCCTATGACGCGCTTGCCGTCAGCCAGGCGGCCATCTGGGCGATTTTGGGGCAGATCAACCCGGCGGACGTGACCTTCCCCCTGTGCGACGGTTCGCCCAACCCAAAAGCGCCGCAGCTGCAACAGGCGCTCACCCAGCTGGTTTATTTGGCGCAATCCTACGGCAATGGCAACACGTCGGTTTGCGCAACCGGCACAACTGGCGCAACGGGAGCAACAGGCGCAACGCTGGCCGCGTCAACTGCGGAAAGCGCGATGCCCGCCGGGCGTTGCTGCGGTTCCTGCGGCGTGGGCGGCGTTGGCGCTGTGGCGGTGGGTTGCCAAATCGGCAGCATCCAAACCTGCATCACCAGCGCGGCTATCACGGATAGCAGCGATACATATCTGGTCTTCGTCGGCTGTGCCTACGACGTCCGGGAGGTCTGTGGCCGGGTGCTGGTTGGGCCGTTTATGCTCCAGTCTTCCAACACAAACGGGGCGACGCCCCCCGTCATCACCGCAAACCCCTGCCTTGGCTGCGACCCGGTTACGTTCACCTTTGCCGATTATTGCGGCGGCGCGATTGCTGCACCCGGCATCGGCCAGGAATTTTATCTGCTGATCCGCCCGCCCTGCATGAATTTTTGCTTTGATTTGGAAGCGACCTACGACGGCATGGCCGATGCGGTGTATTTTTTTCGTGATCCCCTGGAACCGGGTTCCGACCAGCCGGTGGCGCTGCTGGTGCCGGTGGAGCGGCACATGACCACCCACGAACACGTCTGCATCGACCTGGAACAACCCGTCGAACCCGCGCCAACGCCCCCCGGCGGCGTGCCTTCGTGGCTGGAACATATTCTGATCAACAACAATAATAACAACAACAACCAGAGCAGCAGCAACGTCAGCAATAATAACAACAACAGCAACAACAATAACAACAGCTTTATGCAGGGGCTGTTCAGCGGGATGGCGCTGGGCGGTGGTGGTGGCGCATACCCCGGCGGTGCGCCGCCATACCCACCGTATCCTCCGTATGCACCGTACCCGCCCTATCCGCCGTATGCGCAATTCCCGCCGTACCCGCCGTTTCCCCCAGCACCGCCCTATCCGCCGTTTATGCCATACCCGCCGTTTCCGCCGTATCCGCAGGAGCCGTCGCAGCCGATCCCGCCCATCCCGCCAATTCCGCCGATTCCTCCCATTCCACCGATCCCCCCCACGCCGCCGGAACCGCCGCCGCCCTATTTTTACATACCGCCCCTGCCGCCGCCGCCCAGCCAGCCCCCGGCACAACCCGCGCCGCCGCATGTCTATAACCCGGTGACGGTGGTGGTTCCCCCCGGCGGGAACCAGGCGCCGCCGCCCGCCTATAGCGCAGACCCCTGCGAAGCATTGCCGCTGTTGTTGCCGGAAGCCTCCAGCGCACCGCACCCGGCGTATTGGGGCGAACCTCCCCAAGGCTGGGAATTTTCGCCGGCTGTGCCGCAAGGCTGGTGATCTTCGTCGGCTGTGCCGCAAGGATGGGGACTTTGATCAAAATTCCAGCAAAACTTGTATTTGAAAGCGGCACAGCCGGTGGAAAAATGCTTGCATTTTGTTGGGGATCGTGGTACACTATATAAGACGGAGGTGTGCTACGATGAAACGATGCCTTTCCGCTTTTTTGTGCCTGCTGCTTTTGCTGCTGCCCCTTGCGGGGTGCGGTGGCGCAGCGCAGCCGGAAACGACGGGCGAACCCACGACAGGTGAAAATAATGTGACGCCGCCCCCCTTCCTCCCTGCGGCGGAAGTGGAGCAGTGGCTGCAATTGCCCCTGTGGGTGATCCGTTATTGCCTGGTTGAAGCGGGGGATTCGCTTGTTTTCAATAGCAACAAACATGCGCAGTTTTGGAAGTACGCCTACGCGATGGTATACACAGGGGTGGCGCATTATGTGGAATTCCAGCCCTATGTGCCGTTCGCGGAATCCCGCACGCTCACCACGGCGCAGTTGAAGGAGCTGGCGGCCATGCTTTTCACGGATTTTGACGGCACAGACTTGCCGATTGACCCGGATAAGTATGCAGTATACGACCCGGCAACGGATAGCTACACTTTTTCAAGCACCGCCCCTGCGGCGCAGGAAGGCGTTGCCCTCGAAGGCTTCTGGCGGCTGAAGGAATACGACGTGGATACCGGCGGAACTCTGACGCTCTTTTTCGAGAAGTGGATAGACGACGAATTCATGAGCGACTGGAAGGTCGTAGTCAAGCCAAACACGACCGAAGATGCGGTTTGCCCGCTGCGCATCGCTTCCATGGAACTGATTGACGGAATTGCGTGAGCGATGATACTTTGAACGAAAGGGCAAGCCACATATGCACGTGCGCGAACTGACGCCGGAAGACCTCGACGCCCATTGCCGGGTTTCCGCCATGGCGTTCCACTGGAGCTATAAGCCGGGGGAGGAAACCTTCCCGGAACACGAGCGTCTGCTGGGCTGCTTTGATGACGGCGGCACACTGCTCGCCGACCTGGAATTTGCGGTGCGCCAAGCCGTTGTGGGGGCAACCACCCTGCCGCTGGTGTGCATCGGCGGCGTGGCGGCGCTCCCCTTTGCCAGGCGGCAGGGCGCGGTGCGCCAGCTCTTTTTGGCGCTGGAATGCCTTGCGCAGCAAGAAGGCTGGGCGCTGGGTGCGCTCTACCCCTTTTCCACAGCGTATTACCGCAAATTCGGCTACGAAAACACCCTGTGTTCGCTGCGTGTGACGGTCGCCATGCGGCATCTGGACGCCCTGGCAGCGACAATCCCGGCAGAGCGGCAGGGCAGCGTAGAGCTGGTGGAGGGCGAACGCGGGCTGGCAGAACTCCTGGAAGTCTATAACACCGCCGCCCGGCGGCACCAAATGATGCTCCTGCGGCACGATGCGCGGCAGTTCCACACCAAGCCCCTGGAGGAAAAGAAATACAGCTGCCTGTGGCGCAGCACGCAGGGCGAAGCGCAAGGCTATGTGAGTTATCAGCTGAACACCGGCACGCATACACTGGAAGTGGAGGAGATCGTCTTCCACACGCCGGAAGCGCTCTACGGTCTGCTCTGCTACCTGCGGGTCTATAACAAGGCCGACGCAGTCTGTTTTGAGCAGGTTCCGCCGGGTTCCCCGCTGCTGCTGGCGCTGCGGGAATACAACGACGGCGGGCTGAACGCGATCTACCGTTTTTTGGCGTCCTTCCGCCTCTATGACCCCGAAGCCCTGCTGCGCAGCCACCGCTACCCCCAACAGCCGGGGGCGTTCACCCTGGCGGTTGCGGGCGATACGCTGGAATGTTGCAACGGCGTTTACGCCGTCCAATATACAAACGGCGCGGCGACGCTCGAACGCCGCCCGGCCGATGCACCGGCAGCTTTAACGCTCACCCGCGAAGCCGCGGCGCGGCTGCTGCTTTCCGGCCAAACGACGGATTCCTTTGCTCTGCGCTTCCTGCCCGGCGTCACGCTGGCGGAAAGCGAAACGGCACAGGCGGAGCAGGCGGACTTTTTGCGGGCATTTGCCGCCACATCGACCGCCCTATGGGACGGCTTTTGATGGTAAAATCATGAAAGGGGAAAGGGGATGGCAGAAACAACAAACAACGCCGTGCAAATGATTGCAAACAACAAGAAGGCATGGTACGAATACTTCATCCTGGAACGCTTTGAAGCGGGCATCGAGCTTTGCGGCACAGAGGTGAAATCCCTGCGGCAGGGCAAGGTCAATTTGCGCGATAGCTGGTGTTCCGTCAAGGAGGGCGAAATTTTCGTCAACGGGATGCACATCAGCCCCTATGAGCAGGGCAACATCTTCAACCGCGACCCCCACCGGGTGCGCCGCCTGCTGATGCACAAGCGCGAAATTTTACGCCTGTTTGGCCAGGTGAAGCAGCAGGGGCTGGCGCTGGTGCCGCTTTCGCTCTATTTTAAGCAGGGCAAGGCGAAACTGGAAATCGGCCTTTGCAAGGGCAAAAAGCTCTATGACAAACGCGCCTGTGCCGCCGAACACGACGCAAAGCGCAACATCGAGCGCGAATACAAAGGGGAAAACTAGGCCACGGCCTGGATCTCAATATATGGGGACGAAAGGATTTCGACGGGGATCTTGAACCATTGGTAGCGAGCAGCGGCGCGGACCCGCTATAAAAGCCGCAGTTTAGAAATAAACGACGACAACTACGAACTACTTGCTGCTTAACCTAATCGGTTAGCAGCCGTTCCGCCCGGGAGGACTGCGGCCCGGAACGGAGCGTCACTGAGCAGTGCACGTGCATGAGCGGGACGCCGTGCCCCTCATCATGAATATACACGGCTACCGTACCGCGCAGCCTGCCCGTTGGCGGCGCGCGAGGGGAACCCCAAACAACGGGATACGCTCGTAGAAACCAATGCGGATGGATGTTCGGACGCGGTTTCGATTGCCGCCGTCTCCACCAAATGGCAAGACGGTCGAACCAGATGATACGCAACGCGGTTTGGCATAGTGCTTGCAATCAACAAGGGGGAGCGCAGGGATGCGCTCCCCTGTGTTTTTTGATTAGAGCCTCTTCGAGTGCAGAACCTACCTGTTTTTTTGTTGACATATAAGAAAAAATGGGCTATACTATAAGCGTAACGTAATTTATTGTGTAGTGAATTGCAAAATCAGAAAGTGAGGTGCGTGGATATGTTACAAAAAATACGGCTTGCATTCGCACGTCGTCGCTTTAACCGTTCCTGTCGGCACGGCGTGGAAATTTTGCAAGGCAAGCGAAAAGGGCTGGACGCTCGAACGGAGAACGAAAAGCTGACGAGGTGGGTTGAGAAACATGCCAAGTGAAATTGAAGTCTATGAGATTCGCTATACTGAGGGCTACAACAAAGATATAAAGCGCTTCGTGAAAAAGAAGCGCTTTATGTCGCTTCCTGCGCAAATGCAGGAGCTTGAAGCCGAAATGGAAAAAGGCAATCTCTCCGGCGACATACTCACGCGCTCGGATTCGCCTGTGCCGTATGACGTTTACAAGAAGCGCCTGCCGAACCCCGACACCAATGTTGGGCAATCCAATGGTTACCGATTGATTTACTTTGCGCGGCATGACAACAAAATTATCGTGTTTATCACAATTTATTACAAGAAAGAGCAGGAAACAATCAGCGATTCCTACATACAAGGCTGGATTGACGCACTGGCGCAAAAGGAACTGGCCGAAGAGGAATAACCACCCACAGCCGCCCCGCCGGGCGGCTTTTTTGTTCGCGGCCACCCCTCCGCAAAATCGTATTATTGTGCCAAGTCGAGCCGATAGAGGTTTTTTTTGCCGTCTTTTTGGGTGGTAATTGGAACCCCCAATGCCGCTAGCTTTTGCAACCGCTTATACACTGTTGAATCGCACGCTTCGGCGTATCTTCCAATGCCGCCAACGCTGATCCCCACGTCTGAAAACACCGTGACTTCCAATAGAGCCGCCAATACGCCGCGTGTTATTTCGTCGTCTTCTTTGCCCAGCGTTTTGTGGAAGGCTTCGCTGTAGTGTTTCAACTTGGCGTTTGCGCTTTCCAAATCCTTTTGCAATCCTTCTGTTGACTGTGCAATGACCGAAAGATAATACAGTATGAAAGGGGTAATATCCCCCTTTGCGCGCACGTTATTGCACACATCAAAAGCGTCATAGTATGCCTTGCGGTTGTTTGCGATCCCCTGCGATATATGCAGGCCGATCAGCGGATGGAGGCTTTCGCGCAAAAACGCGCTGCTCAAAAATCTTGCCATCCTTCCGTTGCCATCATAAAAAGGGTGCGCATAGCCGAACAAATAGTGGAAGGCGGAAACTGCGGCCAGCGAATACCCCGTTGCCTGTAGGTATTCCAAAGAGAGCGTGAGAAACCGAATCAGGTCAGCTTCGGGCAATATGCCGTGGTGCTTTTCTTTCTCGGTGGCGGTCACAACCGAAACGCCGCTTTTGCGGAACAACCTTCCATCCGGCGCGTCGGCCGGATTCAGGTTTGGCAGAATCACGACGTCATAGAGCATACGGATGTCGCTCACCTGTTCGACTGAAATTTTGCCTGGCAAGAGGATGCGGTAATATCCATCCACAATGCCCGTGAAGCTCGTCGGCTTATTGCTTTTTCCGCTCACGGCGTCGAATGCCGCACGCAGTTCTTGCTTGCTGCTGCGAACGCCCTCAATTTTGTTGGAACCCATGATTTCAGCAATCAATGCTTTTGAAAAATATCGATCTTTTGATTTTGCAGGTATTCCATCCCACAGGGAAAATATCGACCCATTTAGCCGATAGATATGCTCGGTTTGTTCCAGCAGTTGTGGAGTACAGCAATAAAAAGCCTGTTCGCCATGAATCTTGACGGGCAATTTAACCGTATACTCTCCGCCGCGTCTGCTGGCAAGCGTATGATTGTACTTCTCCTCGTCCTTATAATAAAGAACTGGAAGAAACTCGTAATCCACAGGAAACACCTCCTTTAACTAGCGTTTCCTATAGTATACTCGCTTTCTTAGTAAAATACAAGCGCTTTTACTAAGAAACTTGCGCTGCGGATTCATCCCCCCCGCTCACCGCCGCCTTCATTTCCGCCACAAACCTGCGCAGGTGCGCACCGGCTGCTTCGCCGTGTTGTTCCACCAGGCGGACGAGGGCGCTGCCCACGATTGCGCCGTCGGCGAGCTGCGCCATGGCATGTGCCTGCGCGGGGGTGCCGATGCCGAAGCCGATGGCCACCGGGATGCCTGAAACCGACCGGGCCAGTTGGAGCATCGGCGCAAGGTTGGTGCTGATTTCGCCCCGCACGCCGGTGACGCCCATGGAGGACACCACATAGAGGAACCCTGTCGCGCTTTCCGCGATTTTGCGCACACGCGCTGCGCTGGTGGGGGCGATGAGGGAGATGACGTCAACGCCCTCCTGCCGGGCGAACACACAGGCTTCTTCCTGCTCTTCCGCCGGGAGGTCGGGGATAATCACGCCGTCCAGCCCCACTTCGCGGCATTTTTGGAAGAACGCCGCGTAGCCGTAGCGGAACACCGGGTTGAGGTAGGTCAAAAACACCAGGGGGATTTCGCTTTTTTGCCGCACCCGTGCGACCAGATCAAAGAGCTTGGGCAGGGTGGCGCCCGCCTGGAGCGCCCGCAGGTTAGCCCGCTGGATCACCTCGCCTTCGGCAATAGGATCCGAAAAGGGCACGCCGATTTCAATCAGATCAGCGCCGCCCGCAATCATTTCGTAGATGAATTCTTCGCTTTTGGCAAGCGTTGGGTCGCCCCCGGTCAAGAAGGCGATGAAGGCTTTTCCGTTTTGGAACGCCTTTGCAATTCTGCTGCTACTCATGCACCTGCACCCCCCTATACCGCGCGATGGCGGCGACGTCTTTATCTCCCCGGCCGGAAAGGCAGAGGATCACGCTTTCCCCCTTGGGGATCTGCGGCACGAGCTTGCGCGCATACGCCACGGCGTGGGCGCTTTCAATGGCGCAGATGATCCCCTCCGTTTGGGCAAGGAACTCGAAAGCCGCAACGGCCTCTTCATCCGTGACGGGGACGTATTCCGCCCGGCCGGAATCGTGCAGCCATGCGTGTTCCGGGCCGATGCCGGGGTAATCCAGCCCGGCGGAAATCGAATACACCGGGGCGATCTGCCCCTGGTCATCCTGGCAAAAATACGATTTCATCCCGTGGAACACGCCCAGGCTGCCGTTGGCGATGGTCGCGGCGTTCTGCGGCGTTTCAACGCCCAGCCCCGCCGCTTCGCAGCCGATGAGGCGCACGCCCGCATCGGGGATGAAGTTGAAAAACATGCCCATGGCGTTGCTGCCGCCGCCCACACAGGCCAGCACGGCCGCCGGGAGTTTTCCTTCCAGCTGCAAAATTTGTTCCCGCGCTTCCTTACTGATCACACTTTGAAAATCCCGGACGATCAGTGGGAAGGGGTGGGGACCCATCACCGAACCCAGGAGGTAATGGGTATCCGCCGTGCGGGCGACCCATTCGCGCATGGTTTCGTTGACTGCATCCTTGAGCGTCTTCGTGCCGCTATCCACCGGATGCACCGTCGCGCCCAGCAGCTCCATGCGATAGACGTTGAGCACCTGGCGTTCGGTATCCTCGCGCCCCATGAAGATTTCGCATTCCAGATCCAGCAGCGCCGCCGCCGTGGCCGTGGCGACGCCGTGCTGCCCCGCGCCGGTTTCGGCAATGATGCGCCGTTTGCCCATGCGCTTGGCCAGCAATGCCTGCCCCAGCACGTTGTTGATTTTGTGGGAGCCGGTGTGGTTCAAATCTTCCCGCTTGAGGTAGACCTTCGCCCCCCCCAGCGCCGCCGTCATTTTCTCGGCATAATAGAGCAGCGACGGCCGCCCTGCATATTCGCGCAATAACGTGTCCAGCTCCGCGTTGAAGTCGGGGTCGTCCTTGTATTTCGCATAGGCCTCCTCCAACGCATGGATCTCGTTCATCAGGGTTTCGGGGATATACTGCCCGCCGAAGGTGCCGTATCTGCCTTTGCTCATGGAGCATCGCCGCCTTTCCGTACCCTTGCAACAAGGGCTTTGATTTTTGCCGGGTCTTTGTATCCGTCCGTTTCCGCGCCGCTGCTGACGTCCACCGCGTAGGGGTGCAGCGCCAACGCCTGTTCGATGTTGTGCAGCCCCACCCCGCCCGCCAAAAAGATTTTTTGCTGTGTTGGAACCGGGTTCAGGAGCGACCAGTCGAAGGGCTTTCCGCTGCCTGCGCCGCTATCGAGCAGCAGCCAGTCGGCCTGGTAGTCCGCTATGCGTGCCAGATCCGCCGGGGTGGCGATGCGCAGCGCACGCAGGATTGGAATCCCGCACTGCGCCCGCAGCGCCGCCGCATAGGCCGCGTCTTCGCTGCCGTGCAGCTGGGCAATATCGATCACCCCTTGCCGGTGCAGTGCTGCGATGGTTGCAACGGGTGCATCCACAAACACGCCGACCGTTGCAATCCCCGGCGCAAGCCCGGCACGCAGCTGTGCCGCCGCTTCCGGCGTGACCTGCCGCTTGCTTGCCGCAAACACAAAGCCGACGTAATCCGGCGCCGCTTCGTTGCAGGCGCGAATGTCCGCTTCCCGGCGGAGGCCGCAAATCTTAATCTTCGTTTGCATCGCGCATCGCCTCCAAAAACGCACGTTTATCCGGCGCACGCATCAACGCTTCACCGATCAGCAGCGCGTCTGCACCGGCGCGGCGCAGGCGTGCGGCGTCCGCCGGGGTGGCGACGCCGCTTTCGGCCACGAACAGCACCCCCGGCGGCAGCAGCGCCCCCAGCCGCTCGCCGGTGGCAAGGTCAACCTGAAAGCTGCGCAAATCGCGGTTGTTGACCCCGACCACCCGCGCCCCGGCGGCCAGGGCGGTTTCCACCTCCGCTTCGCTGTGGGTTTCCACCAGCGCCGAAAGGCCGAGGGAATCGGCCAGGGCGTGGTATTCCCGCAGAGCGGGCAAATCCAACAGCGCGCAGATGAGCAGCACCGCCGATGCACCCAGCGCTTTCGCTTCGTATATTTGGTATGCGTCCACCGTGAAATCCTTGCGCAGCGCGGGCAGGGGAACCGCTGCGGCAATTTCGCGCAGGTATTGATCCGACCCCAGGAAGTATTCCGGCTCCGTCAGCACCGAAACCGCCGCCGCCCCCGCCGCCGCATAGCTCCGGGCAATCTCCAGGTAGGGGAAATCCCGCGCAATCACGCCCTTGGAAGGGGAGGCCTTTTTCACCTCGCAAATGAACGAAAGCCCCGGCGCGGCAAGGGCTGCTTCAAAGGGGAACCCGGCTTGCACCGGCAGGGCTTCCGCCCGGGCGCGCAGCGCAGCAAGGGGCAGCGCGGCCTTCGCGGCGGCCACGCGCAAACGCGCCGCAGCGGCAAGGGCATCCAGAATCATACGTCACCTCTTCACCATCAACAGAATGATACCAATATTCTACACCATTCAAGCGCAAAAGTCCAGTTGTGCGGGGAATTTTTTGCGCTTTTTTGCAAGGCAGGTGCAGATAATACTATTCTGTAATTTAAAGCGTTATTTAAAAGCCCCGGTCGACTAGCAGTCGACCGGGGCTTTTAAATATCCCTTGCCCAAAGCAGACAAACGATTATTTGACCGGAACGCCGTCCGTTACTCTTCCTCCGGCAAAAATTCCGCAATCTCTTCCAGGCGGCAGTGCAGGATGCCGCACAGCATATTCAAGGTGTAGGTGTTCACGTTGCGGTTGTTGCGCAAGCGATCCAGCTGCCCGGTGCTGAAGCCGTATTCCTGGATCAAACGGTATTGCGAAAAACCACGGTCTTTCATGGTTTGCCAGAGGCGGTCAAAAACAATCATGAAGGCAAGCGCCCCTTTCGTTGCGATGCCTTCATAATAAAGTATCGCCCGGTACTTGACAATTGCCCATATACGGGCTATAATTAGTATTGACAAAAAGAAAGGGGAAATTTATCAATGCAATACGAAATACTGTTTGGGATCGGAACCCTGCTAATCGGCATTACCACCATCGTTTTGGCTGTTCGCAGCACAAAGCGGGAAGACGCTGAAAAAAGCATATTGTATGCGCCGCTGTTGCAGGTGAACAGTTATTCAATTCGTCCACCTGACAAATACAGGAAAAAATCGACGCAAAAAAATCCACCAGACTTCAAACGCTTTTCTTTGGATCGAAGAACATTCAACAAAGCTAACGGATGGGAAACTTGTACGATGAAAAAAGTCCTAAATATGAATCAAGGAGGAAGCACCTTTATGAAAAAAACATTTTTATCCCTTCTTACACTTTTTTTGTTGATCGG
>JAITNG010000210.1 GCA_031290595.1 Oscillospiraceae bacterium
GTCGCCATAATAATCGTAGCCCCATACGTCCGATAAAAGCTGCTCGCGGTTCCACACCCTGCCGGGCGCGGAACAGAGCTTATAGAGCAGCTCCACCTCTTTGGGCGTGCAGGGTACGACTTCGCCGTCCACCCGGACTTCGTAGCTGCTAAGGTTGATTTGCAGGCGCGGGAAGCGCAGCAGCTGGTCGCCCGCCTCCGTGCGCGTTTCCGAAACGCGGCGAAAAATCACCTTGATGCGCGCCACAACCTCCCGGGGGCTGAACGGCTTGACGATGTAATCATCCGCGCCAAGCTCCAGCCCCAAAATGCGGTCGATCTCCTCCCCCTTCGCGGTGAGCATGACGATGGGGACGGTGGAATCCCGGCGGATTTCGCGGCAGACCTCGATGCCGGTCTTCTTGGGCATCATCAAATCCAGCACAAGCAGATCCGGCTTTTCGCTCTGGAATTTCGCCAGCGCCTCCGCCCCGTCAAAAGCGGATACGCAGGTGAAACCCCCGTCCTCTATATACTCCCTGAGCGTTTCGTGTATCATTTGCTGGTCGTCACAAACCAGTATTTTTTTAGCGTTTGCCATCAACAAAGCACCTCGTTTGATTCATAATTAGGATAGTAGCAGTATAACAGAAAAAACTGCTTCTTTCAAGGCCTGAGCCGCAACTGACATACTGTTCCGCACTTGCGCCACAATTCAATCCATTTTTGCGCCATAATTGGGTGGCATAATAAAGCCACAGGATAAAGAACAGGAGTGAACCACATGGCAATCGAAATTTTTAACCGGCACGAAAACAAATACTTGCTTGATGCGAAAACGTATGCAAAATTGCAGCGCCAATTATCCGGCAGGATGGAACTGGACGCCTACAACAAAACGCACGAAACGTATTCCATCTGCAACCTCTACTACGATACGGACGACAGCTACCTGATCCGCACCTCGCTCCAAAAGCCCTGTTACAAAGAAAAGCTGCGGATGCGTTCATACGGCACGCCGGACTTGGACGCAAGGGTTTATGTGGAAATCAAGAAAAAGTTTTGCGGGCTTACAAACAAGCGGCGGAGCGGCCTGCGCCTTTCGGATGCATACGCATTTTTGGATACAGGCGCTTTGCCCGATGCAGCGGACTGCACCAACCGCCAGGTGACGCGGGAAATCGCCTATATGCTTACCCAGCGCCGCTTGGCTCCGAAAGTCTATCTTTCCTATGACCGCAGGGCGTTTTTTGAAAAGGAAAATTCCGACTTGCGGGTATCCTTTGATACCAACATTATCACGCGGCGGCAGGATCTGCGGCTGGAATCCGGCAGCTGGGGCGAACGCCTTCTGGCAGACGGAACGTGGCTGATGGAAATCAAAACGGCGAAAGCGATCCCGCTCTGGTTCACCCGGCTGCTTTCGGAACATCAGGTTTACCCCGCCAGTTTTTCCAAATACGGCGCCGCATATACGGCTTCCCTTGCGCCGGGCGTTCGGGAACCGTGCGAAAACATCGTGTCGTTCCCGGCGCACCGCTTTGCAGAAAACCCCCTGCCGCTGGCACGGGCATCATTGGGCTGAGGAGTAAAGAATATGTTTGAATCTATTTTTGATACGATTTCTGCCGACGCAACTTTTACGGTGGAAAAGCTACTGCTGGCGCTGGGTGTTGCGCTGGCGCTGGGCTTTCTGATCAGCGTCGTCTATATGAAAACGCACAAAACAAAAACGCCTTCCAAAAGTTTCGCGCTGACCCTGGTGGTTCTCCCCGTTATTATTACAGTGATTATCTTGCTTGTGGGCAATTCGGTGGCGCGGGCGTTCAGCCTGGCGGGCGCTTTTTCCATCATCCGCTTCCGCAGCGCACCCGGCGACCCCAAAGACATCACCTATGTGCTGTTTTCCATGGCGGTGGGGCTTTCCTGCGGCATGGGCTACATGCTTTACGGCGCGATTGTTGCGGTCTTCCTGTGCGTCGTGATGGTCGTTTTGGAACTCACGAAATTCGGGCAAAGCAAGCGGACGCAAAAGCTCCTGAAAATCACCGTCCCGGAAAATTTGAATTATCAGGGCGCGTTCGACGGCATTTTGCAGCAATACACCGATAGCTTTGCCCTCACGAAGGTGAAAACCGCCAATTTGGGCAGCTTATATGAGCTGCAATATAAAATCACGAGCAAAGACAGCATGAACGAGAAAAGTTTTATCGACGACCTGCGCTGCCGCAACGGGAACCTGAACATCACGTTGGTTTTGGATGCGCAGCAAAGCGAATTCTAAGAGGAGTGCGGAGGGCAACTGTGATGCTAAAAAAGAAAAACACCTTCCTTTTTGCGGGGATGGCGGTGTTGCTGGTTGCGCTGATTGCGGTAGCCCTGTTGGTGCCCGCAATCAAAGGCAGCGGCAAAAAAGCCGACGCATTTGTGAGTAGCGACGGCAATATCACATTTTCGCACGCCGGCGGATTGTATGAGCAGCCGTTTTCGCTGCTGCTTTCCACCAAAATCAACAAGGGCGTTATTCGCTATACGCTGGACGGAAGCGACCCGACAAGCGATTCAGCCCAATATGCCAAAGGGATCGCTATCGCCGACAGAACCAGCGAGCCGAATGTTCTTTCCGCAATCACGGGGAACGGCGGCTTCGGCATGGGGCAAGGGGAAAATATGCCTGGCCGCGAAAAGCCCGCCATCGGCGGTGACGGCGAAAGCGTTGAAAGACCCGGCAGGGGCGAACGCGGCGGCAACAGGCCGGATGCAGCGCTCCCGGAAGGCGAAGCTGTATTCCCGGACGGCGCCCCCTTCGGCGAAAACCCGCCTGCGGGCGCTTGGGCGGATACGCCGCCTGAAGGCAACCCGTTCGATGAAAACGCGCTTGCAGATATGCCGGATTTCCCTGCCGGCAACCTACCCGCAGCGGGCGGTTCTGCAGCGGCGGCAATTGATAACGTCTTTAAAGGCACCGTGATAAAAGCGGCGGTGTTTTCGGAAAGCGGAACCCTGCTTTCCGGCGTTGCATCCCAATCCTACTTTGTCAGCGAGGATATTTTTACCCGCTACAAGCTGCCTGTCGTATCCATCGTCACCGACGCCGCCAATTTTTTTGACAGCACAACCGGGATTTTCGCCAACTACAGCCAGTCGGGTTCGGACTGGGAGCGCCCTGTGCATTTTGAGATGTATGAAGCGGACGGCACAGCCGCCGTTGCGTTGAACATGGGGGTGCGGCTCAACGGCGGCACCACGCGCTCCCTGGCGCAAAAAGCGCTTCGGTTTTATGCGCGTAAAAGTTATGACGAAGCAAACGCATCCGTTGATTATGAATTGTTTGCAGGGCTCACCACCTCTTACAACGATGATTTGCTGACCTCCTTCAAGCGGATCCTCCTGCGCAGCAGCGGGAACGACAACAGCAGCACCTTGTTCCGCGATGCGCTGATGCAGTCGCTGGTCAGTGATTTGCAGGTGGATACACAGGCCTCCCGCCCCTGCGTCGCCTTTGTCAACGGCGAATTTTGGGGCGTCTATAACATCCGCGAACGCTACGACGACCACTATTTTGCCGCGCATTACGCGATTGACACAGAGAAGGTGGCGGTTTTGGCGCTGGAAAGCAACAGCACGCCCGAAATAAACGAAGGCGACGAAAGCGACCTCGCCCTTTACAACGAAATGTATAGCTTTTTTGAGAGCAACACATTGACGGAGGAAGCGAATTATCAGAAGGCGCAAACCTATTTGGATGTTGATAATCTGATAGATTATTATATTGCAAATATCTATTCCGCAAACACCGACTGGCCGGGGAACAACAATGTGTTCTGGCGGTATAAAACCGATAACGGCGGCTATGACGGCACGGCGGTTTGGTATCAGGACGGCCGCTTCCGCTGGGTGATGAAGGACATGGACTGGGGCTTTGGGCTGCGGGCGGATCAGACCAACAATACCTTGCTCTATGCTTTGAATGAATCTTCGTCCTCCAGGGGGATGGGCTTTTCTTCCGATGCAAGCACCCTGTTTTTCAGGAAGCTAATCGAAAACGAGGCGTTCAAAGCAAAATTCATCAACCGCTTTTGCGATGTTATGAACACGAATTATGCAGCGGACACAGTGACCGCCTCCATCAGCGCAATGCAAGCGGAAATCGCCACCGCGATCCCCGAACAGGCGGCGCGGTACCCCAGTTCCATCTCCGGCGTTGGCGCATGGGAAGCGAACGTCGCCAAACTGACGCAGTTTGCACAGGAACGCACCGGGTACATGCAGGGGTTCCTGGCGAGCAGATTTGCACTGGGCGACGCCGTGACCGTGACCCTCAAAACCGACGGCGACGGGTATATCAGCGTGAACGGCGCCGCCATCACCACCGCAACAAAAGGCATAACCGACGCTTCCCTTTGGAGCGGCAGTTATTTTGCGGGGACGACGCAAACGCTGGCAGCCACCCCGCAGGAAGGGCATACCTTTGTGAAGTTCATTGTGACCGATGCCGCAAACGGCACAACGCTTGCATACACCACAAACACGATTCAACTCAAACTGGGGAGCGGCGCAACCACCGTTCAAGCCATTTTTGCGTAAAGAGAGGTAAATTTGAAAATGAAACGGACAATTGCATTCCTGGCCGCCCTGCTGGTTTTGACGTTCGGCGTGGCCGGCTGTTCCAAAGGCGATTCTGAAGGAAGCACAGACCCGACGGTGACGAACCAATCAAACACCACCACCGCCGCCACAACCCCCGCGCAAAATGTAAGCATCACGGAAAAAGCCAAGGAGGTTGATACGGACAGCACCTGGGATACCGTCACGGCGACCATCACGCTGAACGGCGACGCCGCCTCCGTATCCGGCGAAGGCGCAAAAGCCTCCGGCGGCACGGTGACAATTTCAGCAGCCGGGACGTATGTGGTCAGCGGAACGCTGCACGCCGGGCAAATTCTGATCGCCGCAGGCGAAAAGGACGACGTGCGCCTTGTGCTGAACGGCGTGAACATCACCGCCGATAAGAACGCCGCCCTTTATGCGGCGACCGCCAACAAGCTGGTGCTCATCCTTGCGGAGGGGACGACAAACACCCTGACCGACGGCGCATCCTACGACTACGCGGATGCGGAGAAGGAAGAACCCGACGCCGCCCTGTTCAGCAAATGCGACCTTTCCATCAACGGCACGGGCGCGCTGACGGTCAACGGGAATTACAAGCACGGCGTTGCCACAAAGGATGATCTGATCATCGCAAGCGGCAACATCACGGTCAACGCCGTGGCGACAGCCCTGCGCGGGAAAGATACGATCACCGTTCTGGGCGGGGCGTTCCACCTGACCTCCCAACAGGGCGACGGCATCAAATCCGCCAACGATGCTGAAACAGATAAAGGTTGGATCCTCATCAAAGGCGGCGCTTTCACAATCGCTGCGCACAATGACGGGATCCAGGCGGCGACCGCCCTGCAAATTGACGACGGCAAATTCACCGTCACAGCCGGGGAAGGCGCGTTGAGCGCTTCCGCAGACGAGAGCTTCAAGGGCATAAAGGCCGGCGGAAACATCGACCTGAACGGCGGCACGTTCAACGTGACGACCTATGACGATTCCATCCACAGCAATGCGGATATTACCATTGCAGACGGCGCCTTCACCCTTGCTTCCGGCGACGACGGCATTCATGCGGACGCCACGCTGACCGTGAAGGGCGGCGAAATCAACGTCACAAAATCCTATGAGGGGTTGGAGGGCGCAAACGTCAACATCATCGGCGGGAAGATCACCGTGCTTTCAACGGACGACGGGATCAACGCGGCGGGCGGCACCAACGCCAACGTCGGCGGCGGCCGTTACGGCAACGATCAGTTTGCCGGGGGCAGCGCGACGGGCATCACCATCAGCGGCGGTGTGATTACGCTCTACACCACCAGCGACGGCATTGATTCCAACGGAACGCTGGAAATCACCGGCGGAACCGTAGCGATATTCATCGGCACAACCCGCGACGGCGACGCAACGGATGTTGATAACGGCGGAACGATCCTACCCGCGCTCTATGGCGCAACAAGCATCGCCGCCGGAACAAAACTTGCCGTTGACGACCTGTGGAGCCTGACGCTTGCATCCAATGTAACATCGTATTGCCTGATCCTCCCCGGCGTTGTGGCGGGGCAGAGTTACCAGATCACCGCAAACGGCGCGGCGCTGGCAACCGTGACCGCCACCACGACCATTCAGGGCATGATGGGCGGCGGCAACGCGGGCGGCATGGGCGGCAGAGGCGGCAGACGATAACGATCATGCTCCCGCGCCAAGCCCTTCTGCATCAAAGAGCAACACAGTTTCCATCGCAATGCTGATGCTGGTTGCGATGGCCGCTGCGTTGAGGTTCGCGGGGCTGTCATCCCGCGTGTGATACCACGGCGCATTCGCCAGGTCTGCGGCAATCCAGCCGCCTGCGGGGATACCTGTTTGCGCCGCGGCGTGGGCGTCGATTGCGCCCTGCGTGCAAATTTTTTCCGGCATCGGGCATCCCGCCCGCTGCGCCGCACGGCCAATGAGCGAAACTGCACGCGGGTCATATTTTTGCGCGCCCATCATGTCCCCCGAAAGGTTCACCGCAAAGCGCATATCGTGAATGGTATCAATCGCCACAAAGAGCGTTTCTATTTCCTTGCATTCGGCGGCGTGCGCTTTGCACCAGGCACGCGCCCCCCGCACGCCGCACTCCTCCGCCCCGGTGAAGAGCGCCACCACTTCCGTGTGTTCCAGCGTCACGCCGGTTTCTTCAAGCAGCAGCGGCACCGCCTGTGCAATCACGCAGCCGGAAAGATTATCCGTGGCGCCCGGCACAACGCGCCGCTTGCTGCCGTAGGTGAATGCGCCCCAAAACAGCGGCAGCATACAAATGAGCGCAATCGTGAAGTTCCCCAAGGCCGTGCCAAACCGGGGCGCGGGGCCGAACACGATACCCCGGCGCAGCGCAGCGACGCTAAAGCCCAGCAGCGCCAGCGCGGCCAGTGCGTTGAGGGGAACCAAAAGCGCACCCAACAGGCCGGTGTGCAAATACTTATAGCCATAATAGAACAAAGGGATGTGCGGGTTCGCATCGGCGTGGCCGCACAGGATGATCCGCCGCCGCACCTCGCCGCTTGGCTTGCGCACACACGTGACGTTGTGGGAATCTTTTTTGCGGAAAGTGACGTCCGCTACAGGCGAAAAAAACAGGGCGGGCAGCACCAGCCCAAAGAGCAAAAAGACACTCATTGCAGCGCTCACCGCCGCCCAGCCGAAGCCGTAGGCCACGCAGGCGGGCAGAATCAGCAGCGCCGCACGCTTCATATAGGCCGGCAGCGCACCGCCCGGCACGATGGGAAAGGCTTCGGTATAGGACGCATGGATTGCGCCGCCCAGCGCATCGCGCAGCGCCTCCTCGGCGGCAAGCTCCCCGGCGCTGCCCGCCAGGCGCGGGCCGATGTTTTGGCAGATGTTTTCGATGCTACGGATCGCCCGCTGCGTGGCGTTTTGTAGGCGGGCTTCGTCTGTGATGGGGTTGGTCATGGAGCATCACCTTTCCTGTTGATTTCTATTTTTACAGTTTAGCGTATGACTACAAA
>JAITNG010000012.1 GCA_031290595.1 Oscillospiraceae bacterium
GGCGGGGTGGTGGCGCGGAGCGCAGCACGGTCGGCTTTTAGATGCAGAATACTATAAAAATCCCTGGCGACTAGCAGTCGACCGGGGCTTTTCATCTTGCTTTGTAGGGACACGGCGCGCCGTGTCCAACTGCATTAACAGCCTTTTGCTGTGCCTAATACACCCCCTCCGCAATCGCGAAGAACACGCCGGAAGCGACGAGCATAACCCAGAAAATTACACCCAACGCGCTGAGGATGATCCCGGCAACGGCCAGTCCGCGCCCGTTATCCTGCCTTTTGTTGCATTCCGTTAGGCCGAGGATGGACAGGATCAGCGCAACCGGCTGAATGCCAAGCAACGCAAGCACAAACCCCGCAATCGCCAGGCCGTTGGTCTTCTTCGGCGTATAGGTCTGGTAGGTCGGGTAGCCGTAGGGGCTTTGCTGTTGATAGCCCTGGAAATACTGCTGCTGCCCTGGCTGTTGTTGCGGCTGCTGCGGCGCGTAGGGGTTTTGCCGATAGCCGCCCTGCATCGGCTGCTGCTGTTGCGGTTGCTGGAGTGGCGGCTGTAGCGGCGGCGCGGTTTTCACCACGGGCGGCTGGAGCATCTTCGTCCCGCAGCTGTCGCAGAATTCACTGCCGTCGGGCATCTGGTATCCGCAGTTGTTACAATACATCTTTCACTGAACCCCCATCACAATTTGTAAAAATATTCTAGCACAGTTTGGCGGGGAAGTCAATGGACTTCCTGAAATTGGGGAATACCCGGGCGACGGTTCGTCGCCCGGGTATTCTTTGTTTTATTTTGGGTCATTGCCCTTCAGTTTGCGCTTTTCAGCTTCCGGAATATCCAGCCCCAGGGTGCCGCCGGGGTTCATGATGTAATCCGGGTCAAAATATTCCTTGAGCGCACGGATCACGGCGTATTCGTTGCCGCCCAGCTGGCCTTCCAGCCAGGGGCCAAACATCTTGCCGATGCCGTGGTGGTGGCTCATGCTCGCGCCGTTTTTCTGGATCGCATCCAGGATGCTTGCGTGGAACTTGCGGAATTCCTCCGCATCGTTTTCTAAGATAATGTAGATCCAATAGAGGTTGCCGCCCTGGGGGTAGACGTGGCTCATGTGGGTCATGCAGATTGTGTTGGGCCGCGCCTTGACCACCTTGCGCACCGCTGCGTGCACCCGCTCCATCTCGCTCCAGTTGACGCAGCATTCCATCGTGTCCATCAGCACGCCAAAATCCTGGAGCGTATCGCGCAGGTAGGGGTCTGAAAAGCGGCCGTGTTCCCAGCCCTTGCAGACGTAGCCCGTCAGGGGCAGACCGCCGAACTGCCTGGCCACATGCGCCACATTTTTGGCCGTGCATTTGCTGTAGCTTTCCGCGCCGTTGGTGAAGCCCAAAAAGAGGCACATCTCGTTCATCTTCATACCCTTGAGGGCAAAAAGGTGCTTGAGCGGGGTATCCATCACGCCATACATGTTGAGCATGATGCTGGTTTCTTCCGGGTCGCTCAGGCGGAATACGCTGGGCTTGCCCGCCTCGCTTTGCATGATTTCCTTTGCGGCGGCGATGCCGGTTTGCCAATCCTTGAACATGTAAGAGAAGCGGCGCGTGGTTTCCGGCATATGGCGGCTGAGTTTGAGCGAAACGTGGGTCAGCACGCCGAAGGCGCCTTCCGCACCCATCATGATCTGGTCAAGGTCAGGCCCCGTGGCCTTGCGGGGGTGCGTATCGGTGGTGATCACGCCGCGCGGGGTGGCATAGCTCTGCCCCAGCACCAGATCCTGAATGCAGCCGTAATAGGTGGAATTCTGCCCGCTGCCGTGGGTGACGACCCAGCCGCCGACGGAGCTGTGTTCAAAGCTCTGGGGGAAATGCCCCAGGGTGTAGCGCCGCTTGGCGCCCAGCTTTTCCGGCGCATTGTTGAGCCAGTCTTCGAGCGCGGGGCCGCTCATGCCCGCTTCCACCGTGATCATCTGATCCGCTTCGTTGAAGCTGACCACTTTGTTGAAGTTCAGGCGCATATCCAGCGAAATGCCGCCCTTGACGCATTCCACTCCCCGCGTGACGGAGCTGCCGCCGCCATAAACATAGAGGGGAATTTTATGTTGGCTAACATAAGCCACGATGGCTTCAATCTGTTCCTTGGAGGCCGGATAAACGACGACGTCCGGCACGTTTTCAACGATCTTGGAACGTGCGCGCAAAAGGTCATACATGGTTTTGCCGTATGCGACCGAAAAGCGGGCGTAGTCGTCCGTGCGGACGTTTTCTTCGCCGACGATGGCCTTCAGCGCGTCGATGTGTTCCTTCGCCAGCCGGACGGGGATTTCCACTTTTACGGGGTCAAGACCCAGGTTCTGCTGGTATTCGTGGAAGATTGTGTCGTCCATCCCGAAGCGGTGCAGCACATCGTGCAGCATATTTTCGCGCGGCGCCTTGATTTGCTCCGGCACGCCCCACTTAAAAATGGAGCGGTAGGAATCCTTGGGGATCTCGCCCTGGAACCACTTGGGTTCAAAGCCTTTGTAAGGGTGTGCCATGTTGATATTCCTCCTCTGTGTTTTGATTCAAATAACAGGCCATTATTGCCTGGGGATAATCTTATCGATGCCGCAATAGAACGGTTCCAGCTTATCGAAGACCTGCGCATAGATTTCGCCGTATAACCGGCGGTAGAGTTGGTTTTGCTCTTCGTTGGGCAAAAATTCCGCCTGGGGGTGCACCATCGCATCCACGGCTTCGCCATAGGAGCCGTAGACCCCCTTGGCCACGAACGCCGCCAGCGACGACCCCAGCCCCGTCACTTCGTGGGTATGCACCCGTTGCAGCGGCAAGCCGAACATGTTGGCCGTGATCTGGCAAATTTCAGAACTCTGGCTGCCGCCGCCCGCGACGCGCAGCAGCTGCACCTTGCATTTGCCCCGCTTTTCGATGTTTTTCAGGCCTTCCATCAGGGCAAAGTTGATCCCTTCGATGATGGCGCGGTAAAAATGAATCCGGGTGTGGCAATCGGTGAAGCCGATCATGGAACCCCGCGCATGGGGCATCACCAGCCCCGGCGTGAAGTAGGGGTGCAGCATCAGGCCGTCGCAGCCGGGCGGCACTTCGGCCAGCTGGTGGTTGAGCAGACTTTCGGCCGAAACCCCCAGTTTTTCCGCTTCCGCCCGTTCCAGGGCGGCAAATTCCCGCTTGAACCAACTGATCAGCCAATAGCCGCGGTATATTTCAACTTCCGGCGTGTAAAACCCCGGCATCACCGAAACATAGGGCGGGATGAAGGGGAAGGGTTCGGTGTAGCGCGGCAGGGTGATTTCCACCGTGGCCGTGGTGCCGAAGCTCAGGGCGGCCTTTTCGGGGGTCAGGCAGCCCAGCCCCAGGGTTTCACAGGCCTTGTCGCTCCCGGTGGCGATCAGCGGCAGCCCGGCGGGGATGCCCGTGGCTTCCGCCGCCGCAGGGGTGATTGCCCCCAAAACGTCGCCGGCTTCCACCAGATCATAGCGCTGGTCATCGCGCACATCAAAGATGGAGCGGGTAATATCCTTGGGCTGCATCCATGCCCGGTGTTTGTGCGAAAACGGCACATGCCCCACCGTGCCCGCGAACGCATCGGCCAGGTTGCCGCAGAGCTTATAGGTCAGCCAGGCGGAGAGCAGGGCGAACTTTTTCGTATCCTGCCACAGCGCCGGTTCGTTTTCGGCGATCCAATTACAGGCGCTCACCCGCCGCTGGAGCGTCGCAGTTTCGCGCATCCCCAACAGGCCGAACAGGGCGCTGTGCAGCGGGGGCAGCCGGGTGTTCCCGGATTCCCGCGCATCCAGCCAGAGGATCACATCGCGCAGCGGTTCCATGTGCGCATCCAGGCACACGCAGGTATCCCGGATGGTACTGATAGTGACAGCAATAATGTTTTTAGCAAAAGATTCGCCGCCTCGTTCCGTCAGCACATCAAAGAGTTCACGGCAACAGGCGCAGAGGTTATCCCAATAGAACGCGGGCGTTTGCTCCGCCCAGCCGGGGTGTTTTGAAAAGTAGGGCGGGTTATAGACCTTTTGCGCCTTGGCGATGATTTCGCCCTTTTGGTCACACAGCAGCGCCCGCGCACTCTGCGTCCCCATGTCGATGGTTAGCACCATCGGGTTTTTTGATGTCACGCCGTCAACTCCCTTCTATTAACCAGTTGCTGGTGGCGATGATTTTCCCTTCGCACAGCGGCGCAAGGTCAAGCACCGTTTCGCCTGTGCCGATGGGCTTTTCGATCACTACGCTTGCCAGGCGTTCCATCACGCCCGGCAGCTTTTCCTTCGGTATATCCTGCTCCGTCCGCACGGGGAGCATCGGGCAGTGGGGAAACACGGTGCGCACGGTGGAAGTCAAGCTGCGCATGGGGTGGGTCAACTCCGCCCGGGCGTAAATCTCCCCCCGCTTGCAGCCGTTGCCGCTGATTTGCAGCGTGCCATCCGCCGCAAGCGCGGCTTCCAGACGGCACCCCGCCGGGCAGGTGATGCAGATAAATTCTTTCAAACGATCCCCTCCATTTCCAGCCGCAGCGCATCACCGGGTGCAAGGGCTGCGGCGGTCAGATTGACGGCCAGGCGTTCCATTTCCGGCGGGCGCAGCTGGCGGTAGCGCTTTTCGAGCAACTGTCTTTCCCCCGCAAAAACGCGCACCCGCGTTGCGCCCAGTTCCTCCTTTGTGCGGAAGAACAGGGGGATTTCCCCCGGGGGTTCGCTCAAATCAATGCGCTGCGGCATGGCATAAAGGAAGCCTTCGCCCGCTTTTACAGCAGCATACTGGCGTGTGCGCAAACTGTAGTGCGCCGCTGCGATACCCGCCGCTTCGCCGCTTTCGCTCACGTAATCCACCAGGTCGTTCACGTGCGCCGCGTTGCCGCAGCTGAACACGCCCGGCACGGTGGTCATGCCGTTTTGGTCGCACAGCGGCCCTTTGGTGGCCGGGTGCAAAGCGACGCCCAGCGTTTCGGCCAGCTCATTTTCGGGGATCAAGCCCACCGAGAGGATCAGTGCGTCGCATGCGATGATCTCCTGCGTGCCGGGCAGAGGGCGCATGGCGGCATCCACCGCGCTGATCTCCACCGCCTCCAGCCGTTCGTGGCCAAAGACGCGGGTCACGGTGCGCTGCAAATGCAGGGGGATGTCGAAATCTTCCAGGCACTGGGCGATGTTGCGCGGCAGACCGCTGGGGATGGATTTTGCTTCATATACCCCAAGCACCTGCGCGCCTTCGAGCGTCAGCCGCCGCGCCATGATCAGGCCGATGTCGCCCGAACCCAGGATCACGCAGCGTTTGGCCGGGAGCTTGCCCAGCATATTGGTGTAATATTGCGCCGTTCCTGCGCTGAACACCCCGGCAGGGCGCGTGCCGTGGACGCCGATCTGCCGTGCGGTGCGTTCCCGGCAGCCCGTGGCCAGCAGCAGCGTTTTGCTCAAAACATTGCTTATACCCGCCCGGCTGACCAGCGTGAGGGCAAAATGCTCCCCCTGGGGTCGGATGGAATCCACAAAGGTTTGCAGGGCAAGTTCCACGTTGCTGCTTGGCAGTTCCGCGATGAAGCGCCCGGCGTATTCCGGCCCCGCCAGCTTTTCGCCAAAACGCAGCAGGCCGAAGCCGTCATGCACGCACTGCTTGAGGATGCCGCCCAGCCGGGCTTCGCGTTCCACCAGGAGGGTGCTTGCACCCGCTTTGGCGGCGGCCAGCGCGGCGGCCAGCCCCGCGGGTCCCCCGCCGATCACGGTCACATCATACTGCTCACGCATGGGGCGCACCTCCTTTTGCTTTGGTGTTGCCCAGCAGCAGCTCGCTGCCTTCGCCGCTCTTGCGCACCTGTTCCAGGGGGATATTGTATTCCTGGGCGATGACCTGCGCGACCAGGGGGCTGCAAAAGCCGCCCTGGCAGCGCCCCATGCCCGCCCGCACACGGCGTTTCACGCCGTCAACGGAATCGCAGGGCAGGGGTCTGTGCAGCGCCGCACGGATCTCCCCCCGGCTGACCTGTTCGCAGCGGCAGAGGATCAGGCCGTATTCCGGGTCTTCCCGGATCAAAGCGTCCCGCTCCGCCGGGGGCAGCGCCGCCGCCTGAACGATGGCCGGGCGGATAGGGTCAAAGCATGCGTTGGGCGCGGGGGCGCTGCCCAGCGCGGCCAGAGCATCCCACGCAAGCTGCGCAAGGTCTTCGGCAATGGCGGGCGCGGCGGTGAGGCCGGGGGATTGAATCCCGGCGGCGTGCAAAATATTGCCGGTGTAATGCCCTGCGCCGATCACGAAATCCTCTTCAAATGTGGCGGCGCGCACGCCCGTGAAGTATGTAATGATCTGCCCCTGGTGGGGCACCGGGCTGGTTTTTGCCTGCTTATCAAAGACCGTGCGGATGCTTGTGGGGTCGGTCGCAAAATTCTCTTTTTCGGGGCATTCCACGGCATTTGGCCCCAGCAGCAGGTTGTTGTGCACCGTGCGGATCACGCCGCCGCCCTTGGTGTGTTTGCCCAGGGTGTTGCCGGTGAAGAACGTGGAAGCGTGGTAGCGGGCGATGGAATCGCTCACCTTTTTATCCAGGATGGAGTTGGTGCCGCGGCGCGGGTGGATGGAGAAAAAGCGGTCGTCCGCCATGGCGGCGATCTCTTCGGCAAAAACGCCCGCCGCATTGATCACGAGCTTGGGGTGCAAAGTCCCCCGGTTGGTGCGCACGGCGGTGATCTTCCCTTTGCCGCCGTCAGGTGCAATTTCCATGCCCTGCACAACGGTGTTCAGGGCGATGCGCGCGCCGTTTTGGATTGCGTTTTCGGCAAAGGCAATCGTCAGGCCGTAGGGGCAGACGCTCCCCGCCGTGGGGCAAAACAGGGCGCTGCCCAAATCGGGGTGCAGCGCGGGCAGGCGGCGGAAGAGTTCCTTGCGCCCCAGGATCTGGCTTGGCACATCCATCCAGCGCCAATAGCGCCGCATGACGGCGAGAACCACGCGCGGGATTCTTTTGGGGAAGCACAGGTACTGCCCCTCCCGCGTGAAGGGAACCTGTAGTTCTTCGCAGACTTTGGAATACATTTGGTTGCCCCGGTGGTTATAGACGTATTTCAGCGAATGCTTGTGCAAATCCAGCCCGGGGTGGATCATGCCATCGTTGCGCGAAGAGGTTTGCAGCGCCACGTCGCACTCTTTTTCCACCAAAAGCACATCCACTTCCCGGCGCATGAGTTCCCGCGCAATGGCGCAGCCCACCACGCCGCCGCCGATCACCAGCACATCCGGCGCTGCGCCTTCCAGGCTGCTGTCGCTTGCGCGGGGCGCACGCATGGGGGAATCCGCCGCGCCGGTGTAATGCACGTCATTGACCAGGCAGCCCTTGGTCGGGTTGCGTTTTGCCGCAAGGAACCCGGCGGCGACAATTTCCTGCCAGTCGCCGCTTTCGCCTTCCAGCAGCAGGTGTTCGCGTTCCGGCCGCACGGTGAAGCGCCCGCCATAGGTCTTCGCCAGCCGCCTGTTGATTTTTTTGACTGATTTCATAAGTCCTCCACGATGGTTCAAGAATGCTTGTTGCGTTTACGATTGCCCCAGCGCCTGCACGGCGGCTGCAACGACCTCCGCCGCAGTAGGGAGGGGAAGGGCGCCGCACGGGGCTTGCTTTTGGAGCCACAGCAAAAATTCGATGTTGCCTTCCGGCCCCTTGACGGGCGAAAAATCCAGCCCGCAGGGGAAGAACCCCGCTTGCATCGCCGCCGCCGTTGCGGCTGTGAGTACATCCACCTGCACGGCGGGGTCGCGCACAACGCCCTTTTTGCCCACGCGTTCGCGCCCGGCTTCAAACTGGGGCTTCACCAGGCACACGGCCTGGCCGTCGTCGGCCAGCAGGGGGTAGAGCGCGGGGAAGATCAGGCGCAGCGAGATGAACGAAACATCCACGCTGGCAAACTGAATCGCTTCCGGCACCTGTTCCCGGGTGACATAACGGAAGTTCGTGCGTTCCAGGCAGACGACCCGTTCGTCCGAGCGGAGCTTCCAGGCCAGCTGGCCGTAGCCGACGTCGATGGCGTAGACCCTGGCGGCTCCCTGCTGGAGCATACAATCGGTGAACCCCCCGGTGGAAGCGCCCACATCCATGCAGGTGCAGCCCGCAAGGCGCAGCCCGAAGGCCTCCACCGCCTTTTGCAGCTTCGTGCCGCCCCGGCTGACGAAGGGCAAAATGTTATCGCCGCGCAGGGTGATGCGGTCCGCGCCCTTGATGCTGCGCCCGGCCTTGAGTTCCCGCATACCGTTTATATCCACCAGCCCGGCCATGACCAGCGCCTTGGCTTTTTCGCGCGATGGCGCCAACCCCCGTTCCACCAGCGCGGCGTCCAGCCGCAGCTTTTCCTGTTCCGAGCGAACCAACTCCTTTTAGATGCTAGATTTTAGATAGTAGATATTAGATTTGGACGCAGCCTTCCATGGCTTCGGTGTTTAGGCCGTATTCTTGCAGCAGTTCTTTTACCGGGGCGTGGCGGGGGAAGCCTTCCACTGCGTGGAGGTCGTATTCGCCGCGGAAACCCAGTTCCAGCAGCAACAGGCCAAAGCGTTCCCCAGCGCCGCCGCTGCGGGTTCCTTCTTCAAAAAAGCAGACCTTTTGGTTTTTGAATACGCTTTGTGCTGCGGATTTCTCTATGGGCAGCACCCGGTTGAGTTTCACCAGGCGCACCTGCTTGCCCCGGGCTTGCAAGCGCTGCGCGGCTTCACAGGCATATTGAAAAAGGCGGCCATAGGTCACGATGGCGAGGGGCGCGTCTTCATCGCCAAATGCATCAAAGGGCGCGTCCGTCAATGGAAATGCCGGGGGCAGTGCGCAGGGGCAGCCGCGGGGGAGCCGCAGGAAGACGGGCGCGCCGGTTGCCGGGTTTTGCATGGCCTGGCGCAGCCGCAGCCGCAGCTCGGCTTCTGTCGCCGGGGCAAATACCACCGCGCCGGGGATGCTCCCACAAAAAGCGACGTCATAAAGGCCGTGGTGGGTTGCGCCGTCTTCGCCCACAAACCCCGCCCGATCCACCACAATCACCAGGGGGAGGCCTTGCAGCGCCACATCGTGCAGCAGCTGGTCATACGACCGCTGCAAAAAGGTGGAATACACGGCAAAGAGCGGGCGCAGCCCCTGCCGCGCCAGCCCGGCGGAAAAAGTCACCGCGTGGCCTTCGGCGATCCCGACGTCAAAAAAGCGTTCGGGGTATGCATGTTCAAAAGCGCCCAGCCCCGTCCCCATGCTCATCGCCGCCGTCACCGCGCAAATATCCGGGTTTTGCGCAGCCAGTGCGCAGAGTTCTTCGCCAAAAACAGCCGAAAAGCTCTGCCCGCAGGGGAGCGCTTCGCCGGTATCGCAATCGAATTGCAGCACGCCGTGGAAGGATTCGGGCGCTTGCTCGGCGGGCGTATAGCCCTTGCCCTTGGTGGTGCAAACATGCACCAGCGCCGGGCGCGGCACCAGCTTTGCGCTTGTGAGCGCCGCGCAGAGCTGCCCCAGGTCGTGGCCGTCCACGGGGCCGATGTAAGCAAAGCCCAGATCCTCAAACAGTGTGGTGTTGGTCAGCAGACGTTTGATGAAGCCCTTGCAGCGCGAAACGCCCCTGGCCAGCGCATCCCCCACGCCGGGGATGTGCCGCAGCGCACCTTCCACCCGCCGCTTTGTGATGCGGTAGAGCGGTTGCCGCCGCACCATGCTCAAATAGCGCGAAAACCCGCCCACGTTGCGGGAAATGGACATTTCGTTGTCATTGAGGACGACGATCATCCTTGCGCCGCTGCGCCCGGCGTTGTTCATCGCCTCATACACCAGGCCGCCGGTGGAGGCGCCGTCGCCCAGCACCGCCACGGCAAAGCCGTCTTCCCCCCGGATGCGCTTGCCTTCCGCAATGCCCAGCGCCGCTGAAACCGAGGTGCTGGCGTGGCCGCTGCGGAAGAAATCGTGTTCGCTTTCCGCAGGGTCGGTGAAGCCGGAAAGCCCGCCGCTCTGCCGCAGCGTGCCAAAGCGTTCATAACGCCCGGTCAGCAGCTTGTGGGTGTAGCTTTGGTGGCTCACGTCCCAAATCAAAGCGTCCTGCGGGGAATGGAAGCACAGGTGCAGCGCAAGCGTCAGTTCCACCACGCCCAAGTTGGAGGCCAGATGCCCGCCGTTGTGCGAAACCGTTTCCACCAGCACCTGCCGGATCTCCGCCGCCAAACCGGGCAGCTGCGCAGGCGGCAGCGCGCGGAGATCCCCCGGGCAATGGATGGAGGCCAGAATATTTTTATCGTCCACGGTGATCTCCTTCTTTTGTGATAGAATACAACGAAAAATATTTAAGCATGGAAGCGCAGCCGCTGCGTATCCGTATCCAGCGCCGCGTGAACGCCGATGGGCAGAATCGCGTGCCGGTTGCCGTGGCCGAAGTCGTCGCAGTATACGACGGGTACGCCGTGCTTTGCGCCGAAGCGTTCCAGCCGGTGCAGCAGATCATCCGGCACGTCTTGCGCATAATGGCCGAAAATCAGGCCGCTGACCCGGTTGATGAACGGGCTTTGTTCTATGTGGGAAAGATACGCGCTCACCGCAACCGGCGCACGGAAGCGTTCATGGTCTTCAAGGAAGAGCAGATATTTTTGCTGTGCATCGTAGCGAAAGTAGTCGCCGCCCGGCAGCCACGCAAAATTTTGCGTGTATCCGCCAATCAAAATGCCGTCGCAGCTGCCCCTGCGCAGCACGCGCCAGTCGCCGTTGCCCTCCAGCGGTTCCGGGCTGCCCTGCACAAAGTGCGCCGTGAACTGCGCATAGTCGTGCTGCCGCAAATC
>JAITNG010000043.1 GCA_031290595.1 Oscillospiraceae bacterium
GGCGGTTACTTCTTTATGTTGTGTTGCCACGAGAGCAAGAGCGCTTCGACTGCGACCAAAACGAAGGATAAATCCGACGCAAAGGCCGCGTATGTTTCCACAACCACCTGCCAAATTGCATAAGCAATTTCCATAAAGGCATCAACTCCTTTCCCGGTGAAGTTTGCAAGGAAAGGGTGACGCAGCCGCCGTCCCGACAGGCCACAACCAGTTTAACCTAAAATTGACAATTTGTCAATGGGTTTTACAAATATTTGTTCTCGCATCCCAAAATTGATTTCCGCAGCAAGCGCTGCTAAATCGATTGACAATGCACTGCCTATTCTGTTATAATAGAGAACAGAAAAATCAGATGCAAGGAGTGGACGAGCAATGAAATACGGTGTTTGCTGCCCGGCGGGGCAGGCTGCGTGGGCGCGTGAAGCCGGATGCGACTACGTTGAACTGAACTTCACCGCCGTTGCCGAAGCGGATGCAGCGGCGTTTGCCGCCATTGAGCGGGATTTGGCGCTGGGCGGGTTGCGGGCAGAGGCGATGAACTGCTTCCTCCCCGGGCGTTTTGCTTTGATGGCACTGACGGATACACAAGAATTGCAGGCGTTTTTGCGCATTGGATTTACACGGGCGCAAGCGCTGGGGACGCAGGTGGTGGTGTTCGGCTCCGCCGGTGCGCGTAAACTGCCGGAGGGCGTCACCAAAGAGCAGGGGATTGCAAGGCTTGCGCCGCTCCTGCGGCTTGCGGGGGATATTGCGGCAAGCTGCGGCGTCCGCATTGCCATTGAACCGCTGTGTTACAAGGAATGCAACGCCGTCAACACGCTGCGCGAAGGCCTGGCGCTGGCCAGCGTCACCGGCCACAGCGCCGTCGCCCTGCTGGCCGATATGTTTCACATGGGCGAAAACGGCGAAAAGTATGAGGATATTCTTTTGGCGGGCGAGCGTTTGATCCATTGCCACATCGGGCGGCCGGGCGGGCGGGTCTACCCGCTGCCGGGCGACGGCTATGACTACGCGCCGTTCTTTGCCGCGCTGGCCAAAAACGCATACCAGGGTCGCCTTTCGGTGGAAGCCCAAGCCCCCAATGGCCCGGAAGACCTGGCAACATCGATCACTTTTTTACGCAGCCTAACCCAAAACATATAAATCAACACACCAAAAAGGAGGAACTTAAGCATGGCATTTGATGAGACGGTTCGCCTGGGCATCGCGCCCATCGGGTGGACGAACGACGACATGCCCGATCTGGGGGCGGAAAACACCTTTGAGCAGTGCATCAGCGAAATGGCGCTGGCGGGCTTCACCGGCTGTGAGGTGGGCAACAAATACCCTGCCGACCGCGTGGCGCTTAAGGCGGCGCTGGATTTGCGCGGCCTGACGATCTGTAACCGCTGGTTTTCGAGCTTTTTGCTTGACCGACCCTTTGCAGAGGTTGCCGCAGAATTTGAAGCGCAGCTGGATTTTTTGTCTTACCTGGGGGCGAAGGTGATTGGCGCATCGGAACAGAGCGGCAGCATCCAGGGGACGAGCAAGGCCGTCTTTGATGAAAAGCCGGTGATAGACGACGCCGGGTGGGTGCGGCTTTGCAACGGCTTGAATGCGCTGGGGGAAATCGCCGTGCGCAAGGGGATGCGACTGACCTTCCACCACCACATGGGCACGGTTGTGCAGACGGAAGCGGAAATCGACAGGTTGATGGAAGGCACAGACCCCGCGCTGGTGCATCTGCTCTTTGATAGCGGCCACCTGAGCTTTGCGGGCATCGACCCGGTGCAGGTGCTGCAAAAGCACGTCAGCCGCGTGGCGCACGTGCATCTGAAGGATATGCGCCCCGCCGTCGTCGCCCAGGTTAAAGCGGAACACCTGAGCTTCCTGGAAGGCGTGCGCCTGGGCGCGTTCACCGTCCCGGGTGACGGTTGCGTGGATTTCAGGCCGCTGTTCGCGATTTTGGAACAGGCGAAATACCAGGGCTGGTTCGTCGTGGAAGCCGAGCAGGATCCGGCCAAAGCCAACCCCTTCGCCTATGCGCGCAAGGCGCGGCAATACATCCGGGAAGCAGCGGGCATTTAGACGGCCTGCATTTCACGTAGTGAGGAGGGATTGCTTTTTGGCGGAATATGCGGCTTATGCAAACATCCTGGCGCATTGGCGGCAGCTGGATGTGCGCACGGAAACCGACCTGGATTTGCAGCTTGAAAATTTTCGCGTTCTGTTTGCCTATCATTCCGGCAAAATCGAGAATGATGAAATCACCTGGCACGACACCCGCGAAATTTTTGAAAACGGCAGGGCGATCAACTTCACCGGCAACCCGCGTGCGCTCTTTGAGCAGCAGAACCAGCGGCTTTGCTACGCCGCCTTGCGTGCCAGGTTCGCTGCGCGGGAACCGCTCAGTCTGGGGATGATCCGCGAAATCCATGCCATGCTGACCGCCGGAACCTATGACGAGCGGCGCTTTCTGGCGCTGGGCGAGCGCCCGGGGCAGTTCAAGCGGCACGATTATGTGATAGGCCGCGCGGAAGTCGGCGCTGCGCCGGAAGACGTTGAAGGGGAACTGGCGGCGCTGCTGGCAGAACTGGAAGCCCTGCCGCCGGAGGCGGATACGCTGCGGGCGGGCGCATATATGCACGCGCGTTTTGAATGGATCCACCCCTTTGCCGACGGAAACGGCCGCGTGGGGCGCACGCTGCTCAATTATTTTTTGATGCTGCGCAACCACCCGCCGCTGATCATCTATGAGGATGAAAAAGCGGACTACTATGCGGCGCTGGAACGCTACGACGCGGCGGAGGAACTGGAACCCCTGGTAAATTTTTTGCAACGGCAAACGCAACGTGCATGGCAGCGCCAAAGCAACAAATAATAAAGCAAACCCAAAAGCAATTAATTATCATCAACCTAACTACAACACATCAAAAAACATCAAAAAGGAGACATCGAAAAAATGCTGAATATTGGGATTATTGGGGCGGGGCGCATCGGGAAGGTGCATACCCAGTCCATCGTCAACTTTGTGCGCGGCGCAAAGGTCACTGCCATTGCGGATCCCTTCATCACGCCCGAAACATCGGATTGGGCGCATAGCCTGGGCATCGAGGCGATCTCGAAGGATTACCACAGCATCCTGCACGATTCTTCCATCGACGCGGTTCTGATCTGCTCTTCGACCGATACGCATTCCCCGATTTCGCTGGAAGCCATCGCTGCCGGGAAGCATATCTTCTGCGAAAAGCCGATTGATCATGACATTGGCCGCATCCGGGAGGTGCTGGCCGCCCTCAAAAGCCCCGTTGGGCAGAATTTGAAATATATGGTGGGCTTCAACCGCCGGTTTGACCACAACTTCAGGGCGGTGCGCAGCGCCGTGGTGAACGGCAGCGTGGGCAAGGTGGAACTGGTGAAGGTGACTTCCCGCGACCCGGAACCCCCCAGTGCAGAGTACGCGGCGCGTTCCGGCGGCATCTTTTTGGATATGACGATCCATGATTTTGACATGGTGCGCTATCTTTCCGGCGAAGAGGTGGAAGAAGTCTTCGTCCACCCGGCGGTGTTGGTTGACCCCGCCATCGGCGCGGCAGGGGATGTGGATAGCGCCGTGATCAGCCTGAAGCTCCGCAGTGGTGCGCTTGCGGTGATTGATAACTGCCGCCGCTGCGCCTATGGCTACGACCAGCGTGCCGAGGTCTTTGGCAGCCTGGGCGCAAGCCTTTGCGGCAACGACGCCAATTCCAACGCGCAGGTGTGGTCGGGGAGCGGCGCAACCGGCGAAAAGCCGCTGTTCTTTTTCCTGGAACGCTATATGCAGGCCTATGCCACGGAAGTGACGGAGTTCATTGCGGCGGTGGAAAACAACACCCCGGTGCCCGTCACGGCGGAAGACGGCCTCCAGGCGGTGCGCATCGGCATCGCGGCCACAAAATCCTCCAAAGAGGGCAGGCCGGTGAAACTCAGCGAAATCGCAGGGTAATTCTTTTTCTTGAAAGAAAAAGAATCAAAAAGAACTTGCTTCGCTGCGCTGCTGCTGCAAAAAGCATTCTGCAAAAAATCACGCCGTTCCCTCTCAGGCCGCCTGTATGCCCGTTTAACAAAGTAAAGTGTGGATCAAAATGTTTGTTGATACTGCGAAAGTTTTCCTTGGCGCGGGGGCGGGGGGCAACGGATGCGTTGCCTTCCACCGCGAAAAATATGTGGCCTCCGGCGGGCCAAGCGGCGGCGACGGCGGCCAGGGGGGCAGCGTTTACCTCCTGGCTGACGATCAGCTTTCTACCCTTTCGGATTTTCGCTACAAGCGCAAATACCAGGCCGAAAACGGCGCGAACGGCGAAGCCTGCCGCCGTAGCGGCAAAAAGGGCGGCGATTTGATTATCCACGTGCCGCGCGGCACCCTGGTGCGCGAAGCCGAAACCGGGCGGCTGCTGGCCGATGTTTCGGGCGAAGAACCGCTGCTGCTTGCCAAAGGCGGCCGGGGCGGGTGGGGCAACACCCACTTTGCCACCCCCACCCGCCAAACGCCCCGCTTCGCCAAGCCCGGCGTCCCGGGCGAAAAGTGGGAGGTCACGATGGAACTCAAGCTCCTGGCGGACGTCGGGCTGCTGGGCTACCCCAACGTGGGCAAAAGCTCGTTCCTTTCGGTGGTCAGCGAGGCCAAGCCCATTGTGGGGGATTACCATTTCACCACGATTTCGCCGGTGCTGGGCGTGGTCAGCATGGGGCAGGGCAGCGCCTTTGTGATGGCGGATATTCCGGGCTTGATTGAGGGCGCAAGCGAGGGCATCGGCCTGGGGCATTCGTTCCTCCGCCATGTGGAGCGTTGCCGGATGCTGCTGCACATCCTGGACGCCGCAGGCAGCGAGAGCCGCGATCCGCTGGAAGATTTTGCGGTCATCAACCGGGAACTGCGCTCCTACCTCCCGGAGCTTGCCGACCGGCCACAGATTGTTGCGGCCAACAAGACCGATCTTGCGACCCCGGAACAGCTCCAACGCCTACGCGAAGGCATTGAAGCGCAGGGCTACACCTATTTTGAGATGTGCGCCCCCATCGCCGAAGGCACCAGCCGGGTGGTTGACGCTGTGGCGGCGATGCTCCAAACCCTGCCGCCCATCCTGTATTATGCCGCGGAAGCCTTCCCCGAAGACTACTTTGCGCAAAAAAAAGAAAGCGGCTTCACGGTGGCGGCCGAGGACGGCGTATACATTGTGGAAGCCCCCTGGCTGCTGCGGATCCTCCAAAACTGCGACATGGACGACTATGAATCCCTGCAATACTTCCAGCGGGTGCTGCAATCGAGCGGCATCATCGCGGAACTCGAAGCGCAGGGGGTTCAGGAAGGGGATACGGTTTCCATCTATGACTTTGAATTTGACTTTATCCGCTGAAGAACCTCCCCGCACAGACGGGATGGAGCGCCCGGAACTGTGCAGTCCGCTGGGGCTGGCGTTTGTGGGCGATGCGGTCTATGATCTGTTGACGCGCGAAGCCCTGCTGCGCGAAGCGAACCGCCCCCCAAAAAAATTGCAGCACCTCACGGCTGCACAAGTGAATGCACGCGCACAGGCGCAGGCCGCCGTCCGTCTGCTGCCGCTGCTCACGCCGCAGGAAGCGGCGCTTTTCCGCCGGGGCAAAAACGCGCAGCCCGGCCACGTCCCCCGCAGCTGCACCAAGGAAGAATACAGCATGGCCACGGCGCTGGAATGCCTCTACGGCTGGCTGTGGCTCAGCGGGCAGCAGGAGCGGGCGCGGGCGCTGTTTTTGGGGACGGTTTGAAA
>JAITNG010000098.1 GCA_031290595.1 Oscillospiraceae bacterium
CCCCAAGCAAACACATGAAGCTCTATTTTTTATTACGAAACGGCATTACCCCTTGATCCACCCTTCCACCAGCCCCATCGCCAGCGGGATGCTGCGCTTTTCAAACGTTTCGCTGAGGAAATCGCGCAGGGCGGGCAGCTGGTGGCGCAGGGATGCGGGTTCCAACGGCTGGAGCCGCCGCAGGGCGTGGTGCCACAGGTATGCGTCCACCGCTTCGCGGCTGCTCATGCCACAGGCCAGGCAGACCGCCGCAAAGCGTTCCAGCTTTTCAGCAGCATCCGCGCCCAGGCTGCACTGCATCTGGGTTGCCAGGTGTTCCGCCAGCGCGTCAAAGCGGCTGCGCATCACCTGCGGGAGCTTATATAACTCCGCCGCGTTGGCGAAGAGGCTGCGCAGGTGCGCGGCTTCCACCGGCAACGGCTGCGTCCACGGGACGAGGAAGGTTTTTGTGCGCGGCGCGGGTACGCAAAACTCCATTGCGGTTGCACGCAGGCGCGGCGGCGGCGGGGGATCCCCCGGGGCGAGCAGCCCCAGAAGCCAAAGGCCGTCCGGCCAGGGGAGCTTGCCCCCCTCCAGGCGCTTGGGGTCGTTTGGCCAGGCGGATTCCGTTAGCGACAGGCTGCGGTGCGCCGCCGGGTCGCTTTGCCCTACGGCTGCCCGCAGTTCCAACAGCGGCAGCAGCGGCGCCAGGTAGCTTTCCGGCGGCGCGGCCATCAGGGGCTGGAGCGCGAACAGGTTGACCCCCTTGCGCCACGATGCTTCATAGAGCAGACGGAGGAAGTGGGTTTCTTCATATAATTTGGTTGCGGGGCTGCTCTGCCCCAACAGGTCGGCGGGGCTGCGCCAGCTCGGCTGCACCGTGGTCAGCTCCAGCGGCTGCCCCATCGCCTGGGCAATGGCGTTGGGCAAGGCCGCCGTCTGCCCTTCTTCTGTGTAAAGCAGCAATAAATCCGAAACCGCCATCGCCCCCAAAAAGCTGCCGTAAAGGCCGCGCGGAGCATAGAGGCCGCAGTGCGCGGCGGCGTGGCGGCGCAGGTGATCGGTCAGCACCTGCAAGGTCGGCTGGGCTGCGTCAGGCTCTTCCTGCGCGGCTGCATGGCGCTGGTCAACCCGCACAAGCAGCGGGAACCGGCTGCTCAGGGCAGCGGAACAGGGCGATGCATCGGCGGGCAGCAGCTGCGCCATGTCTTCCTCCGGCGCGGCTTCCAATGCGGATTCCAGTTCTTCCATCTGCACGGCGTTGGCGGTCTGGCCGCGCAAGCGCAGCGTTTCGGCTTCCAGCGCCGCAATTTCATCCAGCATCGCCTGGCGGTCGCCCGCAAAGCGGTTCCAGCGCCGTTCGCGGAACAAAATCCCCGCAAGCACCGCCAGCAGCGTCACGCCGCCCGCGATTGCCGCCGGTAGCCAAAATATGAGATCCCCGGGCTGTCGCATCTTTCAACTTCACCTACTTTTAATTATATTATACCTGAACGCATAGCACATCCAAATCCCCCGCCAGCGCAAAGCGCCCGCTCCCTGCCGGGAGGAGGATGCTTTCGCCCTTTTGGAAGGGAAGCGTTTCGCCACAGGCCGCCAGGCGCCCCGCGCCTTCCAGGGCTACCAGCGAAACAAAGCTGTCCGGCGGCACGTCGCCTTCCAGCTTGCCACCGGCGGGCGACCATACTTCCACCGCGAAGAAGGGGCAGCGCACCAGGCGCTTGCGGCCTTCTTTTTGCTTTGCAGGGGCGGGCGTTTGCGTATAAGGCACGGTATCCGTCACGGCAAGCGCCTGTTCAATATGCAGCTCGCGCGCGGGTAAACGGGCGTAGTCGTAGACCCGGTAGGTTGTGTCGGAGCTTTGCTGCACCTCCGCCAAAAGAACGCCGCCGCCGATGGCGTGGAGCGTCCCGGCGGGGATGAAGAAGAAATCCCCCGCCTTGACCGGGAAGGACTGCGTCAGTTCCGTCAGCCGGTTTTCGCGGATCGCGCGGGCGAATTCCGCTTTATCTGTCGCCTGCCGGAAGCCAAGCAGCAGCTGTGCGCCCGGCTGCGCGTCCAGAACATACCAGCACTCGGTCTTGCCCGCTTCGCCGGGGCGCAGGACGGCGTCGTCCTCCCGCGGATGCACCTGCACCGAAAGATCCTGCCGCGCATCGATGAACTTGATCAGCAGCGGCAAACCCGCGCCGCCAAAAAGCGCCGGGTGCGTCTGCACCAGGGCGGCCAGGGGTTGCCCGGCAAACGCGCCGTTGGCCACAACGCTGCTGCCCTTGGGGTGTGCCGAAAGCACCCAGGCCTCGGCGCAATTGGCCTTGCCGCCGGGATCCATGCCGTATTCACGCGCCAGGCGCTGCCCGCCCCAAACGGCTTCTGCGATATAGGGGCGCAGCTTCATTGGATAAATCAAGGCATTGCCTCCCCAAAAAAATGAAAAATAATTTGATTAAGTATAGCATATTCCGCCCAAAATAGCTATATAAATATTTCGCGATCCATATTTTGCCGCTGGCCGATGGATCGGGGACGGGAGGAACACCATGAGGCCGATGCGCACGTTCCTGCGGCGGCGGGAAAACGAACCCGCCCGGACGCAAAACGACGCCGCACGTTTGGCGGAAGACATCCGCGAGATACGCCGCCAGATTGAGAACACCCGGATGCTGTTCAGCATGGAAACCGACGACGATTTGCTGGATGCGGCCATCTACCAGATGCAGGCGCTCCAGGCGCGTTACAGCTACCTGCTGCGCAGGGGGCGCGGCGAAGATTTTGCGGCAACCCAACAGGAACATGGAAAGGAACAGGAATTATGCCAACCACCTTGAGGGTTCTGCTTTGCGCACTCGCGGCGGGCGATGCGCTGGCGATTTTGCTCGCCATGCTGCGCTCGCGGCGGCTGCTGCGCTGCCTGGTGCTGACGGCGGCTTCCGGCATTGCGTCGCTCTACGCCGTCAACGCGCTGGGGCTGCTTTCCGGCATAAAACTGCCGGTCAACGGATTTTCGCTGGGCATCAGCGCCATCGGCGGCGCACCGGGCGTGATCGCGCTGCTGCTGACAGATACGCTGTTTCAGCTGGGCGGGTGATGCGTTGCAAACCCCAATTAATACTATTCCTTGATTAAAAGCAGTGCTTCATTTTTATGTGCCTGGACACGGCACGCCGTGTCCCTACAAACCGGGATGAAACGCCAACGTACCTCTGATTTTTTATACACCTTTGTAGGGACA
>JAITNG010000111.1 GCA_031290595.1 Oscillospiraceae bacterium
GCAGAACAGTTTTACAGGCCGTTTGCCCGGTCACCGCTGCGCCCCGGCGCGGGAAAACGAGTCACGCACTTCCTTGTCCGGCATGGCATATTCATGTTAGTGAGGTTCCCGACGGCTCAACATGAGCCTGGTGCAACAAATGACCTCAGATTGGAGCCGGCCTAAAATGTCGATGCCACAATTGCCTGCGCCCGACCCTTGCCTGACCAAGGAACAGGCGCTGCACATGATCCTTGCTTCCATCGCCATGGAAGAAACCGCGCTCAGCCACATTTTAAATGCAGAGGGGGAAAAGATTCAATTTGCCCTGGCCGATGCGCAACGCGACGACTGCTATGATTACGGCGCGCATTGCAGAATCCTGGAAATCAACCGCAGTGCGCAGGATGTGATCGGGAAGATCACGGATATGCAGATCGTTCTCAAAGAAAAAATGAAGCAGGCCATCGATTCCCTGCCCAAAAGCCCGGAACCTTGGCCATCCCCGCCCGTGCAGCAGCTCCCGGCGTGTAACCTCCCCTACCCACCGGCGCTGCCGCAACCGTATCCGCCTGTGCCGCTGTTTTCCCCACAGTCGGCGCAAAGCACGCAATGGTATTCTCGCAAACCACCACACCGCTGCAATCACACATGATATTCTTCGCCAATACTTGAAGGAGGTATTCCCTTGGGGCTTCCACAATTTCCAAATCTGCCGGACTTCACCCGGGAAGAGGCAGTCAACCAGATCCTCGCTTCCATCGCCATGGAAGAACTTGGCCTGAGCCACATCATCAATGCCGAAGGCGAAAAAATCCAGTATGCGCTGGGGACGCTGGGGGGCGCTGCGCCCCCCGCCGCCGATGTTGACGACATGCTGGATGTGAACGACAGCGTGCAAAAGCTGCTGGATTCCGTTTCGCACAACCAGATGTTTCTGCGCTCCAAAATGATGAACGCCCTTGCGGCCTCCAATTTGCAGGGGGCAACCGGGGCAACGGGCGCGACGGGGGCAACCGGCTCCGTTGGTGCAACCGGCGCACAGGGCGAACCGGGCGAACCGGGCAACCCCGGCGCAACCGGGGCGCCCGGCGCCATGGGGTCACAGGGCGCACCGGGCGCGACCGGCGCAACCGGCGCCGACGGGGAAGCCGGGGCGCAGGGTGTGCGCGGCCCCGAAGGCTCCGTTGGCTCCACCGGCTCCACGGGGGCGACCGGCGCGACAGGCATTTCCGTCACCTCCATGGTGGGCTATGGCTGCCAGCGCGGCGGGGCGCTAAACCTCCCTGCGGGGGTCGAAACCCCCGTTGCGCTCACCAGCAGCAGCAACTACACGCGTGGCACGGTGCAGTTGATTGACGGCAATCAACGCTTCCAGGTCACGTTTGCGGGAACCTACCGCCTGACGTATAACGTGAACCTCACCGCGCCCGCCGCGTTCCGGGTGCAGTTTATCCGCAACGGCAATACGCCCCTGCACACCAGCGCATCCACGCTGCACGCGCTGGCGCAGGATACCAACTGCGCGGCGGATATTATCTATACGCTATCCGCCAATGATACGATTCAACTGAGCTTTCTTTCCGCAACCGACAGTTCCGTTTCGCTGGTTGTTGGCTGCGGCGCGGCGGTCACGATTGAGCGCCTGGCCTAGTTAGGAGGAGATAAGAATATGTCAATGCCTCAATTCCCCGGTACCCCGGATATAAGCCGGGAAGATGTGCTGAATCTGATTATATCATCCATCGCCTATGAAGAATTGGCGTTCAGCCACATTTTGAATGCGGAAGGGGAAAAAATCCAGAGCGCCGTCAGTATGCTCGACGGCCTACCGACCGCTGCTGATATGCGCGACGTGCTGGATATTAACGACAGCGTTTCATCGATGCTCAACACGGTTTTGGATAGCCAGATGATCCTCAACAGCAAGCTGAACGGTGCGCTCGGCGCGGCAATTGCACGCGGGGTCACGGGCGCCACCGGGGCGACCGGGGCAACCGGCTCCGCCACAGGCCCCACGGGCGCAAAGGGGGTCACAGGCGCAACAGGTGCAACCGGGGCGACCGGCAACACGGGCGCAACGGGCGCAACCGGGGCGACAGGTGTTGCGGGCGCAAAAGGCGTCAAGGGGTCGGATGGTTTTGCAGGTGCGCAAGGCCCCGAAGGCGCAAGGGGACCCACCGGCGCACCCGGTGCGCCCGGCGCTGTGGCGCCGCCGCTGACCACCGTTTTCGGCTTTGCAACCAACACCCTTTCCTTTGCGTATTCCTTCAATGCGGCCAACGATACTGTTGCGATCCCACTGCCGAACGACCAGCTGATGAACGGCGTAACGTATGCCGGGGACGCCTGCATCATCAACACCCCGGGGCTGTATCGGCTATCGTATCGCATCGCGCTGCAAAGCCCGCAGCCACGCGTGCGCTCCGCGCTCTACCGCAACGGGGCGGTCATCCCCGGCTCCATTTCCAACGGTATGATTTCCTTGGCCGAACTGCTGCGGCTGGCCAAAATAATTGAACTGGATTTGGCTGCGGGCGATGCGCTTGCGCTGCACTTGACCGGGCTGGAAGCCGGGAGCGGCACACTGGCGCAGGGCGTGGGCGCGACGCTTGCGCTGACGCTGCTCGGTGCGGCGCAGCCTCCCCCGCCCGCCCCGGCAAGCGGCAAGAGCAAAACAGAAACGAGAGGTGTGAACTGAATATGGCTACCAACAGGGAAATCACCGGCCGCTCCACCCGCCCACCTTCCACCGCCAGCCTCCAGGGGCCAACCGGGGCAACCGGGGCGACAGGCGCCACCGGCGCACCCGGCGGACCGATGGGCGCGATGGGCATAACGGGCGCCACAGGGGCGCCAGGCGCCACCGGCGCACCGGGCGTCACCGGCATTCAAGGGGTACCGGGCGCACCGGGCGCCACGGGAAACCCCGGCGCAAGGGGCGCAGCGGGGGAAACAGGTCCACAGGGCGCGACAGGGCCGGCGGGCAAAACAGGGGCGACCGGCGCGACGGGCGGGGGAACCGCCATCGCCACGGCATATCTCTCTTCCGTCGAATTCAACTTTGTAACGATCAGCAGCCCCGGCCCCTTTCCCCACTACACGCCTGTTTCTTTCAATTCCTCCTCGCTGCAAAGCGGGATTGGGGGCGACAACCAAACGACGTTCACCCTGAACGAATCCGGGGTCTATGCTGTTTCCTACCGCCTTTCGGGGCTTGTCTGGGGCAGTGACGTCCTCGCCGTCCTCTGTCTGAATGACAGCCCGATAGATACCACCTACGTTTCGATGTCTGCCGGCGCACCGCAAGACGCTTCCGCTTCCGTGATCAGCAGCTTCAACGCCAACAGCAACATCACGCTGCAAATCGTGAGCACCACAAACACAAGCGCAACAGGCGCTTCGGCGTATATGGCCGTGCAGCAGCTTGCGTGAGCAAGGGACGCAACGGCAGGTATGCTAACGGGTTGGAGGAAGGTATATTGTATAATCCCGGCGCGCTCATAGCCCTCAACGCAGGTTTTTGATCCACTTTCCTTGGCGATTATGAATCAGGGAAAACCCCTGTTTTGTGAACATGGTGCTGCATAGGGCAGCACTAGCAGTGCGCCGGGCAACCTAATACTGTTCCTCAATAAAAAGCAGTGCTTCATTTTTATGTGCCTGGACACGGCGCGCCGTGTCCAGGTGCCTGAAATGAAGCGCTGCTTTCAAACGAGGAACAGTATAAGAACAGCAATCCAACCCGTGATTGGTATGCTATTCTGCATCTAAAGCCAACCGTGCTGCGCTCCGCGCCACCACCCCGCCGCTGCGCGGCACCCCTCCCCGTGAGGGGAATTTCCGTAGCCGTTGGGTTCGCGTGACAATTCCCCTCCGTGGGAGGGGTGGCGCGGAGCGCAGCACGGTTCGTCTTTTAGATGCAGACAATATAAGACACAATCCGCCGCAGCGCTCTGAACAGAGCTGCGGCGGATTGTGCCGCGCCTCCGCCACAAAAAACGCTTGACATTTCAACAGAAGGGTGCTACAATAGCATAATAATTCATACAAATAACATATGATTAATATGTTTATCGGGGAGATTCTTATGCCAAACATAAAGCAGCTTTTGGAACGCCGGGTTTCCGGGCAAGTGAAGCGTGCGTTGCCGCTTGAGGCGGGCGACGCGGCGCTCAACGGGCTGATTGGCCGGGTGATTGCCGACCCCAAGCGCAGCGGGAGCGTCTTTGGCCTGGGCGAGGTCTTTTTGGTCAAGGCGGCGCTCTATTTGACCGGCGTGAAGCTGGAGCCTTCGGCATACGAAGGCGTCGGCACGGTGCACAAGGAGCTGGTTGGCATCTATCAGTTCGATTTTAACCTGGGCAAAACCGGCGACCGGCCGCCCCTGCCCGCCGAGCTTTCGCTGCCCCACGGTCTGCACGTCCCGGTGAACGTCAACGACGCTTCGCCGTTTGCGCTTGCGCGGGTGAACGGGGTGCTGTATTTGAAGGTCAACGGAATGCGCCTGTTCCCCGTGGAATACGAAGCCCGGCCAAAGTTTTATGACCAAACAACCAGCGACGGCGCCGCAATGTGGAAGCTCGCGCAGCACCGCCTGGGCGATGAGCTGATGGTCACCTACAACACCTATTGCCACACGCTCAAGGGCGGCAACCAGTGCCGCTTTTGTGCGCTGAATTCCGGCACGCCCGTCGATGGCCTGCGCAACGGCTGCTTCATCCAAACGCCGCAGCAGATTGCGGAAATCGCCGCAGCAGCCTATGGCGAAGGCGTCGTCAAACGCCTGGAAATCACCGGCGGCATTTTGCCCCGCCGCGCCGAAATCGACTTCATTTTGGAAACCGGCAAGGCGGTGAAGCAGCGCCTTGGCACGGCAAGCATCCCCAACGGCCACGCGCTGTTGGCCGCGCCCAACGATTTGCATCAGATTGACCGGCTCAAGGAAGCCGGGTGGGAATACGTGTTCTTCAACTTGGAGGTCTGGGACGAAAACTTCTTCAAGGCCTATTGCCCCGGCAAGGAAGCCCTTGTGGGGCGCGAACACTGGCTCAAGGCGCTGGATTACGCCGTGGACGTGTTTGGCCCGGGCAACGTGCGCTGCATCTTGATTGCGGGGCTGGAGCCGTTGCAGAGTTATCTGGAAGGCGCGGAATACCTCACATCCCACGGCATTTTTTGCGACCCCGCGCCCTGGGTGCCCATGCCGGGTTCCCTGCTGGAAGGCCACAGCAGCCCTTCGGCGCAGTGGCACATCCGTCTGCTGGTGCAGACCCTTGATCTGTGGGAGCGTTCCGGGATGCCCCTGGATACCATCGCAAAGGATGGCTGGCTGGCCTTCAACGACCTTGCCCGAATGCGCCTGGAGGTGCGGGAGCAAAACCTGCCCGCCACAGATCTGCGCTATAAGCTCTCGGTACTGGGCGACCTTAATATTTAGATTCATAACATAGGGGGGGAAACTGCACATGACGGACGCAAGGGAAAAAGAACACGGCTTCAAAAAGGCCTGGCACGTTACGGCCTATGCCATTGGCTTTGCGCTGGATGGCGGGGTGGGGCAGGTGCTTTCGCTCTATTATCTTTATTTTTTGATGTTCGCCATGGGGTTAAGCCCTGTTTTGGCAGGGCTGGTGGCGGGCTTAACCAAAATCTGGGATGGCGTGATTGACCCTGTGATCGGCTTGCTGGTGGATAAAACGCACACCAAGTGGGGCAAATGCCGCCCCTGGCTCCTGGCCAGCGTCGTGCCGGTGTTTGTGACCTATTCGCTTTTGTGGACGAATTTGGGCATCCAGGGGCAATGGGGGAAGTTCTTCTATTTCATCTTCGCCTATGTGCTGTTCAGCACCGCTTCCAGCATCGGCATCGTCCCCTATGATGCGCTGCTGCCGCGCATGATTGACGACTACAACGAACGCACGGATTATTCGGCCTACCGCATGATATTTTCCGGGATTGCGAGCGTGGCTTCCACCTATATTTATGAAGCCCTGATCCCCGTGAAGACCACCGCCGATTATGCAAATTATACCCACGAATTCGCCCTGCTGGGCATGATCCTGGGCGCTATGTTCGCCCTGCCGCTGCTCATCACCTTCCTGGGTTCCAAGGAACGCCGCGATTTGCCAACGCAGGAACGCATGAACCTGAAAGAAACGCTGCAAGGCTACCGGGAGCTGTTGAAATCCAGGATCTATCGCAAGTGCTACGTCCTATCGATGTTTGGCGCGTTCAACCAATATGCCATTGTGAGCACCCTCGTGATCTTCGTGCTGCTGGTCTACAGCAATTTGAACTACACCGTGCCGCTGCTGGGGAGCATCACGCTGACCTTCATCACGGTCAACCTGAAGGGCGGGCTGGAAATCGCCTTCTTTGTGCCAAACGTGATCCTGATGAAGAAGCGCAGCAAGCACTTCCCCCTGCTGGTTGACCTCCCTGTGCTGGCCGCCGGGCTGTTCATTTTGCTGCTGGTCACGCCGCAAACGCCGGTTTGGCTGTTCCTGCTGGGCGTTTCGCTGGCCGGGGCGGGGACTTCGTGCCTGGGCTTTGTGCCAAACGCGCTCATGCCGGATCTGCCCGACGTGGACGAACTGATCTATGGCAAACGCCGCGAAGGCGTGAGCGCGGGGCTGGTGAAAATGGGCAAGCAGGTGGTGCAGGGGCTGGCGTTCCTGCTCTTCAGTCTGCTGATGGCGGTCTTCCAGCTGGATGAAACCAACACCAGCCCGGATCAGGCGACCTTCGCCACCATGGCGGCGGTGAAGATCATGCTCTGCGTGCTGCCCGTGATCTTCGCCGTCGGGATGCTGCTGCTTTCGCGGGGCTACAAGCTCAACGCCGAAACCCATGCCCTGTTGAAGGGGCGCATCGCCCAAAAGCGTGCGCAGGGAACCGTCACGCTGCCGGAGGAGGAGCAAACGCTCCTGGCCGAAATTGCGGGGCTACCCTATGAACAGCTGTGGATTGCACAGCCGGGCGCAAAAGACGGGGCGACGGTGTGAAAAAATTTGCCCTCGCCCTTTTCTGGCTGCTATCCCTCACCTGGGGGCTACCTGCAACTCTGGCTGGCGCGGCGCTTTCGCTGGTCTGCCTTGCCAGGGGCAACAGGCCAAAAATATTCCATGGCAACCTCTATTTTGAACACGTGCGCCCACGCGGGAGCAACAACCTGGGGCCGTTCTTCTTTTTGGCCGATAACGCTATGGCCTTCACCCCCTACCACGAAGCGGGGCATGGTCTGCAAAACATTCTCTACGGCCCGCTGTTCTTCCTGGTTGTCGGCGTCCCTTCGGAAATCTGGTACCATCGCTTCCTCCGCGCACACGCGGCGCAAATCGCCGCCGGGTGGAGCGACAACGAACGCCGCATAGCATACGACAAACACCCCATCGAAAGGCAAGCCTCCCGATGGGGTGCGCAGGTGTATGGGTGGGTGCAGGGGTGAAGCCCGGCCAAAGGCCGTCTTATACTATTCTTCAACAAAAAACATTATTTTAAAGCCCCGGTCGATTGTGCGGGGGCTTCTTAATTTTTTCCAAAAATATTTGCAAAAACCTATTGACCGTATCGGTCAACCGTGGTATAATATGAACCGCAGCGGTCAATAGCCTTTTGGGGGAGGTATCATTTTTGGACTTGGAAAATTTCAACAAGCTGCCGGAGGGCAAACAGCAGGACGTTATCAACGCAGGGCTTACCTGTTTTGCGCATGATGGCTACAAAAAAGCGGCGATTTCAGAAATTGCGCAGGCGGCGGGGGTGTCCAAAGCATCCGTCTTCCACTATTTTGGCACAAAGGCGGCGCTTTACCTCTACCTGGTTGATTACACAATTGACCTCTGGCTGGCTGCCTTTGCCAAGGCGCAACCCGCGCTTGCCTCCGCTGATTTTTTTGAACGGCTGGTGCTTTCCGTGCAATTCAAAATGCAATTGATGAAGGCAAACCCGGCCATCCTGCTCTTTATTACGTCGATGTATTATGAGCAGGAAGACCAAGTGCGCCCCGCAATCAACCAAAAGCTGCGCGGCAGCGAGGGAATCCGTGCAGGTTTTATGCTCGACGGCATTGACGGGAGCCGGTTCCGGCAAGGCGTTGACCCAAAGCTGATCCTAAAGATGATGGGCTGGCTTTCCGCCGGAATCGCCGAAGAGTGGCACGGGAAGCCGCTGGAGGCGTTGGACGACCTGCTGGCGGAATTTTATGCGATCACCGAAATGCTCAAGCAAGCTATGTATCAGGATGCTGGGTTGTGATTAACTGTTCTGTAATTATACTATTCCTTGATTAAAAGCAGTGCTTCATTTTTATGTGCCTGGACACGGCACGCCGTGTCCCTACAAACCGGGATGAAACGC
>JAITNG010000038.1 GCA_031290595.1 Oscillospiraceae bacterium
CTCTGCTGCGCTTGCGGCATGAACAAACGAATTTAACGGAGGTCAACATGAACGCAGCCAAAGCAGAGCAACTGATTCAACTCAACCCCCAGTGCGCCTATTCGGCGTTACTGAGCATCGCAAAGGATTCGCTCAAGGAAGTTCCGCCCGAAATCGAGGTCGGCTCCACGGTCAAGGTGCATGTGAAGATCCGCGAAGGCGAGCGCGAGCGCATCCAGGTTTTTGAAGGCACCGTGCTTGCCATCAAGGGTTCCGGCGTGGCCGAAACCTTCACTGTGCGCCGGGTTTCCTACGGCGTCGGCGTGGAACGCGTGTTCCCCCTGCATTCCCCCAACGTAGTCAAGGTCGAACTGGTGCGCCTGGGCAAGGTGCGCCGCGCAAAGCTCTATTATTTGCGTGGCCGCGTGGGCAAATCCGCCAAGGTTAAGGAAAGACTGCCCAAGGATAAGGAAAAGCGTGTATCCGCGGCGGGCTGACCAAGCGGTCTTAACGGCTGCTTGTGGCAATGATAGCGAAATGCCCTTTCGGTTCGGGGAACCGAAAGGGCAATGGTTCTATGTGACGAAAGGAGCCGCGCCATGCGCCCGGTGAAGGAATATTGGGTACCCCTGCGGACGGCGCCTGAACCGTTGCCACAGCGGCACCCGCTGCGGTTGCTTTATGAACTTGCGGCTTCGCTGACCATGGCGCTGGCGCTGATCTTTGTTGTGTTCGTGTTCCTGTTCCGCCCCATCCGGGTGGACGGCAGCTCGATGCGCCCCACGCTGCACGATGGCGACTGGCTGCTGGTGAGCGCATTTTCGGCGCAGCCGGAACGCGGGCGCGTGGCGGTGCTTGCCGAAAGCGGGAGCTTACACAAGCCCCTGGTCAAACGGGTGATCGCCCTGCCGGGGGATGTGGTGGATATTGACTTTGTGGCCGGCGTGGTCACGGTCAACAACATCGCGCTGGAAGAACCCTATATTGCAGAACCCACCTATAACCGGGGCAATCTGGAATTCCCGCTGACGGTGGAACCCGGCACCTGCTTTGTGCTGGGGGATAACCGCAATCATTCGACGGATAGCCGCTTTGCGGCCGTTGGCCTGGTGGATCAACGCAACATCATCGGCCAAATGCTGCTGCACTTTTCCGTTTTTGATCACAAAACAAACGAAACAGAATGAATATATATATTCAGAGGAGGCATCATGGAAGAATCCACAGAAGCCGAGGCCATGGCCATGGCCGATGCGCTTGACCAACCGTCCTCAAAAATGACCGCATCCTTCTATGAACTGGCGGAGGTGATGGTTTCGGCCATCCTGGTGATGGCGGCGATGTTCATCTTCCTCTTCCGTTTTGCGGGGGTGGTGGGGGAATCCATGCTGCCCAATTTGCACAATGCCGATTGGCTGGCCGTGAGCGCTGTGCTGCCCAAGCCCCAGCGGGGGGATGTGGTGATCATATCGCAGCCCAACGAACACCACGAGCCGCTGGTCAAGCGGGTGATCGCCACGGCGGGCGAAACCATCGATATACGCGAAGGCGCTGTGTGGATCAACGGCGAGCGGCTGGATGAATCGGCCTACCTTGCCGATAGCGTGGTGACCAACCCCGCGCCGCGTGAGTCGGCGTCGGGCGACTTCCCCATCAGGATCCCCCGCGGCTACGTCTTTGTGATGGGGGATAACCGCGGCGCGTCCTCCGATAGCCGCTTCAGCGACGTCGGCCTGATCAACGAGAACTACATTTTGGGCAAAGTATCGCTGCGCCTACGCCCCTTCGGCCAGTTCAAGGTGAAATAAAAATAATATGAAGCCAAATAATAATAGAAATAATAATAAAGAAGAAAAGACAAACCCCAGTCAGAATGCGGCACAGCCGACGAGCTCGCCGCAGGCGCAGGCGCAGGCGGCGGTGCAGTGGTTCCCGGGGCATATGGCGAAGACGCGGCGGCAGATCAAGGAAAACTTGCCGCTGGTGGATGCTGTGGTGGAACTCCGGGATGCAAGGGTGCCGGAAAGCAGCCATAACCCGGAGCTCAACGCGCTGCTGGGGCAAAAGCCGCAGGTGATTCTGCTCAACAAATGCGATTTGGCGGATGAAGCCGCCACGGCGCACTGGCTCAGCCAGTTGCGGGGCGAAGGCGTTTGTGCGCTGGCGGTGGATTGCCGTTCAGGCAAAGGGCTGAACCGCTTTGCGCCGACGGTGCAGGATCTGCTCCAGGAGCTGCTCCAGCGCCGCGCAGAAAAAGGGATGAAGGGCAAGCCCATCCGGCTGATGGTGGTGGGAATCCCCAACACGGGGAAGAGTTCGCTGATCAACCGGCTGGCCGGGAATATACGCGCCCAGACGGCGGATAAACCCGGCGTGACCCGGCAAAACCGCTGGTACCCAATCCGTAGCGGCGTGCCGATGGAACTGCTGGATACCCCCGGCGTGCTTTGGCCCAAATTTGAAGACCCCGCAGTGGGGGATCGCCTGGCGTTTTTGGGCGCGGTGAAGGATGAAATCATGGATGTGGAAGCCCTGGCGACGCGGCTTCTGGCGCTGCTGGCGGCGGGCTATGCCCCGCGCCTGGTGGAGCGTTTTAAACTGGAAGAAACCCCGGAAGCGTTGGCGGCGCTGCCCCCCTGGCAGTTGCTTGACGCCATCGCCCGCAAAAGGGGAATGCTGTTGCCCGGCGACGAAGCGGATACCTTCAGAGCCGCGGTTATTTTGCTTGATGAACTGCGCGGGGGCAAGCTGGGGCGCATTACGCTGGATTAGCC
>JAITNG010000117.1 GCA_031290595.1 Oscillospiraceae bacterium
CGTACCGCGCTTCACAATTTTTGCGGCGGCGTTTGCCGTGTCCTTAATCGACACTGGCGGAAAGTAGCACCCATCGCCGTCAATATCGTGTGCGGGGAATCCGTCGGATAGAACAATGATGAGTTTTTCAGTTTCGCTCGTTTGCCTGCCGATGTACTGCTCCGCCCAGTAAAGAGACAGCCCTTCGCGTGTGCCGTCATCGGCTTTTAACCCTAAAATATTCAGCTTTTCTTCGTCGATTGCCGAAAAATCCACGAGGATATTGTGCTGGACTTCGGGCTTGTCGTAAATTGCCCGATGTTCCACTATGGCATGTGTGATGCCCTGCTTTTTCAGCACTTCGTGCAAAATTACGCTGGAGACCATTGCCCCCTCACGGCGTGAACCTTCCATGGAGCCGGAGCCGTCAATCAAAAGCAGTACCGCCAAATCGGGAACACCGAAGTCCTCGTCGGCACGATACCAATAACGTTTTTTGGTGTCTGCCAAATGGCGGGATGAAATGCCCGCTCCGAACAGCTTCTTTTCATCACGAACAGGAATCCGTGCTTTTAATAGCTGGGTAAATCGGCTGTTGTAGGAGTTGATGTTGATGTGGTATTTGTTATAGATATTCTGATACGCCTTGCGAAGATTTAGGTTGGGCTTTGGCTTTCTCTCGATGATTTCAATATTCTTGTGGATGTTGGCACAATCAAACTGGGTACCTTTCCAGGTGACTGTAATCGGTTGGGCGAGCACGATTTTGAGTGCGGCTTTTTTTTCATTCTCATAGTTATCGGTTACTCCGAGCAGCTGTTTCTTGAAATCCTTATCGTCGAAATCGGTAAACAGGCGGCGGCTAATTTGCGCCATCCGTCCACGCCTATTGATGTTCGTGATTGCGGGGGCTTCGCCACTGTGCGTTTTGACGCCGCCAAGCATTTTTTGCAATATTTCATCGTCAATTTCGTCTTTTGTCCCGGGAATCAGCGGTTCTATCATATCAAAAACTTGTTGTGAAAAAGAAAAACGCTCGGCGGGGTCACCGCAGATGCTTCCGTCAAGAAAGAGTTGCTTCGTCCGCGATACATATTCTGCGATTTCTTCAGGCGGTTCGGCTTGCATAATCATCGGATAAAGCAGAAACGTTCCCATATAATTGAGATACACAGTCAAGGGGAGAGGCTTTGCCTGCTCGCTGATTTCTTTTTGAAATGCGCGGTCAACCGTGCCGTCAGACGGCGTATTCGAGAAAAGCCGTACCACTCTGCAAAATTGCAGGTACAGTTCCAAATTGTCAAAAACACTACATCCCGCCGCCTCAATAAAGGCGTCCTCTATGATATTGGCAATCAAGCCCAGTGCTTTTGTCCGCACTTTTGTGGTTGCGCGTGTGTCAGCGGCGGCTTCGGGTGGGAAGTTTGAATATAGAATATGCAAACACTCGTGGATATTCTGCCCACGTGTAATCATTCGCAGCGCATACCAAGGGTCGGCAGAGATGATACGCGGCAGACGCATAAAGTCCTCGGCATTTTCAAGCGCTGAGAAATCCGCAAAAGCCTCGTCACACGCAGGGTCAACAACAATATTTTGCCCATCGGTGAACGCCTGATTTTCGTTTATAAAGAATAAGCGTACTTTCTCGTTTTCGGTTAGCACCTGTGCGAAGTTTTCTTCAATGCTACGGTTAAAATCGCATTGAAACAGCCGCAATGTCTTTTTCAGTTCTTTGTCCATACACTCACCCCCATTTGTACAGCATCAATATGCTCCGAATGGTGTTCTCCATCACGCGGTCGCATTTGGCGATGGGAATAATGGTTTTTTCGGCGGCGGCTATGTAGCTCTCGTATTTCGCCAGCCGTGCCCAATTTTCAAGGTTTCGGGGTGAGATGACGATGTCGAGTTCTTCGCTGTCGATTTTCTTTTTCAACTTGTGGTACACGCCGAGCAACTTGTCCACCTTATCGGCACAGTCGGGAATGCGGGCGGTCAGCATTTTGGCGATGGCTTCATCGGACAGCGCAGCAAGCTCCAGCACCACATTAAAGCGATTATACAGCGCCTGATTGAGCTCCTTCGTCCCAAAATAGCCGAGGTTCATTGTGGCGAAAAAGCGAAAATTTTTATGCCGCCGCACTACCGCACCGTTGTCCAGCCGCACAAACCCGTTGTCATCCAGCAGCGAGTTCAGAAAGGCGAGATACTGCGGTTTGGCAAAGTTGATTTCCTCGAACACCACTGCGCCGCCGTGACGGATTGCCGCTGTAACGTAGCTTTCCTTAAAAATAATTCTGTCTTCATCGGGAATAAATTTGCCCAGCACAAACTCGTCAAGATTTTCGGTGCAGTTGATGACTTCCATAATCGGCAGGCTGATTTCTTGGCATACCAACTTGCAGGCGATGGTCTTGCCCGTGCCGGAGGGGCCGTGAAAGAGTACAGCTCTGGCGTCGCCGTTTGTTACAGCGCTGCAAATACTGCGTACCGCTTTCGGGATGATAAGCTCAGGCGGCATCGCGGGAATGAGTTTGCGATATTCCGGCAAAAACGCATTCCCGTCAAATGGCGTTACTGTGCATCTCTGCTCCGCTTTGGCTTCCGCTTTGTTTTCGGCAATCACCTTAAAGCTCTCGCGGAATGAGAGCAATCCGTCGTGGTCAAATCCGCTGAGATTGGCGTAGCTGATGTTATACTCGTCAAATTTATGTGCCTGATAAAAATCTTCGTGAAGATTGACAAAGGTGTCGGCAACGGGGGTTTCAATGAAATTCAGCAGCACAGCATTGTAATCGCTATCAACGCGGCACTCGCGGGCAATCAGCAGACAAAAGCAGGGTAACAGCTTATACAGCGGATGCAGATGCTCCATATTGCCGTCAATCCATCGCCCAAGTTCATCATAAGCGGCGATAGTGATTTCATCTTGAATTGCCTCAAAAAGCACTTCATATCGGTGAATTTCCGGCTCAACAATACCATTTTGCCGCCAATCTTCTGGCACATCAATTTGGAGGAACACTTGGCTGTTATCATCGCTGACGAAATAGTCCCCGGCAACCGTACAATCGCCCTTGGCAATGGAGGTGCAGAGCAATGAAAACAGAACCAACGCCTCGCCGATTGGCTGGCAGAGTGTGGTAGTACCTTTGAAGGACTGGTTGTTCGGATGCACATAATACTGCGTGGCGTCCGAATGATGCTTGAAGCCAAATCCTTTGTAGATTTCATCGCTGTTCTCTCTCTTGACCTTATAGGCCACCTTGAAAATATTCATTGTGGTTGCTCCTTCTTTTGCTGTACGACAGCGAAAATCGCATCCCTTTTGCCTCAAGGGTTTCGAGCGTTTTACAAGAGGCTATTGATTTCAAAGGGCTTTTTGCAATGCGGGCAGATGATTGTGGTTGAATTCATATTGTTCTCCTTATCCCTGCACCAGTTCCCAGAGATGGTCATAGCTGTCGACAACGTCGTATTTGACGTTCTCGCCGCTGATGGCGCGGAAATGCTCCCTGGCGCAGTGGGCTTTGGCTTCTTCTATGCCGCGCAGTTCAAGCGACGACATATTGCCCTTCGTCTCGGCGACAAAATAAATGTGCTTGACCTTGCCCTCGTAAAACGCAATCGCCCAGTCGGGATTGTACTTACCGACGGGGGTGCTGATGTAAAAGCCTTTCGGCAGTTTCACGTAGACCTCAACCTCACTGCTGTGTGCCTCCAGTTCGGCGGCAAAATCCCGCTCATTAGTGGAATCATAGATAACATAGTCGTAGAGATGCCTCTTGGACTCCATCGCATTCACACCTAACGCTCCTTTTTTCAGGTCGGGCTCGGTGAACACGTCCGTGCTGAAAGCGGCGGTCAATTTATTGTAGGTGATATGCTCGATAATTGCCGTGGCTTTCTGCTCGTTAATGCTATTGGCGGCACGGATAATAAACTCTTCTGGATTGTTTGCAAACTGCTCAAACACTGTCTTTTCTATGCTTGTCAGAATAGCGGTCACGGCTTTTCGGGTTAATCCCGTTTCAGCCACAATTTTGCCTACAAGGTCGTAACGAACAGAGCTACTTGCTTTCATTGCGGTATATGGAGAGGCTTCCTCGCGCACCATGTCAGCACGGACAAAGCCCTCGCCTGCAAGAAGCTGGTCTTTAGATGCGAGTGTTTTCACTTGTTCGCCCAACTCAACCTTGAAATAAATCTTAGACACGCGAAGACGCTCATTCATTTCGGCTACAGCCTTCTTCACCAGTTCGTCTTCGTCAAATCCGACGATGTAATAACTCCTGTGGTTTATGCGTGACCATAACTCTTGGAATGCCTTGCTATTGAGCTTCAACTTGTTGAGTGTAACCTCAACCGTATTCTTGCGGGCATTCTCCGGCTTATTGGTGTTCGGGTCATAGACGGAATCAAGCACGGCGATAATATCTGAACCACAGTCACCTACTTCCTCCGGCACCTCCAATGTTCCGTTTTTCTTTGCCTCGTAGTATTTCTCGGTGAGTTCGCCGCGCTTCACGTAGCCGTTCTCGATAAGGCTCTCATGAATAGCCGTGGCGATGTCCTCGCCGAATTTCTCGACGAACAGCTTCGCATCAACCTTACGCGGACGGTCGGCGACAGCCTCGGCAATCTCGCTCTGCAAACCTTTGGCGAAACTGTCGTAGCTTTCGTTGGCGATTACGGTCAGGACATTCACGTTGTGTATCTCGTCACGGCTGAGGATATTCTCGTCCATGCGTTCACCGTCAAGGTTTACGGCAAGGCGCAAGCCGCGACCGACTTCCTGACGCTTGCGGACATCGCTGCCGCTCTGTATCAAGGTGCAAATTAGGAACACATTGGGGTTATCCCAACCCTCACGCAGGGCGGAGTGCGAGAAGATGAACCGCACAGGCTCACGGCGGTCGAGCAGACGCTCCTTATCCTTCATAATCAGGTCGTAAGCGTCGGCGTCATCGGAGGTGCGCTCTTTCTTGTCGCCGAGTTTGCTGTCCACCATGCGACCGCTTTTCTTGTCGATGGAGAAGTAACCGGCATGAGTGCGGTCGGCGGCGATACTGTCAAGGTATTTCAAGTATTCCGGTGTTTCAGAAAGTTGAAGCTGCATACTTTCAACAATCGCATTGTACTCCTCCTCAAAAATCTCGGCGTAACTGCCCCCCACGGCGTTACCCGCCGTGTCGTATTGCTTATACTTCGCCACCTCGTCGATGAAGAACAGCGACAGCACTTTGATGCCTTTAGCGAACAACTGACGCTCCCGCTCAATGTGAGATAGAATGGTTTCCCTTATTTGAATGCGGCGCAGTTGCTCTTCACTGACCGAACCGATGACGTCGCCAGCAAACAGCTTTTTGCCATTGGTGAACTCCACGGAGGAATCGCGCCCGTCAATCCGCAGAACGGTGTAGCCGTCCTTGTATTCGGCGAGTTCGCCGGAATTGTCGAACAGGCTGTAGCCATCGCTGATAACCCTTGATACCTTGCGGACACCCGAACTGCCTTTAACGTCAAACTCAATCGTCGCCGTGGGGTTGCCTTTGGAGAGGTTAATCCCTTGAATATAAACATAGCCCTCGGTGGCGGTACTGCCCGAAACGGAGATGCCTTTAACCGCAATCTTCTTCACGAGCCGCTTGTTGTAGGCTTCGAGCGCGTCGAGGCGGTAAATCATGTTGTAGACGCTGTCCGCTTTGTGGGTCGCCGAATACCGCAGCGTCATTAGCGGAGTGAACTCTTTTAAGCGCTCCTTCGTCGCCGCACCCTCGACCGACTGCGGTTCGTCAATGATAAGGATGGGGTTCGTCTTCGCCAGTATGTCAATCGGGCGGCGGGATCGGAACTCGTCGAGCTTCATATAGATACGCCTTGCGTCCTTGCCACGGGCGTTGAACGCTTGATTGTTGATAATCATCACATTAATCGCGCTATCGGAGGCGAAGCGGTCTATCTCCGTCAACTGGGCGGAGTTGTAGATGAAGAAGCGGATTTTTTTGCCGTAGTCCTCGGCGAAATGCTCCTCGGTGATTTGAAACGACTTATACACGCCCTCCCGTATTGCCACGCTCGGCACGACGACGATGAACTTGCTCCAGCCATACTGCTTGTTGAGTTCGTACATCGTCTTGATGTAGGTATAGGTTTTGCCCACACCGGTTTCCATCTCAATGGTAAGGTTAAAACGACCGTCAAGCGTATCGGAGGGCTTAATCTGCCCGCCGCGTTGGATGTTGCGTATGTGTTCCAGCACCTTGTCGTCGGTGATAGCAACAGGCGCGTTGTTGAAGCCCGTGAAGTCACGCCCTTGTGTAGTCGAAAGCTGTCCCAAGCCGGGGTCAATCATATAGGTGGGAGCGAAAAACGGCTGCCCGGCGAACACATCGCAGACTGCTTTCGCCGCATCCGCCTGAAAAGCCTGATGCCTGAATTGCAGTTTCATTCGCCGTCACCGCCGATTTCGTTAAATTGCCGTTCGATTAACTCCCTCTCGCGCTGCAACTCTGCCATAAGCTCCTCTTCAGTCGGCAGATCCAGCTTATACTTCGAGGCGAACAGGTTCTCGTTATCGGCAAGCACGGAATATTTCGCGATGCTCTCGTCCTTGTCGGTGCAAAGCACTATGCCGATTGTCGGGTTATCGTCAGACTGCTTCACCTTGTCGTTGAACAGTCGCACATAAAAATCTATCTGCCCCACGTCTTGGTACGTCAGTTTGCCCGCTTTGAGGTCAATAACCACAAAACATTTCAGCATATAATTATAAAACACGAGGTCAATATAATAATGCTCGCCCCCCTCGCTTGTGATACGCTTTTGCCGCGCAACAAAAGAAAAACCTTTGCCGAGTTCAAGTAGGAATTCCTGCAATTTGTCAATCAACGCTTGCTCTATTTCGCTTTCGGCATACTTTTTGTTTTCCTGCAAATCGAGAAACTCCAAAATATACGGGTCTTTGAGGATATAATCCTGTTTCGTGTTCGGCACGGTCTTTTGGATTTCACCCTCAATTTCCGCACGATGTTCCTTACTCGTGGCAAGCAGCCGCTCATAGAAAAACGAGTTTATCTGCCGATCCAATTGTCGTGAAGTCCAGCCCTCGTTTGCGCTCTCGGTCAAATAAAATTCACGACGATTCGGCTCGTCAATGCGCATCAATAAACGATAATGCGACCAGCTCAATTCGGCACGCAGTGTGTGCCGAATTTGAAACGCTTCGTAAAATTGACGCATCGCACGTAAATTGCGTTCTGTAAACCCTTTGCCGAACTCGGCGGTCAAGCGTTCGGAAAGGTATGCAAGCAGACTGCGCCCATACTCGGCGCGTTCTCCGACCGCCTCGGCGATTTGCCGCCCGATTTCCCAATACACCTCAACCATAGCCGTGTTGACGGCTACGACAACCCTCGACCGTGCGTCCGCAAGGGCGGCGCGAATAGTTTCATAGACCTTTATGTCAATTTGGGCAGTCAGTGACTGCTGTATTTCAGACTTGCGAATTTCATTCTCGTCCATCATATCACCCGCACAGTCGTGTTCGGCGCGAGAAGTTTGAAAATCTCGAACACGTTTATTTTCTCCGGCGATGATGTGAAACTACTGTCACGGAACACCGCACGCAGCGGTTTTCTGCCCGCAATCTTGCGGATTGCCGTTTCGCTGATTTTCTCCTCAAAGCAAGCAATCAAATCATCACTATTATAAGTGTGAACGGTGAACCCGTCAATCTGCTCGTGGGTATGCGGCATAGACAGCGGCAAGCCCCAGTCGAGCAGGCAGCCGAACAGCAAGTCCATATCCGTGCGGTCTTCTTTGATATTGCCCTCCATCAGTGTGAGCATATTCTGCGTTAAGTCGCCAGCCGCATAGTATACGTCGTTCATGTTCGTGTCGGCGAGTTTCAGGACGCGGAAGCCTACATCAAGATTTTGCGCAGTAAGCCCCGCCTCGTCTTTGACTTTGTCCCCGGCGCGGCGAATCCGCTCTTTGCCGATTTCGCAGATGGTGGAGTAGCCCGCCTTCGCCGCTTCCGTACCCTCGGCGCACGGTTCGGGCAGCTGCACCATAATGAACTTGCGCTTGCCGCCGTCCTCGGCGTTCAGTTGCATAACCGCGTGGGCAGTGGTGGCGGAGCCGGAGAAGAAGTCGAGGACGATGTCATTAGGATTGCATACCATTTTTGCCAATCTCATCAACAATGAGACTGGTTTAGGATACGTGAAAATGGCACGTCCGAGCAAAGCCTCTACTTCTTTACTGCCCTCGTCAATAGTTCCTGTGTCCTTATAATTCCAAAGATTAGTTGGTACTACTCCATCGCTTAATTCTGAGAGAAACCTTTTTAATCGAGGATATTGATTTTCACCATTTGCACCCCAGTACAATCTGTTTTCATCACGTAATTGCACATAGGTTTCATGGCTGTATTTCCACGCATTGGTTTTATGTGTTACAACTGCACCTGTTATTGGATTTATCATTTCATAACACAAATTTGGTCGTTCTTCGCGCGTTCGCTGTCCAACAACAGAAACGCTCGTCCAAACGCCGTGCGGGTCATTGTCTGGATTACTATAGCTTTCATTATTTTTCTCCGTGCGAGGTTCTCGAAGTTTCTCCCGCAAGGGACTTTTGCGGTATACCAGCACATAATCAATAACAGTAGAAAATAATTTTGCATCGTTGTTCCGTGTATACCTTTTTTCCCAAGAAATCAAGCCTACAAAATTTCCCTCCCCAAACACCTCATCGCAAATCTTCCGCAGTTGCGCAACTTCTCCATCATCAATGCTGATAAAAATCACCCCATCACTGCGCAGCAGATTCCGCGCCAGCACCAGCCGCGGGTAAATCATACTGCACCAGTCGGAGTGGAAACGCCCGTTGCTTTCGGTGTTGCGATAGAGGCGGTCGCCGTCCTCGTCGTATTCTTCGGCGGCTTCGGCGTAATCCTCGCGGGACTGCGTGAAGTTGTCGCGGTAGATAAAGTCGTTGCCTGTGTTATACGGCGGGTCGATATATATCATTTTCACCTTGCCGAGGTAGCTCTCCTGCAAGAGCTTCAGCACATCGAGGTTGTCGCCCTCGATGTAGAGGTTCTCGGTGGTGTCCCAGTCGCGGCTCTCGTCGGGCGCGGGGCGTAGCGTCCCCCGGATGGGTTTGCCCGCCTCGGCAATGGCGGCGCGCTTGCCCACCCACGAGAATTCGTAGGCCTCGTCGGTGAAAACCTCCTCGCCCAGCATGGCGCGCAGCAGGTCTATGTTCACTTTGCCCTCCACGACTGCGCCGGGGAAAAGCTCCGCGAGCTTCGCCGCGTTTTCGGCGGTCAGGTTCGGGGTTTGGAAATTCATTTTGTCAGGCATGGGGGGTGTCCTCCAATTCGGCTTTCAGCCGTTTTATTTCGCCATTCATACTATTCCTTGATTAAAAGCAGTGCTTCATTTTTATGTGCCTGGACACGGCACGCCGTGTCCCGGTACCAAAAAACGGAACACTACTTACTATCGCAGACCAGTCCTATCCCCCCACCGCCAGCATAACAAACGAAAACGCCAGTGGCTCGTGGCAGTCGAAGCGGTATTGATCCAGGGCGTCGGGGCCGCAGCTGCTGGTGCCTGTGCCGCGCACGTAGCCGTCGATGGAAAGGAAGGTTTGGCCTTCGTCCTTCAAGTCCTCCTGATGCCTGGCGGCTGTGAGGAGCGCCTGGGTGTAGTTGTGCGCACTGAATGAGAAGCGCCCCGGCGCGTTGGTGAAGCGCAGCCCGCGCCCGCTGCCATCGGTGACGTTGAGCCAGCGCGCAGCGCCGTGGTTGCCGTTATCCTGGGGCTTGATGTAGGGTTCGCTGGTGGCTTCCACAGTAGTATCATAAACGCCGAGGTAGGCTTGTGCCTTGAAGTCGGGCAGATTCTCTTTTTCGCCCAGGCCAAAATAGCGCAGCTGGTGCAGCTCTTTTTTGAGCGGCAGCGTCAGGCCGAAGCGGGGCAGCTCGCCCAGGGTGAAGGCTTCGGTCGGTTCCAAACGGGCGGTGATTTCCGCCGCGCCGCCGGGCAGGATCTTTGTTGCAACGGTTGCGGTGAAGACGGCCTCCTCTTTGGCAAGGATGCTGTAAATCGCCGTGACGACGACGGCGTTATCCACGGGCGTTGCGTGCAAGCTGTCGTGGCGCAGGGTCATTTCCAGCAGCCCGGTGTCTTTGAGAACCCAGTTGACCCAGTTGTCGTTATCCAGCAGGGCGCGCAGCAAATTGGGCTGGAGCGCCCGCCCGGCCAGCAGCTGTTCGCCGCCGATGCTCAGGTAACGCAGTGCGCCGGTCTTGCGCTGGAAGGAATAGACGGCGTCGCCCGCTTCCACGGTGATGGTGCTTTTGCCGCGGGTGAGGATCGGCGCCGCGCCGGAGGGCAGCGCTTCGGGGATGTATTGCTCTTGCAGGGGCAGCTGCTCGGCGGCGATTTCTTCGTTATTATCATCCAAATAGCGGAAGCTGAGGTGGTATTCCGCATCCGGCGAAAGCTCCGGCAGGGGGAGCGTTACGTCTTCGGTCTGCCCGGCGGCGGGGTTGAGTTCAAAACGCCCGTCGGCTGCGGGCAGCCCGTTTGTGCGCAGGAGCCATTCCACCGCGCAGGGGGCGGCGGCAAAGCGGTTGGTGTTCAGGAAGCGGAAGCGGCCTTCGTCCAGCGCTTCGGCGCGCAGGGGGCGATAGACGTTCTTCATCGCATATGCCCCGCTGTGCGGTCTGCGGTCGGGGTAGACCAGGCCGTCCACGCAGAAGTTGCCGTCGTGCTTGCGTTCGCCGTGGTCGCCGCCATAGGTCCAGTGCAGGGGCGCTTTTGCGCCGTTGTGTTCCACCGCATGGTCCGCCCATTCCCAGATGCAGCCGCCCATCAGGTTATCGTAGCGATAGAAGACGTCCCAGTATTCTTCCAAACCGCCGGGGCCGACCCCCATGGCGTGGGCGTATTCGCACAGGAAGAAGGGCTTTGGCAGGAACTGTTCGCCCTGTTCGCCCTTGCCGATGGCTTCGAGCTTTGCGTGCGAGGTGTACATTTCGGAATACACGTCGTAAGCGTACACCGGCGTGCGGCACACGCCTTCGTAATGCACGGGGATTTCGGGATGCACGGCATGGAGGAAGGCATAGCAGGCGTCCTGGCAGTGGTGGCCGCCGGCTTCGTTGCCCAGGCTCCACATGGTGATGCAGGCGTGGTTGCGGTCGCGGAAGAGCATCCGCTTCACCCGGTCAAGGAAGCGGGGGATCCACTTTTTATCGCTGCTGATCAGGTTGATTTGGTGGTGGGGCGGGTATTCGCAGCCGTGGGTTTCGATGTCCGTTTCATCCACCACATAAAAGCCCAGTTCGTCGGCGAGCATCAGCAGGTGCGGGTCGGGGGGGTAATGGGAGGTGCGGATGGCGTTGACGTTGAACTGCTTCATCAGCGTGAGGTCGCGCAGGTAATCGTCGTAGCGCATGCAGTAGGCCGTTTTGGGGTCGGTATCGTGGTGGTTGACCCCCTTGAATTTGATCAGCCGGTCGTTGAAGGTGAAGTGGTTGCCCTTGATTTCGACGCGCTTAAAGCCGATGGGGATGCGCACGGCCTGTGAAACTGCACCGCCGTTTTTGAGCCGTAGCCAGGCGGTGTAAAGCACCGGCTGCTCGGCGTTCCATTCCTGCACCTTGAGCTTATCCAGCGAAAAGGTCAGGCGCTCCTTGGCCGGGAGCGTGGTCGTCAGCGATAGCTCTTCGATGCCGAATTCCAGGCTCCAGCCGCCCAGGTCGCCCAGCACCTCCGCCGTCACCTGGAGGCGGTATTCACCTTCGCCGACGGGGGCGGGGCGCAGGAAAACATCGTTGAGGAAGGTTTTGGGCAGATCATAGAGCAAAACATCGCGGAAGATGCCGTTTTCGCGGAACATATCCTGGCATTCCAGGAAGGTGCCGGTGCTCCACTTGTGCACCACGGCCACCAGCTCATTTTCGCCGGGCTGCACCACGGCGCTGAGGTCGAATTCCGCCGTGTTGTGGCTGCCTTCGCTGTAACCGATGTGGTAGCCGTTGCAATAAAGATCAAGGCAGGAAGACACGCCCAAAAACGACACCAGATAGGTGCGCTCCCTGGTGGCTTCCACCGTGAAGAGCTTGCGGTAGACCCCGGCGGAAACCTTTTCGGGTAGTTCCGGCGGCACTTCTTCAAATTCATAGGGGCAGTTGAGGTAAACCGGCGGCTCATAGCCCGTGCGCTGCCAGGTGGAAGGCACCTGCACCGTATCGAACGCGAAGGTTGCCGTGTCCAGTTCCCGGGGCAGCGCGGCGGAATCCGCAAAATAGTGGAACTGCCATTCCCCGGAAAGCACCTGCACCAGGTCGGAGGCATAGCGCTGTTCCCGCGCCGGGGTTTGGCGCAGGCGCTCCTCATCATGATAGGGGATGAAATACGCCCGGGGGGCGCGCTTGTTCTGCTCATAAACCTCGAACGAGCGGTAATTGGTGCGCTGGATGCGGTATTTCATTGCGTTATCCTCCTTCAGGTTGTTGCAATCTTTTCTAGCTTTGCATAATTGGCCATCAGTTTTTTGGCGCCGTGTTGTTCAAATGTGACTTCGAGCAGGGTGTCGTTCCCCACCGCTTTGGCGGAATTCACAACGCCGTCGCCAAAGGTTCGGTGCCGCACCGCGTCGCCGGGCTGGAAGGACGCCGGGGCGGGGCGGGGCAGGGGAGCCGCAGGGGTTTTACGCGCTGTGCCGGTTGGTGTTGGGGTTGCCGCGGGGCGTGGGGCGTCAACCCAGGTGCGGGCAGCGCCCGTGCCGGTGCGGCGGGGGAAAACAGGCGCTTCGGGGGCGGCGCTTTCCACCCCCGCTTCGCGCAGGAAGCGGCTGGGCGGGTTGAAGGTGGTGCTGCCATAAAGCAGGCGGGAACGCGCGGTGGTGAAGTAGAGCTGTTCCTTTGCCCGGGTGATGCCCACGTAGGCCAGCCGCCGCTCCTCCTCCAAATCGGCTTCGGAGCCGGAAAGGATCGTCTGGTAGCTGGGGAACACCCGCTCTTCCCAAGCGGGGAGGAAGACGTGCGGGAATTCCAGCCCCTTGGCCGAATGCAGGGTCATCAGCACGGCGGTATCCGCTTCGGCATTGAACTGGTCAATATCGGAAAGCAGGGCGATTTCTTCCAAAAAGCCCCAGAGCGTCGGCTCCGGCGATTCCTCCTCGTAGCGCAGCAGGTTGGAAGAAAGCTCTTGCAGGTTCTCCATGCGGTCTTCGTATGTATCGGGTTCCAGCGCCAGCGCGGCGGTGTAGCCGCTTTGCAGCAGGAGCTGTTCCAGCAGCTCCGGCAGCCGCAGCTTCTGCATATCGCGCCGCAGGGCTTGCATCATGTCTGTGAAGGGCTTGATGCGCTTGGCTACGCGGGAAAGATTGGCGTATTCGTTCGCCCGCAGGAATATTTCATACAGCGTGACGTTTTCTTGGGCGGCCAGCGTGGCGGCGGCTTGCACGGAAGTTTCGCCGACCCCGCGCCGGGGTTCGTTGATGATGCGCCGCAGACGGATTTCATCCGCCGGGTTGGCCAGCACCGTCAGGTATGCCAGCATATCCTTGATTTCCTTGCGGTCATAAAAGCGATGCCCGCCGATGATGCGATAGGGGATCCCCGCGCGGACGAACGCGGTTTCGAGCGTATTGGAAAGGGCGTTCATGCGGTATAGCACCGCGTGCGCCCCAAAGGGGATGCCGTTGGCTGCGTTGGTCTGGATGGTTTCGGCGATGCAAGCCGCTTCGTTCCGTTCATCCTCCAGGCAATCCCAGCGGATCGCTTCGCCCGCGCCGTTGCCCGTCCAGAGCGTCTTGCCCTTGCGGCCGCTGTTGTGGGCGATCACCGCATTGGCGGCGTCCAGAATGCTTTGGGTGGAGCGGTAGTTTTGTTCCAGGCGGATCACCTTCGCTTTGGGGTGGCGCTGTTCAAAATTGAGGATGTTTTCCACCGCCGCGCCCCGGAACTTATAGATGCTCTGGTCGTCGTCGCCCACCACGCAGAGGTTTCCCCAGCTGGCCGCCAGCAACTCCACCAGGCGATCCTGTGCGCCGTTGGTATCCTGGTATTCATCGACCAGAATATAGCGGAACCGGCGCTGGTATTGTTCGCGCACCTGTGCGTTTTCTTCCAGCAAGCGCACGGTGTGGCAGATGATGTCGTCAAAATCCATGGCGTTTGCGCCCAGCAGCAGCTGTTGGTATTTGGCGTAGGCGCGGGCGATCTGCTGCTTGCGCTGGTCGCCGGCGGCCTGTTTTGCGTATTCCGCCGGGCTGGTCAGCTGATCCTTCGCCCGGCCGATGGCGCTCAAAATCTGCTTGTGCGGCAGGTATTTTTCATCGATTTGCAGCTGCCGCTGGACTTCCTTCATCACGCGGCGGCTGTCGTCGGTGTCATAAATGGCAAAATGGGAATCAAAGCCCCGCAGACCGCCGTCGTGCCGCCGCAACAGCTTGGCGCAAATGGAATGGAAGGTACCCGCCCAGAGGTCGTCGGCGTCCGACCCTAGCATCGTGCGCAGCCGCGCCTTCATTTCCCCCGCCGCCTTGTTGGTGAAGGTGATGGCCAGGATGTTCCAGGGGCGCGGCGCATGGTAGCTTAAATGGCCTTCCACGCGGCGTGCCGCTTCGGTATCCCCGGCGGCGGCCGCCCGCAGGTCGGCCAGATCCCGTTCCTCCGGGGGGGCTTCAAATGCCTGGGTCGCCCAGGCGTCCCCGTGGCGGATGATGTTGGCGATGCGGTTGACTAGCACCGTCGTCTTCCCGCTGCCCGCGCCCGCCAGCACCAGCAGCGGGCCTTCCACGCAAAACACCGCCTGGCGCTGCATCTCGTTCATGCGGTTGAACTCCCGTTCCAGGCACTGCCTACGCAGGGCGGCGCATTCGGCCAGGGTCACTTCGTTCATGCAATATCACCAACTTGATTGGCGTCGCCAGCAACGCTGGCGATGGAGAGCCGCGCTGTGAGGGCGCTATCCTTCGGGTTCAGGTATGCCCCCAGGTTGACGCCCACCTTCTTCTCTTTTTGCTGGCGCAGGGCTTCATCAATATCAATGCCGATGATTTCGCCCCGGCGTGCAATCACCACCTGGTTTTGCTTGCCCTCACGGAGCAGCTGCACGGCGTAATCGCCCATCTGGCTGGCCAGGATGCGGTCGCGTGCGGTGGGGTTGCCCCCCCGCTGCACATAGGCCAGCACCTGTGCCCGGGATTCCACCGCGCTGCCGAGCGTTTGGGCGGTGATGGCTTCCACGGCGGCGGCCAGCGCATCCGTGCCGCCGGGGTAGCGGGTTTGGCCAAAGCCATCCTTTTTGCCGGTGATACCCTCGGCCACAAAGACCAGGAAGTGGTTTTGCCCGGCGCGTTTGGCCGCGCACACGCGTGCGGCCACCAGTTGGTTCAGCCGCTCCACCTCCGCCGGGTTGGGGAGGAAGCGCAGCACGTTTTTGCCCTTCGCTTCGTTCCAGGCTTTTTCTTCGCAGAAGTTCGTTTCTTCCAGCAGCAGCACCGCCGTCGCGCCGCAAGCCAGCCCGCTGTAGAGCGTCAGGTCGCCCGCCGTGTTGCCCATCACCTCGACCACAACGCAGCGGTCGTGGGAACGGGCGGTATCCGCAATGGCGTCGGCCATGGCGATGACGGTGTTGAGCGCCGTGTCGTAGCCAATGGTGAATTCGGTGCAGACGATGTCGTTGTCAATCGTCCCGGGCAAACCGATGCAGGGCAGGCCTTCTCCTGAAAGCTCACGTGCGCCCGCAAAGGAGCCGTCGCCCCCGATGACGATCAGCCCTTCGATCCCGGCGGCCTTCGCCCCGGCAATCGCCTGTGCGCGGGTTTCTTTTTCCTTGAACTCTTCCATCCGCGCCGAACGCAGGATGGTGCCGCCGCTGCGCTCAATCCCTTCCACACTTTCCGGCGTGAGGAGGAACCAATCCCCCGCGCAAAGCCCCCGGTAGCCCCTGCGGATCCCCAGCGTCCGGAAGCCCTGTTCCCGCGCAGCCAAAACGACCGCGCGTATCGCCGCGTTCATGCCGGGGCTATCCCCGCCGGAAGTCAGGATGCCGATGTGTTTCCCTACCCGTGTTTCCATTTTCCTTTTCCCTCATCCATGTTGAATATAAAAATAAATCAAAGTAACAAAAGCCGGGAAAACAATAACACATCGGCAGGGAATTGTCAATAGCTGAAACGTTTCCGACTAAAAAATGTTGCAAACCGTTCAAATCT